>UQIW01000003.1 GCA_900541235.1 uncultured Collinsella sp. | reverse complement strand
CGTATCGCTTTCTTCTTTGGGTCATCTTGAACACCTTTCGCTCTTAACTAGGTGTCCAATTCATCATACCCACTCCAAAAGCCTCCCATTTCTCGTGTCCAAGAAATGGGAGGCAGTTCAATCCGGCAGATGGGGACGTTCTTTTTCTGCCGGCAGTGGGGGACAGTCCTTGCAGCTTTTTGCGAAGAGTGTCCCCAGTGACTAGTCGTTTAAGAACGTCCCCAATGACTAGGCGAGGGCGGCCATGATGGTGCGGGCGACGCCGTCGTGGTCGTTGTCGTATTCGGTGATGGCGTCGGCGGCCTCGCGGTCTTCGAGCTCGGCGTTGATCATGGCCATGCCATGGCCCGCTGCCTGCAGCATGGGGATGTCGTTGATGTTGTCGCCGAAGGCCCAGGCGTCGGCGAGACGCTCGCCCAGATGCTCGCACAGCCACGTGAGTGCCGTTCCCTTGGTGGCGCCCTCGCCCATGACCTCGATATTCATGGCGTACGAACGCGTGACCTCAATGCCTCCGAGCGTGTCGAGCTCCGCCGCGATAGCGTCGCGATCGGCCGGGTCGTGCCAGTACATGGCGATGCGTTCGAGCGTCTCGACCTCGTCGATCTTGCTGTCGATATCCATGTCGATCGGTGTTCGTGTGCGCTTGAGCGAAGCCGCGATGTGGGGGTCGCCGCCACAGAACTCATCCAGACGCCCGTATAGCGAGCGGGGGAGGAAGCACTGCCCATCCGCGAAGATATCGAAGGTCACATCGTGGCCGGCGGCAATGCGATGGATGCGATGGGCAATGCCGCAATCGAGCGGTCGGCTCAAGATGCGCGTGGCGCGCGAGGCGTCGGTGGGCACATCGTCGTCGAGCTGCCAGACGCTGGCGCCATTGGCGCAGACGGCATAGTGCACGGCGGGATGGGCGAGGATGGGCTCAAAGATGCCCGACAGCGGACGTCCCGTGCAGGGCACAAATTCAATCCCGCGTCGAGCGAGCTCGTCGAGCATCGCCCAGGTTGCATCGCTCATCTGCTTATCGCTCGTCAACAGCGTTCCATCCATATCGGAAAACACAATCATTTGATGCAGCCCTTTCTGCTGGCATAAAAAGCGTGGCCGAGGGCGGTGATGCCCTGGCCACGCTCGGGTTCTATAACGGTCCGCGTCCTAGCGGTCGGCGAGCGGCTTGTATTCCAGCGGCTCGATCACCGGACGGTATGCCGGGCGGATGATGCGATGCGCGCAGAAGAGCTCTTCCATGCGGTGTGCCGACCAGCCGGCCATGCGGGCGACGGCGAAAAGCGGCGTAAAAAGCGTCTCGGGCACGCCGAGCATCTTGTAGATAAAGCCTGTGTACAGGTCGATGTTGGCGCAGATAGGCTTGGTCATGCCGTGGTCGCGCATCACCTGCGGTGCCAGGCGCTCGATGCGCTCGATGAGTGCGAACTCTTCGCCCAAGTCCTTCTTGGCTGCCAGTGAGCGCGCGTAACGGCGGCAGACCTCGGCGCGCGGGTCGCTGAGCGTATAGACGGCGTGGCCCATGCCGTAGATGAGGCCCGTGCCGTCGAAGGCCTGCTTGTCGAGGATCTTGCCCAGGTAGGCCGCGACCTCGTCCTCGTCCTCCCAGTTGGAAACATGCGCGCGGATGTCCTCGTGCATAGACACGACCTTGGCATTGGCACCGCCGTGGCGCGGGCCCTTGAGCGAGCCGATAGCCGCGGCGTAGGCGGAATACGGGTCGGTGGCCGAAGACGACAGCACGCGGCAAGCGAAGGTGGAGTTGTTGCCGCCGCCGTGCTCGGCATGCAGCATGAGCATAACGTCGAGCAGCATCGCCTCATCGCGGGTGAACGCCATGCCGCCGCGCAGGACCTGTAGGATGGTCTCGGCGGTGGAGAGACCGGGCGTGGGGTGCGGCACGTGAACCTCGGAGCCGCGAAGCTTGGCGACCGAGGCCATGTGTGCGAAGGCGGCAATGCGCGGGAGACGTGCGAGCATGGAAATGGCGACGTCGATTTCGTGCTCGGGCGTGATCACGTCTGGTTCGGCATCGAAGGCGTAGAGCAGCAGCACGGCGCGCTGGAGCACGTTCATGATGCTCGACGACACCGTGGTCATAGGGAACTCTTTAACGTACTCGTCGCTTAGATGTCTAAAGGCGCCCAGGCGCTCGCAAAAGCCGTCGAGCTCCTCTTTGTTGGGCAGCGAGCCCGTGATGAGCAGGTAGGCGACCTCTTCGTAGCCATAGCGATTCTCGGCCTGGGCGTTGTTGACCAGGTCCTCGATGCTGTAGCCGCGCAGCGTAAGCTTGCCCTGGTCGGGCACGACTTTGCCGTCGACCTTGTTGTAGCCGTGCACGTCCGAGATGCGGGTAAGGCCCGCGACCACGCCCGAGCCATCGGCATTGCGCAGGCCGCGCTTGACGTTATGCTCTACGAACAGGCCCTCGTCGTACGGGGCGGTCGGCAGGCCGTGGTAGAGGTTTTCGCTTTCGGGCGAAATCTGACGGCTCGCCTCGTAATCCAGAACCAGGCGGCTCAGGTGATCGTCGAAGCGGTAGTAGATTTTCTTGGCGTCGTAGGCCATGCGCGCTCCTCTCCGGTCCGCTTTGGGGCCGCGCGCTTGGACGATATGACGTCAAGCTGCCCCGAGCGGCTTGTTCGCTACAGGCGGTACATAAAGTTAAAGACGTCCTCGCGCTGGATGGACACGTTGACGCCCGAAAGCTCGCCGGCCTCGGCCAGGGCCTTCTGCAGCTCGGCGAAGTCGAGCTTGGACTCGGCGGTGTCGGCCAGCATGGTCATGGTGAAGATGTCCTCGATAATGGACTGCGTGATGTCACGGATGTCGACGTTGGCCTCGCCCAGAACGCGGGTGACGCCGGCGACGATGCCGGGGCGGTTCTTGCCAAGGACGGTGATGACGATACGGGAGGACGAGATCTCGGCCATGGGAAACCCTTTCGCGTGGTTGCGGCGCGCGCGGGGCGCTCCGCTACGGTACAGTGTTCATCATTGTACCTGTCTGGCGCAAAAAAGGCGCGCTCGCTGCGGCGTTACATGCCTGCAACATGGGAGAAGGGGCAACAGGGCGCGTGTCCGCTGCGGTTGGCCACGCCGTGTTGCACAAAGACCGTGAACCTTTTGTGGGACGCGCGGCGCCGTGGTACCATAGCCGAGTTTGTTGTCTTGGTCGGAAACCAAGACGCCTTATGCGCTGATCGGTAACCAGCGCCTGACCAATAAGGAGTCCTACCATGAAGCAGGGTATCCATCCCCAGTATGTCGAGTGCACGGTGACGTGCTCCTGCGGCAACACCTTCAAGACGCACGCTACCGTGTCCGAGATGAAGGTCGAGCTTTGCAACGAGTGCCACCCGTTCTACACCGGCCAGCAGAAGTTCGTCGACACCGGTGGACGCGTCCAGCGCTTCGCCGACAAGTTCGGTGGCGCCGCTGCCGCCCAGCTCAAGAAGGCTGAGGAGGCCAAGGCCGCCAAGGCCGCCAAGGCTGCTGAGGCCGAGGCCGCTCGCAAGGCCGCCGCTGAGGCTAAGGCTGCCGAGAAGGCTAAGCGTGCCGCTAAGTTCGCCGAGGAGGCTGCCAAGCAGGCCGCCGAGGCTCCCGCAGAGGCTCCCGTCGAGGAGGCCGCTGCCGAGGCCGAGACCACCGAGGCTGCTGAGTAAATAGCTCGCCGCGGAATCACTCGCATTCATGGCATGAGGGCCGTGCATCCATTTGGGTGCGCGGCCCTTTTCTTTTATTGGTGCAAGCTAACCTGTCCCCGTGGCACCAAATGGCAGAGAGACGGCGTTTGCTCAGATAAAACCTGCCAAAATAAACCTGTTCCATTGCGGCAGGTTGGTCATAGTTATTACGTGGCGGTCGAGGTCGACCGTATAGGCCGCGCCTTGTTTGGCTAAAGTACAATCATCTGTGTTTAACTCGCCCGCAGCTGCACGGCGTGGGCGATGGCCAAAAAGGAAAACCACATGGGATTCATGTCAAAGCTGCTGTCCTTTGGATCCGATAAGGACCTTAAGCGCTACTACAAGATCGTCGACCAGATCAACGGTCTTGAGCCCCAGTTTGAGAAGATGACCGAGGAGGAACTCCGCGGCCAGACCGATAAGTTCCGCGAGCGTTACGCCAACGGCGAGTCGCTCGATGACATGCTCCCCGAGGCCTTTGCCACCGTGCGTGAGGCTTCCAAGCGCACCATGGGTATGCGCCACTTTGACGTGCAGCTCATTGGCGCCATGGCGCTTCATGAGGGGCATATCGCCGAGATGAAGACCGGCGAAGGCAAGACCCTGGTCTCCACGCTGGCCGGCTACCTCAACGCTATTGCCGGCAAGGGTGTACACGTCGTTACCGTCAACGATTACCTGGCCAAGCGCGACTCCGAGTGGATGGGCCGCATCTACAAGTACCTGGGCATGACCGTCGGTCTGCTCCAGAACAACATGCCGCTCGAGCTCAAGCGTCCGGCCTACCAGGCAGACGTCACCTACGGCACCAACTCCGAGTTCGGTTTCGACTACCTGCGCGACAACATGGTCACCCGCCCCGAGCAGCGCGTGCAGCGCGGCCACAACTACGCCATCGTCGACGAGGTTGACTCCATCCTGATCGATGAGGCCAGAACGCCGCTCATCATCTCGGGCGCTGGCACCAAGTCCGCCAGTACCTACAAGGACTTCGCGCGTGCCGTGCGTGGCCTTGAGCGCGGCGAGGACGTGTCGCACGACATGCTTACCGCCACCGAGGACGTTGAACCCACGGGCGACTACGTCATGGACGAGGCCAAGCACACCATTGCTGCCACCGAGCGCGGTCTTAAGAAGATCGAGCGCCGCCTGGGTATCGATGACATCTACGCCGACCTTTCGGGTCAGCTGGTCAACCACCTGCAACAGGCGCTGAAGGCCCAGTACATGTTCCACCGCGACAAGCAGTATGTGGTCACCAACGGCGAGGTCAAGATCGTCGACGAGTTCACAGGCCGCATTATGGAAGGCCGCCGCTATTCTGAGGGCCTGCACCAGGCCATCGAGGCCAAAGAGGGCGTGCTCGTACGCGAGGAGAACCAGACCCTGGCCACCATCACCCTGCAGAACTACTTCCGTCTGTATGACAAGCTCTCCGGCATGACCGGCACGGCACTTACCGAGGATGCCGAGTTCCGCGAGATCTACAAGCTGCCCGTCGAGGTTATCCCCTCCAACAAGCCCGTGCAGCGCGTGGACCACGAGGACCTGGTGTACCGCACCATTCAGGCCAAGTACAACGCCGTCGCCGACGATGTCGAGCGTCGCCACGCCAAGGGCCAGCCGGTCCTGGTGGGCACCGTCTCCATCGAGAGCTCCGAGAAGCTGTCCGCCGCCCTTACCAAGCGCGGCATCGCACACGAGGTCCTCAACGCCAAGCACCATGAACGCGAGGCCCATATCGTGGCCCAGGCTGGTCGCTATGGCGCCGTGACCATCGCCACCAACATGGCCGGCCGTGGTACCGACATCCTGCTGGGCGGCAACCCCGACGAGTTGGTGCGCGAGCGCCTGGAGTACGAGGGCCTGACCATGGAGGACGTGACGCCCGAGCAGCTCGAGCAGTTTAACACCGAGGCCAAGGAGACTTGCAAGGCCGAGCGCGAGCGCGTGCTTGCCGCCGGTGGCCTGACCGTCATCGGCACCGAGCGCCATGAGTCCCGTCGTATCGACAACCAGCTGCGCGGCCGCTCCGGCCGTCAGGGCGATCCGGGCGAGACCCAGTTCTACCTGTCGCTCGAGGACGACCTCATGCGCCTGTTCGGCGGCGACAAGATGGACCGCGTCTCCAAGATGATGGTCACGGCCGACATGGGCGACGACATGCCCATCCAGCACAAGATCATCTCCAAGGCCGTCGAGAGCGCCCAGCACAAGGTCGAGAGCATCAACTTCTCCATGCGTAAGAGCGTCCTTGAGTACGACGACGTCATGAACAAGCAGCGCCAGGTCATCTACGCCGAGCGCAATAAGATTCTGGACGGCAAGGACCTGACCGACCACATCACCGAGGTCATGCACGACACCGTGTACCGCTGCGTGCAGGAGTTCTGCACCAAGGACAGTCACGATGGCGAGCGCGACCTGGAGGGCCTGCGCAAGTGGGTTGTGGAGCTCACCGGCCACATCGATACGCCGAAGTTCCCCGACGAGGATTATGAGGCCCTGGCTGCCGATGTCCTGGCTTACGTAGAGAAGTGCTACAACATGAAGGCCGAGCGCTTGGGCGAGGACCTGATGCGCGAACTCAACACCCAGGTCATGCTGCGCGTCATCGATACCCGCTGGATGAACTACCTGCAGGAGATGGACTACCTCAAGACCGGCATCGGCCTGCGCGGCTTTGGCCAGCGCGACCCGCTGGTCGAGTACAAGACCGAGGCCTACGGCGCGTTCCAGATACTCGTCGATACCATGTACGAGGATTATCTGCGTACGGTTCTGCGCATCGAGATCAAGGCTGCCCCGCGTGCCGTGGAGCACAAGGAGGAGCCCGCGCTCGAGGGTGCGCACTTCTCCGGTCCTGCCGAGGTCGATGGTGACAACGGCGGCTCGGTGCTGCGCAAGCAGGCGCAGGTGCAGGCCCGCACGGCTGTCCAGGGTGGTCCGGCTGCCGTCAACAACGGTGGCAAGGTGACCACCTATCGCAAGTCCGAGAGCGACGATCCGTACGTCAACGTGGGCCGCAACGACCCGTGCCCCTGCGGTAGCGGCAAGAAGTTTAAGTACTGCCACGGCAGGAATCGTTAATGGCTGAGGCTTTAGAGGTAACGCCCGCCGAGCTGGACGCGTTTGCGGACCGGCTCGGTGAGGTCGAGTCGTATCTCCACCTGGACGAGAAGCGTACCCGCGTGTTCGAGCTCGAGGCCAAAAGTGTTGCCCCTGGCTTTTGGGATGACGCCGACGCCGCCCGTGCCACCATGGAGGAGATCGCGCGCACCAAGGAAGATATCGCTGCCGTGGACACCGCGCGCGGCGAGCTTTCCGATGCCCGCGCCGCGCTGGAGCTTGCCGAGGAGATGGGGGATGACCCCGACGCCGCCGCCCTTCGCGAGGAGGCTGCAGCCACGGCTGAGCGCCTGGCCCGTGCCATCGATGAGCTTGAGCTTTCGAGCTGGTTTACCGGTGAGTTCGATCACGGCGATGCCATTGTGACCATCAAGCCCGGACAGGGTGGTCTGGAGGCCCAGGACTGGACCTTCATGCTCTTTAAGATGTACATGAAGTACTGCCAGCGTCGCGGCTGGAAGGTCACCATCAACGACTGTCCCGCGGCCGAGGTCATCGGCATTGACCGTGCGACCTTTACCGTCGAGGGCAAGGACGCATTTGGCATGCTGCGCGCCGAGGCCGGCGTCCACCGCTTGGTTCGCATTAGCCCCACCGACGACAAGAAGCGCCGCCAGACCACGTTTGCCGGCGTCGAGGTCATCCCCGTGCTACCCGATGATATCGACATCGAGATCAGTCCCGATGACATCCGCGTGGACGTGTACCACGCGAGCGGCCCGGGCGGTCAGGGCGTCAACACCACCGACTCCGCCGTGCGCGTGACGCATTTTCCCAGCGGCATTGTGGTCACCTGCCAAAACGAGCGCAGCCAGATTCAGAACAAGGCCGCGTGCATGCAGATCCTCAAGGCTCGCCTGTACGAGATTGAGCTCGAGAAGCGCGCCGAGGCGCTCGATGAGATCCGCGGACCCAAGACCACGATTGGTTTTGGCAACCAGATTCGCAGCTACGTGCTCTACCCGTACCAGATGGTCAAGGACTTACGCACGGGCGTGGAGACCAGCAATGTCGAGGCCGTCCTTGACGATGGCGACCTGGACCCGTTTGTTATTGGCTACCATCGCTGGGCTACCGGCAACGCCGATGCAGAAGGCTCGGAGGTCTAAAACATCGGGTGGCTTCAAGCCGATGCCAAGCCCAACGGTTGGACGGGTTTGTATCCAGAATAAACCCTGCGCAGGGGTGGTTTTTGTCCGGCGAATCGGTAGAATCGAATACAAGAAGAAGTTCAAAGCGCATCCGTTTGGGTGCGCTTTTTTGAGGGAGGCAGCATGGCATATCGTCTGGACATCAAGCGCATTCTTTCGATGAACTTCTTTCACGACCTGCCCCAGATCATGTTGGGGTGTGCCTTGGCCGCCATCGCGACCGACTTGTTTTTGATTCCCAACGGTCTTGCCGCCGGTGGCGTTACGGGCCTTGCCACCATTATCCAGGCGGTCGGCGCGGCGCGCGGCCTATCGCTTCCCGTTGGTATTCAGACGATCGTGATGAACGCCTTGCTGTTGTTGGTCGTTATGCGCGAGGGCGGCATGTTCTACGTGGTGCAGACCGCGACGGGCTTTGTGCTGCTGGGCTTCTTTACCGATCTGTTCGCCCCGTTTGTAGCACCTCTGGCGGATGCGGACCTGATGCTCCCTGCCATGTGGGGCGGCATTATTACGGGCATCGGTTACGGCATGGTGTTGCGCGCCGGCGCCAACACCGGCGGTTCGGACACGATTGGCCAAATCATCTCGCGTAACACCTCGCTGCCGGTGGGCTCGACCGTCATGGCGATCGATGTTGCCGTATGCGCGCTATCGGCTCCGGTCTTTTCAATCGAAAACGCACTGTATGCAGGCCTTTCGATGGTCATTAGCGGCTACGTGATCGATGCCGTGGTCGATGGTGGCAACAAACGCCGTATGGTACTCATCATCTCGGACAAGTTCCCTGATATCGCTGCCGATATCATGTATGGCCTGGGTCGTGGTTGTACCAAGTTTAAGGCGACTGGCATGTATTCGGGTGCCGAGAAGCCGGTGATTATGGTCATCGTGAGCCGTCGAGAGCTCAATACCCTCAAGACGATCGTGCGCGAGCGCGATCCTCATGCCATCGTGACGGTTGCCGACGTTACGGAAGCCTTCGGCGAGGGATTCAAGGACATTAGCGCGTAGGGTCGATCGCGTTCCATCCAAAAGACGTTCACATTGATAAACCGTTTCATCAGCGGTTCTGCCTGCTAAATTGTTCAAATAATGATAAAAACTCTGGTAAAGCCATCAGTTTCCAGCATAATGAATGACGTACGTGCATTGCGGCTGTGTTGGGATTACCTTTCCGTGCCGTGCGCATTTTGTCTAATGAGGATGAAAGGAAGGCACAATGAGCGACGAAGAGCTCAAAAAGGTTGCCAACGAGGTAAGGAAGGGCATCGTCACCGGCGTGCACGCTGCCAAGTCCGGCCATCCGGGCGGTTCGCTCGGCGCTGCCGACATCATGACCTATCTGTACTTTGAGGAAATGAACGTCGACCCGGCCGATCCCCGCAAGGCCGATCGCGACCGTTTTGTGCTCTCCAAGGGCCATTGCGCTCCGGGCCTGTACGCCGTGCTCGCCGAGCGTGGGTTCTTCCCCAAGGAGGATCTCGAGACGCTGCGCCATATCGGCAGCCACCTGCAGGGCCATCCCAACATGAACGACACCCCGGGCGTCGATATGTCCACCGGCTCGCTCGGCCAGGGCATCTCCGCCGCCGTGGGCATGGCGGTTGCCGCCAAGCACTGGGGCGATACTTACCGCACGTACGCCCTGCTGGGTGATGGCGAGAGCGAGGAGGGCCAGGTCTGGGAGGCAGCCATGTTTGCCGGCAACCATCAGCTCGATAACCTCTGCGTGATCGTCGACCACAACGGCCTGCAGATCGACGGCCCCGTCGAGGAGGTCAACGACCCCATGCCGCTCGCCGACAAGTTCCGCGCCTTTAAGTTCCACGTGGTGGAGCTTGCCGACGGCAACGATTTCGATCAGATCCGCGCCGCCTTTGCCGAGGCCCGCGCCACCAAGGGTCAGCCGACCGCCATCATCGCCGAGACCATGAAGGGCAAGGGCGTTTCCTTTATGGAGAACCAGGTTGGTTGGCACGGCAAGGCCCCCAACGATGAACAGTTTGAGCAGGCCATGGCAGAGCTCACGGCCGCCGGAGAGGAGCTCTAGGATGGCAGACGTCAAAAAAATCGCCACGCGCGTAAGCTACGGCGAGGCCCTCGTCGAGCTCGCCAACGAGCACGATGACTTTGTGGTCCTCGACGCCGACCTGGCCGCCGCCACGCAGACCGGCAAGTTCAAGGCCGCCTGCCCCGATCGTTTCTTCGATGTGGGCATTGCCGAGAGCAACCTGATGGGCGTCGCCGCCGGTATCGCGACCACCGGCCGCGTTGCCTTCGCGAGCACCTTTGCCATGTTTGCCGCCGGCCGCGCCTTTGAGCAGGTCCGTAACTCCATCGGCTACCCGCATCTCAACGTTAAGATCGGTGCCACGCATGCCGGTATCTCGGTGGGCGAGGATGGCGCCACGCACCAGTGCTGCGAGGATATTGCCCTCATGCGCGTCATCCCCGGCATGACTGTGATCGTTCCTGCCGACGACGTCGAGGCCCGCGCCGTAACGCGCGCCGCCTACGAGTGCGACGGTCCGGTGTACATGCGCTTCGCTCGTTTGGCCTCGCCGGTTATCAACGACCCCGAGACCTACAACTTCGAGTTGGGTAAGGGCATTGTCATGCGCGAGGGCGCCGACGTCACCATCATCGCCTGCGGCCTGATGGTCGGCGAGGCTCTCGAGGCCGCCGAGCAGCTCGCTGCCGAGGGCATCGACGCCGAGGTCATCAACATGCACACCATCAAGCCCATCGATGCCGACCTGATCGTCAAGAGCGCCACCAAGACCGGCCACGTCGTGACCGTCGAGGAGCATTCTGTAATCGGTGGCCTGGGCAGCGCCGTTGCCGACGTCCTGTGCGAGCAGTGCCCGACGCCCCTCAAGAAGATCGGCGTCAACGACACCTTTGGCGAGTCCGGCCCGGGTGCCGAGCTCTTGCACAAGTATGGCCTGGACGCCGCCAACATCGTGGCGACCACCAAGGAGTTCTTGGCATAAGGCAAGGCGGATCTCAAGGACTGCTTCGCCAGAACTATGGAAACCCGGCAGGGGCGCTCTCTTGGAGAGCGCCCCTGTTTCAGTTGTGGTGAAATAAGGACTGATTAGACCTTTTAACTGGTAAAACAGTCCCTATTTCACCGCAACTTATGAAGACGCCCCTCAAGCACGGTCCCATCAGGGAAAAGGGCATATATCGACAAAGCGCAATTCAGACCCTTCCAACTTTGTATATGCAGCACCCCAAGTAAAACGCGGCGACCCCTTAGTTACCGCAGGCCGGACACAGGGCTACTCTCCAAATCTTTCCGCAGGACGGAGGAGCCCCCGCAGCGCGAAGCGCGCAGCGGGGGCTCCGACATGTCCGAGGACGATTTGGAGAGTAACCCTGTGCCCGGCCGACGGGATCCCTAAGCACGCCATGCTTCTTATGTGCAGCAAAGCTAATACTGCTAAAATACAAAGCGCTCATGTAGTTTAAACGCACGACGATAAGGAGCACCAGTGGGTAACCACTTCCGTACCTCCGGTGCGGGCGATGATGCCCCCAAGACGCAGGCAGGCGTCCAGGGCAGTCGTTTCGCCACTCCGGATTCAGAGGGCCAGCCTGTTGCTCAGGCCCCCGCTCAGCCGGCAGATCAGGCACAGCCGGCATCCGATCCCTTTGCCTACAATCCAACCAGCGATGTCGCGCTTTCCGGCACGGCGGGTTTTGAGCCCGTTCAGGCCGTGACCGCTCGCGTGGAGCAGTCTCAGGCTGGTGCCGCCACGCCGCAGCCTACCATGGCCGGCATTCCCGACCCCTTGGCCCCTGCGACGCCGGCTCCTCAGCCTGCGCAGTCCGGTCTCTTTGCCGCTATTCCCGACCCCACGCAGCCTGCTGCCCCGGTGGTCGAGAGCGATCAGGCAGCCGAGGTCGCAAGCCTCGATAACGCGCTCAACAACCCCGATTTTACGTCGGTGTTTGCGCCCATCGATCCGCAGGCCAGCCGCAAGAAGATGGCCAAACAGGCCGGTGTCGAGCCCGTCATCCTTATGGAGCATGTCACCAAGATCTATCCGGCACAGCCCAACAAGCCTGCACTCGACGACATCAACATCGAGATCTATCCGGGCGAGTTCGTCTTCCTGGTCGGTCACTCCGGCTCGGGTAAGACCACGCTGCTGTCGACGCTCAACCGTGACGTCAAGCCGACGAGCGGCCGCATCCTGGTTGCCGGTCAGGACCTCATGAAGATCAAGAACCGCAAGGTTCCGTTCCTGCGCCGCCAGATTGGCGCCGTGTTCCAGGACTTTAAGCTTCTGCCGCAAAAGACCGCCTACGAAAACGTGGCGTTTGCCCTGCAGTGCATCGGCAAGCCCAAGGGCGTCATTCGCAGCCAGGTGCCCGAGGTGCTGCGTCTGGTCGGCCTGGCCGATCAGATGGACTCGCTGCCCGACCAGCTTTCCGGTGGCGAGCAGCAGCGCGTTGCCGTCGCCCGCGCTATGGTCAACCGTCCGCCGCTGCTGATCTGCGACGAGCCGACGGGCAACCTCGACCCGGCGATCTCGCTGGGCATCATGAAGCTGCTCGAGCGTATTAACCGCACTGGCACCACCGTGATCGTCGCCACGCACGACCGCGAGATGGTCGATAGCATGCACCGTCGCGTGATCGCCCTTGAGGGCGGCCACGTTATCCGCGACCAGGAGAGGGGAGGTTACGGCAACTATGGCACCAACTAACGTGGGCTACTCCTTCAAAGAGGCAATCAGCCACTTCTTCCGTAACTGGACTACCTCGCTCGGCGCCGTCATCACGATCTTCCTTTCGCTGTTTATCATCGGCCTGTTCATTATGGGTTCCGCGATGCTGAACTCCGTGATCGGTACCGTCGAGGATCAGGTTGTCATTAATGCCTTTATTAGCGATGACGCCGATCAGGCAGACGTCCAGGCCTTTGAGGCCGAGCTCAAGACGTGGAGCAACGTCAAGTCCGTGACCTATAAGGATAAGGACGACGCGCTGGCCGAGTACACGAGCAAGATGTCGGGCAACGCCGACGCCACCATGAGCGCGCTCGACGGCCAGAACCCGCTGCCCGCCTCGTTTGCGATTGAGATGGACGATCCGTCTCAGGTCGAGAGCACGGCCAAGAAGCTCAAGAAGGATGCCGATTTCCAGAAGATCGCGGATGACGGCGACGTCAACGCGAGCGTGCTGTACGGCCAGGAGGAAGTGAGCCGCCTGTTCCAGGTGACCAACTACATCCGCATCGCCGCCGTGGTGCTCGTTGGCCTTCTGACCTTTATCGCATTCATCTTCATCAACAACACGATTCGCCTGTCCATCACGGCGCGTCGTCGTGAGATTGCGATTATGCGTCTGGTCGGCGCCAGCAACGGCTTCATTCGTGGCCCGTTTATCACCGAGGGCGTGCTGCAGGCCATTTTGGGCTCGCTGCTTTCCATCGGCGTTCTGGAGCTGCTGCGCAATCTGATGATTCCGCGTCTGCAGGAGAGCATCGGCTGGATGTCGTTTGCCCTGCCGATGCAGTACTACCTGGTGACCTATGCTGCGCTGATTCTGGTCGGCGTGATTATCGGTCTCTTTGGTTCTGCCATCGCCATGCGCCGCTACCTGCGCGTGTAGGCATGCCTGGAATTCATCCCTTCCAACGGGTCGTCTCTTATGGGGCGGCCCGTTTTTTGATCCCCAGGGGACGGCAGGATGGCGAATCATTTGGGTAGACTCTTTGGAGTCGGCAATCGATAGTTAGGAGGCGCCATGGGGCGCAATAACAAGCATAAGCGTGGAGCTCGCAATAAGCGCGGGCCGGTGCGCAGCGAACGCCGTCCGAGCCTGACCGGGCGCGTGCAGCTCCATGAGCACAGTGCCTATGTCATAACCGAGAATGGCGACTACAAGGTCATGGGCCGTGGCAAGCGCGAGATTATGGATGGCGATACCGTTGCCGTGAGCATTAAGAACAGCCCGCACGGTGAGCGGCGCGCCGTGATCGAAGGCGTGGTTGAGCGCGCAGCCATAAGCGTGGTGGGTACGTACCAGACCGCCGGTCCGCTCGGTGTGATCGAGCCGCTCGATTCGCGTCTGAAGGCTGACTTCTTCATTCTGCCTGAGGATACCTCGGCGGATCGTCTGGGCGTTCACCCGGGTGATGCTGTTGTCGCGCGCATTTTGACCTACCCGACGCGCCTGGAATCGGGCGCTGTGACGATCGAACGCCGCATTGGCGGAGATGACGCGCCCGATTTGGGCGTTCAATATGTGATGGCGCGCTACGGCTATACCGATAGCTATCCCGAGGCCGCGCTGGACGAGGCCGAGGGGCTTTCGCTCGATGTGTCCGCGGCGCTTAAGGACCCGCTCCGCCGCGATCTGCGCGACCGCTTTGTCATCACGATCGACCCGGTCGACGCGCGCGACTTTGACGATGCCATTTCGTTGGAGCGCACGCCCGAGGGTGGCTACAAGCTGGGTGTGCATATCGCCGACGTTTCACACTATGTGGCTTGGGACGGGCATATCGATCTTGAGGCTCGCCATCGTACGACATCGGTGTATCTGGCCGATCGCGTGCTTCCCATGCTGCCCGAACGCCTGTCCTGTGACCTGTGCTCGCTTCGCCCTGACGAGGACCGTCTTGCGTTTACCGTCGATATCGAGCTCGATGCGCAGGGTCGCGTGCGGCATTACGATCCGTATCCCAGCGTGATTCGCTCGCGTGTGCGTATGGACTATGACGGCGCCGAGGCGCTGCTGGTGCGTGCCGGCGCGGTTGAGTATTCGGTGCTGGAGGGTGCAGCCGAGGATGTTGCGGCTGCCGAGACCTCGCGCGAGGAAGCGCTTGAGCGCGGTCTTGCGTGCGAGGAGGCCGCCCGCGGCTACAACATCGACCTCGGCGATTTCCTTGTCGCCGCTAACGAACTCGCCGAACTTCGCCGTCGTATTCGTCGCGCCCGCGGCTCAGTCGATTTTGACACAGCCGAGATTCGCGCTCTATTGGATGAGGACGGAGTGCCCGTGCAGATTGTGGCGCGTGAGCGTTCGTGTGCCACGTCGCTTATCGAGGAAGCCATGCTGCTCGCCAACGAGTGCGTTGCAGAGTGGCTGGCAGACCGTGATATCGAGGCCTGCTATCGTGTGCATGAGGATCCGAGCCCCGATAGCCTGCACGGTGCTGCCGTTGCGCTGGCGCAGCTAGGCATCATCGACGATCGCCGTGCTGCCGGTATTGCCCTGGGGAGCCCCGATGAGCTGCAGGCTGCAGTTGATGCTGCCGCCGGTACGGCCAACGCACCGCTCGTCAACACGCTGCTTCTGCGCAGCATGCAGCGCGCGCTGTACAAGCCGCGCAACGAGGGCCACTTTGCGCTCGCCGCGCCGTGCTACTGTCACTTTACGAGTCCCATCCGTCGCTACCCCGATCTGGTGGTGCACCGCGTGCTCAAACTGCAGTTGGCCTATGAGCAGCTCGGCGGCAAGGACGCCTTGGTCCGTACGCCGCGGCTGATCGGTAAGGGGCGCGAGTCGCTGCCGCGCATTCTGCCGCAGATCTGCCGCGCATGTAGCGATGCCGAGCGCGCGGCAGATGCCGCCAGCCATGCGACGCAAAAGATCAAGATTGCCCAGTACTATGAGGACCGTCTGGGTGAGCGCTATGCCGGAACCGTCTCGTGGGTTAGCAGCATGGGCCTCTTTGTGCGCTTGGACCTAACACAGGTCGAGGGCCTGGTTTCAATTAAGAGCCTGGGCAACGAGTGGTTCGAGTTCGACGAGGACGCGCTAACGCTCACAGGTGCCGACACGGGCACCCGTTACGAGCTGGGGCAGCGCGTGATTGTCGAGGTCTCGCGCGTCAATACCACGCGTGGGCACTTGGACTTTAAGCTTATCCATTAGCCAAATCCCGACTCATGGTGGGGGAGCGGAGGGCGGCCTTTCGGGACCGCCCTTCGCATTTGAATCGTGGCTACCTTGCCGTCTGCTCGGCCGCCCGCTTACCTGCTATTTGAGAGGTAGAACCTACCAAAATAAACCTGTCCCTTTTTGGCAGGTTTACAAGAAAGCGGGGATGAGATGGCGACGGTGTACGGTTATGCGCGGGTGAGTTCGCGCGATCAGAATCTTAATCGGCAGCTGGATGCGCTGGGCGCCTATGGCGTGGGCTCGGCGAATATTTATGCCGACCATGCGAGCGGCAAGGACTTCGATCGACCGCGTTATCGCGAGCTGCTGCACGTTCTGGGAGACGGGGACGTGCTGGTGGTGCTTTCTATCGACCGACTTGGTCGTAATTACTCCGAGATTCTTGAGGAATGGCGGCGCATTACCAAGGAGCTCGGGGTTGCCATTGTGGTGTTGGACATGCCATTGCT
Source organism: uncultured Collinsella sp. (assembly GCA_900541235.1). Classification (GTDB taxonomy): domain Bacteria; phylum Actinomycetota; class Coriobacteriia; order Coriobacteriales; family Coriobacteriaceae; genus Collinsella. The sequence continues at coordinate 104,898 of UQIW01000003.1, read as the reverse complement.
TGACACACGTGTCAGGGCCAGCGGCGCGCCGGATGTGACCAACACCCTGATTGTCGATATTGTGCTGCAACTGCTGAGCTACGTGGCGCAGGTGGAACGCGAGAATATCCATCGGCGCCAGGCGGAGGGAATTGCAGCGGCGCGGGCGCGAGGGGTCCGTTTCGGTCGACCTCGCAAGCCGTGCCCTCCTCAGTTTGAGCTGGTGCGCGATAGCTATGAGGCGGGCGATATTACCCGCAGCCAGGCAGCAAAGTGCCTGGGCGTGTGCGTGGGGACGTTCGATCGCTGGATGCGCGAGGCGGGGTAGGGGTTTGCGTCGCTTTGTCGCTTCCTGTTGCGATTCAAATTTTGATACGGTGACGATGTCATTTGGGGCTGCACTCGCTCATATTTAAAAAGACGGAGGTTGGCCTTTGGCGCACATGAAGAAAATAATCGGGTGGACCGCGATCGCTCTGTTCGCCGCAACGCTGGCGGGCATCTGGGTGCTGACGGAGCAAAACGCAGTGCAGACGTCGTTGCTGAGCGAGTCCACCGCGCGCGTGGTGGAGGGTCAGGCTGCGAGCGTTCAGGCTACCGGCATCACGGGTGAAATTCAGGCGGGGGACGGCATGACTGAGAGTACCAATCCGGCTGCCTCGACGGTCCAGCCTGGTCGACTTGCTTCCATTCGCATGTGGGTAGGCGCAAACGTCCGTCGCGTCGCCCATACCGTAGAGTTTTTCTTCGTCGGATTGTTCGCCTCGGTGATCGTGGTCTGCTTTTCCAGGCGTCCATGGAGTGTGTGTTCCCGTTGCGTGCCTGTGTTTCTCTTTTGCGCTGCCTGCTCCGTTGGCGACCAGGTGCATAAGATCTTTGTTCCCGGCAGGCATTTCGACGTTATCGATTTAGGATTCGATGCTGCGGGCTATGTCACCGCCATGCTGTTGGTATTGCTGGCAGCGGCGTTGGTGCGCCATGTGACTCGGCCGATCGGCGCCCATGCGAGGCGCTAGCCTTAAGACGAGACATCGCGACTGCCTATGCTTCGACATTGACTACAATAACGGCTGCAATCGCGAGTGGTCGTCGATGTGCAGTTTTCCAGACACCTGTTTTCTCTAAGAAAGGAAATCCCATGGCGGTATTGTTTGTTGAATATCCCAAGTGCTCGACCTGTAAGAAGGCCAAGGCATGGCTGGACGAACATGGGGTAGAGTATATCGATCGCGATATCGTTTTGGACAATCCCACGGCTGATGAGCTTGCGACCTGGATTGCTCGTTCAGGGCTGCCGGTGCGGCGCTTCTTTAATTCGTCGGGCATGAAATATCGAGAGCTGGGCCTGAAGGCGCGTCTGGATGCGGGCATGACGGATCAGGAGTGCTACGAGCTGCTGGCGACCGACGGCATGCTGGTCAAGCGTCCGCTGCTGGTGGGCGACGACTTTGCGATTCCTGGGTTTAAGGAAGCGACCTGGACCGAGGTGCTGCTGTAGTGGCTGCGGAAAGTGCGTCCCGTTTTGAGCTCGGATTCCGGGACGCAGTTTCCGGTTGAAGGGGCTAGCGGAAACCGTATCCCAGTTTGAGCGCGAAATCTGGGATACGGTTTCCGTTTGGGGCCTCTAGGGGAAAGCGCGTCCCGTTCTGGACGTAAATTCCGGGATGAGCTTTCCGGTTGGCGGGCATGCGCACTATCCCGGCTGGCGGGCATATGCGCTAATCCTCAAGCTGTGCCCATTCGTGCGGATCGTAGACCTTTACGTGCTTGTTGGGCTTGCCGCTCCAGTACTCCTCGTCCATAAAGGGCAGATATGCCTGAACGCCGGGGCAGATAAAGGGAATCCGCTGCTGTTGCAGTCGCTCGCGCTGGCGCTGCTCCAGGTGCGCCTCGGATATGACGGTCGGCATGCCGGACAGCTCGACGAGGCTTGCCTGGATTCGCTTAAGGTCGGGGAGTCCCGCGTGCCATGACACCCGCATGATCAAAAAGGATGCACGGCGGTATTTTGCCTGCATCACCGTGATGGCGGGGCGCAGTGTGGGATGGATTTTGTCCCGTTCGGGCCAAAGATCAGCAGCGATCTCGAGCCCCAGGGTCTCCCATAGGTAATCAAGCTCTTCGTCCATGGTGCCTCGATATCTACGTGATCATTGATACTTCGATTGTGTTGCCTGGTGCTATCGTTTTCACGGTAGAATCTGCCAACGGTTGACGGCTACCGCTCGCGGCGTTTTGCCCTTCGTGTACAGCGGTTGGCTTCACAGGTCCTTCACGGGTTGGACTAAATTAGGCCAATTTGACTGAATTTAAAAAAAGTCAAAATTGGGGCTTGCGTCACGGCGAGACTTCCCGTATATTTCTTTCTTGCGCAAAGGCACAGCCGAGCGCAGCGATGCAGTCATTGGGATGTCGTCTAATGGCAGGACAGCGGATTCTGGTTCCGTCAATGGGGGTTCGACTCCCTCCATCCCAGCCATTGCATTTGCTACATATGGCCCGTTCGTCTAGCGGTTTAGGACGCCGCCCTCTCAAGGCGGAGATCACCAGTTCGAATCTGGTACGGGCTACCAAAATTGAACGCCCGGGCCTCGTAAGAGACCCGGGTTTTGTGTATTGACCGATGTTTAAGGCGTGCGTTGAGTCTGCCGCCCGGACCGAGGAGTTGTCATGGACCTGCCTATCAGCTTGGAAGACATCACGTATGCCGAGAACTATCTGGCGCAGGGCGACCTGGCTACGGCGACGCCGCTGCTGGAGCGTCTGGTGGAGCTCGCCGAGGAGTATATCGACGCTGAGTGCAAGACGGAGGAGAAGCGCCAATACTTTAGCTTCGATAGCAAGTTTGAGCGCTTGGCCTATCGCCACGTGGAGAAGGATCCGCGCGAGCTCGTGCAGGTCGAGGTGCCGTTTGACCGCCTGTACTCTGATATGGCGTTTGCCTACATTCGCCAGCAGGATTATGTGAGCGCTCGTAATGCCCTGATGCAGGCTGTGCGTTGGGACCCCATGAACTGCAACTATCGCTTGGATTTGGCCGAGCTGTTCCGCGCACTCGAGGACAAGCAGGAATGGGCATCGCTCTCGTTCTCGGTGCTGGAGCGTGCAAGCGATGGCAAGTGCGCCGCCCGCGCTTACGCCAATCTAGGCCGGTACTTCTTGGAGCCCGAGACCGAGAACGTTTCGGCTGCCGTGGGCTGCGCGCGTCTGGCGCTGCGCCTGGCGCCCAACGATGCGCATACGACGCGCCTGCTCAACAAGATCCATACCACCTATCCGGATGCCGCCGATGAGAGCGACGAGCACGTGATGGGTGAACTGGCCCTGCAAGGCGTTCCGACCTCGCCTTCGGCCGAGATTGCCATCTGCCTGATTATGTGCGCGACCGATGCTGCAAGCGACGGCGACAAACAGGAGGCGACGCGCCTGACGGTGCGCGCCCGCGACCTGGTGGGCGAGGAGGCCTGCGCGGCGATTATCAAGCTGGTGCGCGAGAGCGATGCTGAGCTCAATGCCGAGCGCAAGGCAAAGCGCGAGGCTGCGGGCTCAAACGCCGATGGAGCCAAGGAGGCCGGCGATGCCCAGTAAGCGCGAGCGCAAGCTCATTTCCAAGAATCGCTCGGCGCATCACGAGTACTTTATCGATGAGACGTTTGAGTGTGGCATTGAACTGAGCGGCACCGAGGTCAAGTCGATTCGCGAGCGCGCCTGCCAGATCACCGATACCTTCGCGCTGATCCGCGGCGGGGAGTGCTGGCTCGTCGGCCTGCATATCCACCCTTATAGCCATGGTGGCGTGTGGAATCGCGATCCCGACCGTCGGCGTCGTCTGCTGCTGCACCGCAAGGAGATCGACTTTCTTGACGGCAAACTTCGCAACCGTGGTTATGCGCTGGTTCCGTTGGAGCTCTACTTTAATACCGACGGCCGCGTAAAGCTACTGCTGGGTCTGGGTCGCGGCAAGAAGCTCTACGACAAGCGCGAGGACATGGCCAAGCGTGATGTCCAACGCGAGATCGACCGCGCCCTCAAAGAGCGCAATCGCTGACCACCCTTCATAAGTTGCGGTGGAATACGGACTGTTTTGCCTGATTGAGGGACTATTCAGTCCCTATTTCACCGCAACTGCGGGCGTCTCATCTTTCTTACTGTTCTGACATATATGTCTCAAAGGCGGCGTCCGTTATGGGTGCCGCCTTTTTTGTGGGTACATACATCCATGAGGTTCCAACCCGAGCTAGGGGAGTGATCGTTATGGACAAAACTGCGTTCTTTACTATGCCGAGTGGCCTGTACGTGGTGAGCGCCGCGGCGGACGGGCTGCGTGCCGGCTGCGTTATCAACACAGCGGTGCAGGTGACATCCGCCCCGGCGCGCATCTCGGTTGCCGTGAACAAGGAAAATGTCACGTCCGGCGTAATCGCATCGGCTAAGGCTTTTGCGCTGACCGTGATTGACCAGACCGCCGACATGCTCTATATCGGCAACTTTGGCTTCCGCACCAGCAGCGATTACGACAAGTTTGCCAAGTACGAGACCCACGAGACCGCGCTGGGCATGCCCTATGTGCCCGAGCACGCGGCGGCGCTGTTTAGCTGCCGTCTGATTGATGCCGTGGATGTGGGCACGCACCTGCTCTTTATCGGTGAGGTCGAAGATGCCGAGCGTCTGAGCGGCGAGGCCCCGCTGACCTATGACTACTACCACAAGGTGTTAAAGGGCAAGACGCCGCCCAAGGCTTCGTCGTATCAAGGCTAGAAATGTTCTAAAAATACTTGCATTATATTATTGAGAATATATACTAATAAGCAAGTACACCAGCAGTCACGTTCGAGAGGAGAACATCATGGCTGAGGAGAAGAAGACGTATAAGTTCGTGTGCACCGTTTGCGGTTACGAGGTTGAGGTCGACACGCCCGAGCTGCCCGAGGATTACGTGTGTCCGGTGTGCGGCGTTGGTCCCGATCAGTTTGAGCTTGTCGAGGAGTAGCTCGTAGACACACGGCGATTAGCCATACAGAGCTCTGTCCAAGGGTCCCGGCCGGATATTCCGGCCGGGACCCTTTTGATTTCAAGACTTTAGTCTGCTGGCCGCGCAGCGGCCAGCTTTAAACCACCCGCTACGCGGGTGGAGACAAACGGCTTTACAAAGCCACCCCTCCGGCCGATATTGGCGATTGTTCAGGCCGTCAAGAATTCGAGTCGAAGGGGTGGTCGCCATGGCCCAGAAGGCCTACAGCCTTTCCCACACGAAGTGGATGTGCAAGTACCACATCGTGTTCACGCCGAAGTATAGGCGCAAAGTGATCTACAGCCAAATCAGGAGCGACATAGGGGAGATCCTCAGGAAGCTGTGCGAGTACAAGGGGATCGAGATAATCGAGGGGCACCTGATGCCCGACCACGTGCACGTGCTGCTGGCGATCCCGCCGAAGTACAGCGTCGCGAGCGTCATGGGCTACCTGAAGGGGAAGAGCTCGCTGATGATATTCGACAGGCACGCCAACCTCAAGTACAAGTTCGGCAACAGGAAGTTCTGGGCGGAGGGCTACTACGTGTCCACCGTCGGCCTGAACGAGGCGACGATCGCCAAGTACATCAGGGAGCAGGAGTCCCACGACATCGCGCTGGACAAGCTGAGCGTGAAGGAGTACGAGGACCCCTTCAAGAGGGGGTGATGCTGCCGGTTCGACCGGCGCGCCACGGGTCAAGATGCACTAGGCCTGGACGAAGTCCGGGCCCGCGCCTTTAGACGCGAGCCCGGGGCCCGTGGGTTATACCCTAAGAGCAAACCACCCTTTTTAAGGGTGGTTCTGATTTATCTGACGGTTTAAAACGGCCTTACGTGTTACAGATTGAGACGTTATATCTGGACAGTCACGCCATCCCAATTACATCCCCGTTAGCAGCACGATGTCGAGAATCGTCACGATGGCACCGATTCCTACGAGCAGCGTGTTGAGCGGGCGCGAGTTGGCGTATTTGCCCATGACGCGGGGCGAACTGGTGAGTCGTATGAGCACAAAGACCGTAATCGGCAACTGAAGCGACAGCAGTGCCTGACTCCAAATGAGACCCTCAAAAGGATTCGGGACGACTAGGCACGCCGCCACTGCGCCGGCGAAACATGCCGCCACCCCAATCGAGGAATGTCGGTCGTGGATGTCGTATTCCTCGTCGAACATGCCCGCGGTGATGGTGCCTGCCGCCATGCCTGCCGTCACACTACTCGAGAGGCCCGCAAACAGCAGTGCCACCGCAAAGATGGTCGAGCTCGCCGGGCCCAAGATGGGGGAGAGCGTGGTTGCTGCGACGGCGAGGTCGTCTACGACCATGCCGTGCGCAAAGAAGGTCGTTGCGGCCAGGATGACCATGGCCGAGTTGATTGCCCAGCCCACGCCCATCGAAAAGAGTGTGTCGAAGAGCTCATAGTGCAGACGCTCTTCGATAACCTGCTCGCCTTGGCCTTCGAAGTGCATGGATTGGATGACCTCGGAGTGTAGAAAGAGGTTGTGGGGCATAACGACCGCACCCAGGACACTCACGATAATCGCGGCCGAGCCGGTGGGCATACTGGGTGTGATCCAGCTTGCGGCGGCTTGCGGCCAGTTGACCTTGACTAGTGCAAGCTCGGCCAAGAACGAGAGTCCTACCACGCCGACGAAGGCGATGATCCATCGCTCGGCGCGCTTGTAGGAGCTCGTCATGAGCATCGCCATCGATACTGCCGCCACGATGACGCAGCCCGCGCGCACGGGCAGCCCAAAGAGCATTTGAAGGGCAATCGCGCCACCCAGGACTTCGGCCATGGCGGTGGCGATGGTCGCGAGATAGGCACTGGCGAGCACCGTGCGTCCAACGAAGCGGGGGAGGTAACGTGTCGTGGCCTCGGCAAGACAGGCGCCCGTGGCGATACCCAGGTGCGCCGCATTGTGCTGCAGCACAATGAGCATAATCGTGGACAGTGTGACGATCCACAGCAGCGCGTAGCCAAACTGCGAGCCCGCGGCCATATTTGAGGCCCAGTTGCCCGGATCGATAAAGCCGACGGTCACGAGTAGCCCGGGGCCGATGCGCCGCGCAATGTCTAGGCCTCCGTGACCGCCGGTGCGCCGGGAGCCAAAATGATGTTTGAGATGGTTGGGCATGGTGAGCTCCTGCGTGCCGTTTGTTTGACGCCGCAAAGGATACTCGTTTTAGGCTAAAAGTTAACCAAGACTAACAAAATTGTTGTATTTGAATAGGATGGTGAAAGGGGGTTTACCGAAATGTCTTGATCTGTAACAACCAGGGATGGAAATTGGGTCTAGGTGTTACAGATCAAGACAGGAAGAAATGGTCCTATGGAAAATCTCGATTTGTAACAGCTGACCGCCAAAACCGGCCCTTCGTGTTACAGATCGAGACATTCGGAACCGTCTCTCGAAAACATCTTGATCTGTAACAGTTAGTCGTCGAAATTGGGTCTTCCTGTTACAGATTGAGATGTTTGAAGCGGTGAGCATACAGGCCGAACTTGGGGCCTATGTTGTCGCCCTTGAGGTTGGCGGTGTCCACTCGTAGGGTGTGCGTTACGCGATTGTTTCGAAACGGGCGGGAAACACAACGGGCCGGCGATGCTCCTAGTATGCCTATTCAACTGACTGTCTAATATCTAGGGGAGGATCGCGATGCAGGCAGATTCCGCTCAGCAGCAGGGCCTTTATCGCCCCGAATTCGACCACGATGCATGTGGCATCGGCGCGCTTGCCGATATCAACGGTGAGCGCCATCACCAGATCCTGGACGACGCACTGTCCATTCTGGTCAACTTGGAGCACCGCGGCGGCACCGGACTCGAGAAGAACACCGGCGACGGCGCCGGAATCCTGTTCCAGGTTCCGCATCACTTTTTCCGTAAAGAGGCTCAAAAGTGCGGCCAGATTCTGCCGGCAGAGGGCGACTATGGCGTGGCCATGCTGTTCTTCCCGCAGGACGACAAGGGCGTAGAGGATGCCCGTCGCGTGTTTGAGGAGGGCTGCGCCGAGGCCGGCGTGCCGCTGCTCTTTTGGCGCGAGGTGCCCGTCGACCCGCACGACCTGGGCGAGACGGCCCGCGCCTGCATGCCCACAATCTTGCAGGCCTTCCTGGGCCGCCCCGACGACACGCCCGCCGGCGACGCCTTCGAGCGCCGCCTGTATGTGTGCCGCCGCACCATCGAAAAGAAGGCCGACGCCGAGTTCGCCTTGCGCGACAAGATCTTCTACGTCTGCTCCATGAGCTCGCGCACCATCGTGTACAAGGGCATGCTGGTCGCCACGCAGATGCGCCGCTTCTTCATCGATCTCAACGACGCCGCCGTCAAAACGGCCGTGGCGCTCGTCCACTCGCGCTACTCCACCAACACCACGCCCAGCTGGGAGCGTGCGCACCCCAACCGTTTTATCATTCACAACGGCGAGATCAACACCCTCAAGGGTAACGTCAACTGGATCCGCGCTCGCGAACCCAACCTGTACAGCCCCGTGTTGCAACATGATCTTGAGCGCGTGATGCCCATCATCAACCGCGAGGGTTCCGACTCCGCGATTCTGGACAACGTACTCGAGTTCCTGGTCATGAACGGCCGTCCGCTCACTCGTGCCGCGTCCATGCTGCTGCCCGAGCCGTGGGACCACAACGACAGTCTGAGCGAGGAGCGCCGCGCCTACGACGCCTACCAGTCCATGCTCATGGAGCCGTGGGATGGCCCGGCGGCCATCGCCTTTACCGACGGTCGCACACTGGGTGCCGCCCTCGACCGTAACGGCCTGCGTCCCGCCCGCTACTATGTGACGCGCGACGGTCACTTTATGCTGGCAAGCGAAGCGGGCACCATCGAGGTGAGCCCCGAGAACATCCTGACGAGCGGCTGTCTGGGGCCGGGCCAGATGCTCGAGGTCGACTTTGCCCGCGGCCGCGTGATCTACAACGACGAGCTGCGCGCTCGTTACGCCAAGGAAAAGCCCTATCGCGACTGGATCGCCGAGGAGACGCTGACCGTCGACGCGCTCGACAAGCCCGTCGCGCCCACGCCCGCCGAGGATACCGAGGTGCCCGCCGCCGTGCGCATGGCCAAGCTCGGGTATCACTGGGATGATGTTGACGAAGTCGTGCGTCCCATGGCCCAGCAGGGCAAGGCGCCGCTCGCCTCGATGGGTATCGATGCGCCGCTGGCCTGCCTGTCCAAGAAGACGCGCTCGTTCTTTGACTACTTCTATCAGCTGTTCGCCCAGGTCACGAACCCGCCCATCGACGCCCTTCGCGAGCATATGGTCACCTCGACCACGCTCTACCTGGGCAACCACGGCAACCTGCTCGAGGACTCTCGTACGGCCTGCCAGCTGGTTCGCCTGGAGCGCCCACTGCTGAGCGAGGAGGAGTTCGACCGCATTTGCGCCATCGACCGCGTGGGCTTTAAGACCCGCCGTTTCCGTGCCGTCTACCGCCGCGATGCCGGCGAGGGCGCGCTGCAGGCTGCGCTCAAGCAGCTTGCCGAAGACGTCGAGGCTGCGGTTCGCGATGGCGTGAACATCGTGGTGCTGAGCGACCGTGCCGCTGCGGGCGAGGTGCCCGTGCCGTCGCTGCTCGCCGTGGGCTGCGTGCACAACCACCTGATCCGTGCCGGCGTGCGTACCTTTGCCGACATCGTGGTGGAGTGTGGCGACGCCGTGTCCCCGCACGACTTTGCGGCGCTGGTGGGCTACTCCGCGAGCGGCATCTATCCGTACAACGCGCATGCGTGCATTCGCGACTTGGCGGCGCACGGCGATCTGGACGTGACAGCCGAGCAGGGCATCGCCAACTACAACAAGGCTGCGACCGCCGGCATCGTCTCCATCATGTCCAAGATGGGCATCTCCACGGTGCAGAGCTACCACTCCGCGCAGATCTTCGAGGCCGTGGGCTTTACGCCGGAGTTTGTCAACGCGTACTTCGCCGGCACGGTGAGCCGTGTGGGCGGTATGGGTGTCGAGGACGTCGAGCGCGAGCAGAATGAGCGCTACGACGCCGCGCTCGCTATCCTTAAGAGCCCGGCTCCCGATCAGCTGCCCACGTTGGGTCTGACCAAGTGGCGCCCGCTCGGCGGCGAGGATCACCTCATCGATCCGCAGACTGTCTACTTGCTGCGGACCGCCTGCCGTGAGGACAGCTACGACACCTTTAAGGAGTACAGCGCCCGCCTGCACCGCACCGGCCGTGCCGTGCGCCTGCGCGACCTGCTGGACTTTGATGCCGGCGGCCGCACCCCGGTGGCACTCGACGAGGTCGAGCCCGCGCTCAACATCGTTCGCCGCTTTAACACCGGCGCCATGTCGTACGGTTCCATCAGCAAGGAAGCACACGAGTTCATGGCCATCGCCATGAACCGCCTGCACGGCCGTTCCAACTCGGGCGAGGGCGGCGAGGATCCGCGCCGTGAGACCCCGCTGGCTAACGGTGACTCCAAGAATTCCGCCATCAAGCAGGTGGCAAGCGCGCGCTTTGGCGTGACGAGCCGCTACCTGTGCAGCGCCTTTGAGATTCAGATCAAGATGGCCCAGGGCGCCAAGCCCGGCGAGGGCGGCCACCTGCCCGGCAAGAAGGTCTACCCCTGGATCGCCGAGGTCCGTCAGTCCACGCCCGGCATCGGCCTGATCTCGCCTCCGCCGCACCACGACATCTACTCCATCGAGGACCTGGCGGAGCTTATCTTCGATCTTAAGAACGCCAACCCCGGCGCACGCGTGTCGGTCAAGCTGGTCAGCGAGGCCGGCGTCGGCACCATCGCCACCGGTGTGGCCAAGGGTGCCGCCGACAAGATCTTGATCAGCGGCCACAACGGCGGCTCCGGTGCTGCGGCGCGCGATTCGATCTGGCACGCCGGTCTGCCGCTGGAGCTTGGCCTTGCCGAGGCCCAGCAGACGCTGCTGCAAAACGGCCTGCGCTCGCGCGTGGTGCTCGAGGCCGACGGCAAACTCATGGACGGCACCGATGTTGCCGTCGCCTGCCTGCTGGGTGCCGAGGAGTTTGGCTTTGCGACCATGCCGCTCATCTCGATGGGCTGCCTCATGCAGCGCGACTGCCAGCAGGATACCTGCCCGGCCGGCATCGCGACGCAAAACTGCCGCCTGCGTCGCGGCTTCCGCGGCAAGCCCGAGCACGTTGAGCACTTTATGCTCTTTGTTGCCGAGCAGCTGCGCGAGGTCATGGCGAGCCTGGGCTTCCGCACCGTCGACGAGATGGTCGGCCATCCCGAGTGCCTGCGCCAGATTGAGGTCCCGGGCAACCGCAAGGCTAACCTGCTGGATCTGTCGCCCGTGCTGGCGAGCGCGACCTGTGAGTTTGGTGCCCACATCCCGGGTGCCGACGGCCGTCACTTCCTGCCCCAGATGGCTGCGGACAGCGAGCTCGAAAAGACGCTCGACTCCACGTTGTTTGTGCCCTATACGGCCGATGCCCGTGCGCACCTGCGTCCGATTCGCTTCCGCGCCGATATCGCCAACGTCAACCGCTGCGTGGGCACCATCTTGGGCAACGCGGTGACCAAGGCGCATCCCGAGGGCCTGCCCGCCGGCTCCATCACCATCGATTGCGATGGTTCGGCCGGTCAGAGCTTTGGCGCCTTCCTGCCGCGCGGCATTACGCTCAACGTGTGCGGCGACGCCAACGACTACTTTGGCAAGGGCCTTTCGGGCGGCGAGGTGTCGGTGCGCCCCAACCCGCATGCGACCTACAAGTTCGACGAGAACATCATCGTGGGCAACGTTGCGTTCTTTGGCGCTACGAGTGGCCGCGGCTTCATTAACGGCCTGGCCGGCCAGCGCTTTGGCGTACGCAACTCCGGTGCCACGGTGGTGGTCGAGGGCTGCGGCAACCATGGCTGCGAGTACATGACGGGAGGTCTGGCGCTCATCCTGGGCGAGGTCGGGCAGAACTTCGCCGCCGGCATGACGGGTGGCGTGGCTTACGTCTTTGACCAGTACGGCACGCTCGATGCCCGTGTGAACCACGAGAGCGTTGAGCTTAAAGCCCCGACGGCCGGTGAGCTGGCGCAGATTCGTGCGCTCGTCCAGGAGCACGTGGACGCGACGCAGAGCCCGCGCGGCATTAAGCTGCTCTACAGCTTTGAGACGATGAGCAAGCACTTTGTGAAGGTCATTCCAACCGAGTACGAGCGCGTGCTGGCGATTGTCGCCGCCGCCGAGGCTGCCGGCAAGACGCATGCGCAGGCAGAGGAGCTGGCGTTTGACATTGTGACCGGTCGCGCCGACGCCGCCGATGTCGCTCGCTTTGATGTGGCGGGTGGTGTCGCTGGCGCTGCGCCCGCCACCGCCAGCTCTGTTGCTTCGACCAAGAAGGAGGCGTAAGTGCCATGGGTAAGCCCGGTGCTTTTCTTGATATCGATCGCGTGACCCACGAGCTGCGCCCCGTGGAGGAGCGCAGCCGCGATTTCGATCCGCTGTACGTGGAGCTCGACGACGATGCGCGCCGTGCCCAGGCGAGCCGCTGCATGATGTGTGGTGTGGCGTTTTGTCAGATGGGCGCGAGCTTTGGCAAGGCACGCCCGAGCGGCTGCCCGCTGCACAACCTGATTCCCGAGTGGAATGAGCTGGTGTACCGCGGCCGCTGGGATGAGGCTGTCGAGCGCCTGTCGCTCACCTCGCCCATGCCCGAGTTTACGAGTCGCGTGTGCCCGGCGTTGTGCGAGGCCGCGTGCAACCTGGGTTCGGTCGATGGCCAACCCACGACGATCCATGACAACGAGCGTGCGATCAGCGACCATGAGTGGGCCAACGGCGGTCCGCGCCGCTTTGAGCCGGCAGGGGAGGGCGCGCCCACGGTTGCCGTGGTGGGCTCTGGTCCTGCTGGTCTGGCGGCAGCATGGGAGCTTGCGCGTCGCGGTGCCCGCGTGACGGTGTTTGAGCGTGACGACCGCCCGGGCGGCCTGCTCATGTACGGCATTCCCAACATGAAGCTCGAGAAGTCCGTGGTCGAGCGTCGCGTGGCACTTATGCGCGAGCTGGGCATTGTGTTCGAGCTGGGTGCTGACGTGAGCGATCCCAAGGTTACCGCCAAGCTCGACGACTTTGACGCCGCCGTGGTGGCTGCCGGCGCTCGTGCTCCGCGTGGGCTTTCGGCTGCGAACATTGATGCCCCGGGCGTGGTGTATGCCGTGGACTACCTGACGGCTTCGACCGCCTCGGTGCTCGATGGCGGCGAGCCTGTCATCGATGCATGCGGCCTGGACGTCGTGGTCATTGGCGGCGGCGATACCGGTAACGACTGCGTGGGCACCGCGGTACGTCAGGGTGCGCGCAGCGTGCGCCAGTTTGAGTTCTTGCCGGCTGCGCCCGATAAGCGCGCGGCGAGCAACCCCTGGCCGCAGTGGCCCAACGTTAAGAAGACCGACTACGGCCAGCAGGAGGCTATCGCTGCGATGGGTGGCGAGATGCGTGCCTGGGGCGTGGATACGCTCGAGGTGCTGCTGGACAAGAAGGGCGCGGCTGCGGGTCTGCGCGTGGTCGATCTGGACTGGTCGGCGGGAAAGCCCGAGCGCATCGCGGGCTCCGAGCACGAGGTACCGGCGCAGCTGGTGCTCATCGCCTGCGGCTTCACGGGCCCGGAGCACAGTGTGTTCGACGCCGTTGGCGTGCCTGTTGCCACCGCTGGTCGTCCGCTGCCGGTGATGGCTGCCGAGGGCTCGCACCTTGCGGCTCGTGTCGACGGCGTCGCCGCGGATGCCGCGCCGGTGTATGTGGCGGGTGATGCTCGCAACGGCAGCTCACTCGTGGTAAACGCCGTGGCCGATGCCCTGGCCTGCGCTGCCGAAGTCGCCGACGCGCTGGAGCTGTAAGGCGGCTGTCCACAGCTGAATCGTCAAGGGCTGTCCCCAACGGCCGGCACATAAGGAACGTCCCCAAGTGCCGGCATGCTGGGGACGTTCCTTTTGGGTCGGCATTCGGGGACACTTCTTGCGGGTTTGCGACCGATTTGCTCGTTTGTCGACGCGCGAGTGTCCATTCGGCGTTTTCTTGAGCTGTGGTCACCTGTTGTTTCTGTGGTGGCTGTGGGCATATGGCTCAAAAGGGCGGGTTGGCCGTCTATGTTTACCTGCGGTTTTATTGCGGTGCGCATTTTCGGTCAAGCATCCCGTCAAGTGTTTGGTCAGCAGTTGGTTTGCAGCCGGAGGCCTATTTTGTCCGTGCTGACAGTGGCTGCCCACCCTCCTCGTAAGCTCAAATTGAGGTTCATCAGTTTGAGGAGGATGCCGTGACTGACCACGTTTTAGACCGAGCGCATCTGGCCGAAGCCGTTGGCAACGATATTGCCGACATGGCCCATTTTTGGATGCTGCGGAAGTTTCAGTTTTTGGAGCCGGCGCGCGAGCAGTTCGAGATCATTGTCGACCCGTGGCTCGGCTATTGCACCGAGCCTTCCCAAAACGAAATCATGGCCTACAACATGGCATTTACCGATTGGCTGCTCTTCGAGCGCCCCTATCGCCATGGCAAGACGCTGCTCGAGCTGTATGTTGATGAGCCGCCGGCATCGCTTTCGCCTGCCTCGCTCAAGCGGCTCGAGCAGGTATGCGACACGCAGTATTTCTCGCGCTTTGGCATTTTGGACAAGGATCCTGCGACTGGTATGGTCGCGCTGAAGGACACACGCACCGACCGTCGCTTTGACGTCTACGATCCGCATATCGTGCAAAAGGAGCATTGGAGCGACGGAGCGATTGCGGTGCGCCTCGCCTGCGTCGACGATGTCTGGCTGACGGCGGGACAACTCTATCTGTATGACATCGCACGCCTGAGTGACACGGCGGTCGATGGGCCTGGTGCGGTGCATCCGGAGGACCTGCAGGATGGCTTTGACACCTCGTGCATCAGTTTCTTCTTGCGTCTGGTCCGCGACATCATGGGCGCCCAGGGGCGGTACGTAAAGTCGCTCAACATCTACGAGCAGGAGTGGGAGTAAGGGATGGGCTGTCGCAGCGCCGCCGCGTGTCTATTTGTCTCGATCTGTAACGTTTAGGGACAAAAAACCGGTCTACCTGTTACAGATCGAGACGAATGCTTGGGCGCTGCTGATTTGTCTAAATCTGTAACGTTTAGGGCCCTGGAGAACGTCTAACTGTTACAGATCGAGACGTTTGGCACCTGGTTGGGGGAATGTCTCAATCTGTAACATCTACAGGCCAAAACTCGACCTACCTGTTACAAATTGAGACAAAGGTTGGACGCGGTGTCGAAAGATCTCGATCTGTAACATCTAGCGGCCAAAAATCGGTCTTCCTGTTACAGATCAAGACATTTGTCAGCGGAGGCAACGGTGACGATGGTCCATTTGTCTGACGTGGTGGTGATGAAAGTGTCTAATACCGTTCTCAAACACAAACATGCGACTCGCAACACGTTGGCGCGGAACAGGATGCTCGCGCGGCTCACGGAGGCGACCGAGCAAGGTACGCTGCTCGCAACGCATGACAATACCGAGCTCATGTGGTTGCGACGCCATGTTGGAACCGACGATATTGCGGAGCCCGAGCCGTACCTGTTCTGTTTTCAGCATGATTGGGATGCATTGACGCTGACGGAGCGAGCACTGAGGACTATCAGAGGGCTTGCGGAATTTCATCCCGATTGGGCGTTTTGGGGATATGACGCCGCACTGATATGGGGTCTGGAGGTGCCGAATGATCTGCTCGGGCCGCGTTATCTTGTTAAGACAGGTTGCTCGGTGCCGCTGAGTGCAGGATGTCGGCTGTTGCGTCCGCAGGCGGCGGGTGCGCTTGAACAAGTCGACGGCGTGTGGGCGACGCCGTTTTGGCGCACGGTAGATGATTGCTTGCTGCGTGCGCCGTTCTCCTACGGGTTGGCGATTGCCGATTCTGCACTGCGGGCGAAAGGCGTATCGCGTGGGGATTTGTGCGAGCGCCTCCGCGTCGATTGTAAGGGCAGGCGAGGGTATCGCAGGGCACAGGTGATTGCGTCGTATGCGGACGGGCTGTCCGAAAACGGCGGCGAGTCTCGGTTCCGAGCGTTCTTTATTGCGTACGGCTTTCCGGTTCCGGAGCTGCAGGTGGAGTTTCGCGACCCGCTCGATCCGAGCCAGGTGTTTCGCGTCGACTATTTTTGGCGGCTCGAGAACGGGACGTGTGTCATCGGCGAGCTCGACGGAAAGGGGAAGTACACCTTGCAGAACGGCGAGGGTCGGGAGTCGGTCGACCCATTCGTGGCAGAACGTCAACGGGAGTCCCATCTGACAATGCTCGGGCATAAGGTGCTTCGGTTTACGTTTAACGAACTCAAAGACCCGGGGAAGCTGGTCGAGAAAATGAGGCTGGCGGGTATTCCGCGACGGGCTGATTTGGCTGAGGAATGGAGATGCCGGTGGTATGGGCGCTGAGAGGTTTTGTCTCAATCTGTAACGTTTAGAGGTTATTTGAGTTCGTAACTGTTACAGATCGAGACAAACCGGTGAAACGTCGACCGAATGTCTCGATCTGTAACATCAAGGGGCCCAATAACCCTGTACCTGTTACAGTTCGAGACATTCCCCTGATGTTGCTGGGATGGGGCTGCAACGTATTCCGTCCCCCACATCCCCTCTTCCCTCCGTTAACCGATATGTTTGACTTCAGTTCGCTGCATTAGGTGATAATGGACAAATGTTCAAGTTAATTGCGAGGGAGGAGCTCGATATGGCGTCTGCCGATCGTTCCACGTTGTTTATCAATGCGACCGTCCTGGATGGTTCGGAGCATATGGAGCCGCAACCCGATATGGCCGTGACTGTTGAGCGCGGTGTCATCACGTGGATGGGGCCGAGTGCTGTGGCGCAGGCACCTGCAGGTGCCGAGGTCATCGACCTGGCAGGTGCGTATCTCATGCCCGGTCTCATCAATATGCATGTGCATCTGTGCGGTTCGGGCAAGCCGGTTTCGGCGGGCGATGCGGGCGCGCTGATGAAGAAGCTCGATAATCCCGTGGGGCGCGCCATCGTGCGCCATATTCTTAAGGGCAGCGCCCAACAACAACTGGCAAGCGGCGTGACCACGGTGCGCGGCGCGGGCGACCCACTGTTTGCCGACATCGCCGTTCGTAATGCCATCGACGCCGGCAAGTATCAAGGTCCTCGCCTGGTGGCGCCGGGAACGGGCGTCACGGTGCCGGGCGGCCATGGTGCGGGCTTGTTCGCCCAGGTGGCAAACAGTCCCGCCGAGGCAGCCGAACAGGTGCGCGACCTGTATGCGCGCGGTGCCGACGTCATTAAGCTGTTCGTAACGGGCGGTGTGTTCGATGCGACCGAGGTGGGCGAGCCGGGCGTGCTGCGTATGCCGGTGGAGGTTGCCGCGGCGGCGTGCAAGGCGGCGCACGATATGGGCCTTCCGGTCATGGCCCATGTCGAGAGTACCGAGGGTGTGAAGGTTGCGCTTGAGGCCGGCGTTGACACGATTGAGCACGGCGCTCCGTTGACGTCCGAGATTCTGGAGCTGTACCGTGGCACCGCGGGCACGCAGCTCGAGGGGCGTGCGCCCAGCGTTACCTGCACTATCAGCCCGGCGCTGCCGTTTGTATTGCTCGACCCGGAAAAGACCCATTCGACCGATACACAAAAGAAGAACGGCGACATCGTGTGCTCGGGCATCATCGAGAGCGCCCGTGCCGCACTGGAAGCTGGCGTTAAGGTGGGCCTTGGCACGGACTCGAGCTGCCCGTTCGTGACGCAGTACGACATGTGGCGTGAGGTGGCCTATTTTGCCAAGTACGTGGGTGTGAGTAACGCCTTCGCGCTGCATACGGCCACGCAGGTCAATGCCGAGCTGCTGGGGCTGGGCGGCGAGACCGGCACAATCGAGTGCGGCAAGGCCGCCGATATCCTGGTGACGCGCAAGAATCCGCTCGATGACCTGTGCGCACTGCGTGAGCCGATGCACGTGATGTGCCGTGGTGATCTGGTGCGCAAACTCAAGGTGAAGCGTATTCCCGAGGTGGACGCCGAGCTCGACGCGATTATGGCCATGCCTGCCGAGGCGTTGGCCGAGGAGCTTGCCCGCGATGGCGTGGCGTAAGCGCGCGATATGGCGATGCGACAAAGGGACAATCCTTTTGTCATAATCAGAAAAAGCCGAGGTCCCAGTGCGAGGCCTCGGCTTTTATTTGTCCCATGGTATGGCGGCTATGAGCGCGTCTCCATCTTGGCATGGCACTTGGGGCAGGTGACGCGGATCTTGCCTTTGCCCTTGGGAACGGAGAGCATCTGGCCGCAGTTGGGGCACTTGAGATAGGCCGTGGTCTTGCGGCCCTTCCACATCTTCTTGGCTGTGCGCTTGGCACGTTCAAAGTCTTCCTTGCTAGTACCGGCTGCGCGCGAGGCGTTGGCCGCTGCAGCTCCGCCGCCCAAGCTAGCTACAAACTTGCCCAAGCCGGGTACGTTTGCAGTCGCGGCGACAAAGGCCTCGTTCTCCTTGCGACGTGCATCGATATTTTTGGACAGGCCGCGCAGCACGCCAATCACGATTACGGCGATGGCAATCCAGCTGAGCCACTGGATACGAGCCATCGAACCGATCATGGCGATGATAATGCCTGCGAAGCCCATCACGATGGTGAGTTCGTCAGCGCCATTGCGGCCCTTCATAAAGTCATTCATGCAAATTGCCTTTCATTCGATATGCCGCACGCCTTTATACCCGATTTAGAGCAAGGGGGACAGGTTAATCTGCACCAATGTGGTGCAAACGTACCTGTCCCCGGAATACCAAGACGGTGCAAAGAAGTCTGTCCCCAATGCCCCAATTACTTGGAGAGTTTGTCGACGACGCGTTCGATTTCGGCGAGCTTGGCGGCTTTGAGGTCTTCGTCGCCCGATTCGATTGCCGAAGTCACGCAGCCCTCGATATGCGCCTTGAGCACGTCGGCGTTAATGCGCGCGAGGAGCGCCTGTGTGGCCATGAGCTGCGTGGAAATATCGACGCAGTAGCGGTCCTCATCGACCATCCGCAGGATGCCGTCGATCTGACCGCGTGCCGTCTTGAGCATGCGGGTCACCGATTTATGGTCTGCCATCATAGCGGGTCCTCGTTTCTGGTCGATGGGGTCGAATGCTTCTGGTAGCTGCTACGCGGCGGCCACGGACAGGGCGTGGAACTTCTCGCCCGCGGCCTCGACAGCGGCGGCGAGCTGCTCGGCGGTCACGGTGTCGGCGCACTCCACTTGGACGGTCTGGGTCTCGTGATCGGCGTCGGCGTCGGTCACGCCGGCTACGTTGAGCAGCGCCGTCTCGACGGTGGCGTCGCAGTGGCCGCACATGAGGCCGGAAGTCTTGATTGTGAAACGCATGGGTATTCCTCTCTGTTGTGTCGGCTTTCCCAGGCACCCGACCTTGACCTTCAAGCCGTCGCTCGCGTACCAAAGTACGCGTCGCTCCTCTTTCAGGTCAATCTCGGGCACCTGGAAAACCCGTTCTAAATGGACTTAATGGTGATCCTATTTTGCCACTTTGGGCTTAAAGGATTTTAGGCGCAGAGCGTTGCTTACGACACATACGCTCGACAGGCTCATGGCCGCGGCGCCAAACATCGGCGAGAGCTGCCACCCGGTGAGCGGGAAGAACACGCCCGCCGCCAGCGGAATGCCGATGCCGTTGTAGAACAGCGCCCAGAACAGGTCCTGCTTGATGTTGCGGATCGTGGCGCGCGAAAGCTCGATGGCGCGGGCGACGTCCATGAGGTCGCTGCGCATGAGTACCACGTCGGCGCCCTCCTTGGCGATGTCGGCGCCGGTGCCGATAGCAAGGCCCACGTCGGCGCGCGCCAGGGCGGGGGAGTCGTTGATGCCGTCGCCCACCATGGCGACCTTACTGCCCGCATCCTGCAGCTCGCGCACGTGGCGCTCCTTGTCGGCGGGAAGCACGTCGGCGATGACCTGCTTGCTGGTCAGTCCCACGCGGCGGGCGATGGCCTCGGCCGTCACGTGGTTGTCGCCGGTGAGCATGCGCACGTCGATGCCAAGCGAGCGCAGTGCGGCGATGGCCCCGGCGCTCGTCTCCTTGACCTCGTCAGCCACGGCAATGGTGCCGGCAAGCTCGCCGTTCTTGGCAAAGAACAGCGGCGTCTTGCCCTCGGCGGCAAATTGTTCGGCAAGACCCGCGGGCACGGTAACGCCCAGCTCGTCCATCAGGCGTACGTTGCCGGCTGCAATGGCGTTTTGCCCCTCGCGCGCCGTAACGCCTCGCCCGGGCACGGCAGTAAAGTCCTCGACCATGCGCGCGACGATCCCGCGTGTCTCACACTCGGCCATAATCGCCTCGGCCAGCGGGTGCTCGCTCGAGCGCTCCAACGCGGCGGCCAACTTGAGCAGCGCCTTTTCGCTCATGGCGGGCGAGCCGTCAGCGCGCGTGGCTACCACGATATTGGTCACGGCAGGCTTGCCGCGGGTGACCGTGCCCGTCTTATCGAGCACCACGGTGCCCACGCTGCGCAGGTTCTCCAGCGCCTCGGCGCTCTTAAACAGAATGCCCATCTCGGCGCCCTTGCCGGTGCCGACCATAATGGCGACGGGCGTGGCCAGGCCCAGCGCGCACGGGCAGCTGATCACCAGCACAGCGACGGCGGAGGTGAGCGCCTCATTCACGTCGCTGGTCAGTGCCATCCACACCACAAAGGTCACGGCCGAGATCACGAATACCACAGGCACGAACACGCCGGCGACCTTGTCGGCCAGTCGAGCAATGGGTGCCTTGGTGGCGTTGGCGTCCTCGACGAGCTGGATAATCTTGGCGAGCGACGTGTCAGCGCCCACACGCGTAGCGCGGAAGGTAAACGATCCGGTGCGGTTGACGGTGGCGGCGTTGACGGTGGCGCCGGCGGTCTTCTCCACGGGGATGG
This sequence comes from uncultured Collinsella sp., assembly GCA_900541235.1. Classification (GTDB taxonomy): domain Bacteria; phylum Actinomycetota; class Coriobacteriia; order Coriobacteriales; family Coriobacteriaceae; genus Collinsella. The sequence continues at coordinate 84,026 of UQIW01000003.1, read as the reverse complement.
ACTCGCCGGTCAGTGCGCTTTCGTCCACGGCCGAAGCGCCCTCGAGTACCACGCCGTCGACAGGGATGGACTCGCCGGGGCGCACACGCAGCACCTGGCCGGGCAGAATGGCATCGACATCGACGGTGGTCTCGGTACCGTCGACGGCCACGACGGTCGCGGTCTTGGGCGCCAGGTCAATGAGCGCCTCGATGGCGCCGCCAGTCTTGGATTTGCTGCGCGTCTCGAGATATTTGCCTACGGTGACGAGCGACAAGATCGTGCCGGCGCTCTCAAAATACAGGTTGTCCATGCTCGTCATCATGGCCTCGTGGACCTGACCCGCGGCTAGCTGGTCGGCCATGATGAACATGGCGTAGAGCGACCAGGCGATGGACGCGGTGGCGCCCACGGCAATAAGGGCGTCCATGGTAGGCGCGCCGTGCGTAAGCGATTTAAACCCGTTGATAAAGTATGCGTCGTTGACGTAGACGATGGGAATGAGCAGGACGAGCTCGGTGAGCGCGAGCGTCATGCTGTGGGTGTGGTCGGTGAAGACGCCGGGCAGTGGCCAACCGAGCATGTGCCCCATGCCTATGTAGAACAGTGGGATGAGGAAGATGATCGAGATGATGAGGCGGGTGCGCATGGCAGAGGCGGCGGCCTCCAACTTTTTGGTCGGCGACTCCATATGGGCGGCGCCGGACCTGGCTTGCGCGTTGCCGTTTGAGTTGGCGGCATCGGTGCCCGTGCTAACGGGCGAGGCCGAATAACCCGCGCGATCGACGGCGGTACAGATGTCGTCGGGGGAGACCTGCGCGGGGTCGTAGTCGACCAGCATGGAGCCGGCGAGCAGGTTGACCGCGACGCTTTGGACGCCGTCGAGCTTGCTCACGGCACGGTCCACGTGCGCTTGGCACGCGGCGCACGTCATACCGCCCACGTCAAACTTATCCTGAGCCATGGCTTCTCCTTTCTGTAATTTGGTGTTGGAATTGTTAACCTGCTGATACTATACACCCATACCCCCTGGGGGTATACAGTGGAGATTGAAATGTATGCCATTCTGTTATTGGCCGAGGTGATAGCCAGGTCGGCGGACCGTAGCCGGTCTAATGTCTCAATCTGTAACAACTAGACCCGTTTTTGTCGAGTAACTGTTACAGATCTAGATATTACATCGAGCCACAACTTAACGTCTCAATCTGTAACATCTGGGGACTGTTTTGCCTGCTAGATGTTACAGATCGAGACAAACCATTCGAGGGTAACCCGAACATCTCAATCTGTAACAGTAAGACCGATATTTGGGTCCTAGTTGTTACAGATCGAGACAATCTCGGAGCAGATGCCCCGGCTATACAACGTAAAACGCCGGGGCGCCCGCGAGATGGGCACCCCGGCGCATGCTGAGCAGGGTTTGCGAAGCAGTGGGAGGGAGGAGAAGCCGTCCTCCCGAAATCCCTACTCCTGACGACGTTTCTTGTCGGTTAGGAAGACGCCGGCGGCTACAAGCACGACGCCTCCGATGACAAACGTCTCACCGGCGAGCGCAGCTTTGTCGCCCGTGGTGGGAAGTGCCGAGTTGGCGGCCGTCTTGGCGTTGCCGGTAGACGGCTTTCCAGCAACCGGCTTAGCGGCAGCCTGCGTGATCTTGGCCTGCTCGGCCTTCGCTGCCTCTTGCTCCTGGCGGGCGATCTCGTCCTTCAGGGCTTGCTCGGCGGCTACGCGTTTTGCCTTCGCCTCGTTGTAGGCATTGAGCGCCGCGGTGTAGGCGGGCGTCGCAGCATCAAGGTCTGCCTGAGCGGCATCAAGTGCGGCCTTTGCGTTATGTTCTGCCTGCTTGGCGGCGACGCACTTGGCAAAGAGGGCATTGAGTGTATCGTTCGCGTTTGCATCGGAGCCGGTTGCGATGCCGTTTTCGACATTGACGGACTTGAGCTTTCCGAGAGCGGCGGCAGCGGCGTCCGGTGCGGCCTGAGAATTCTCGACCGCCTGCTCGGCGTTCGCTACGGCATCATTCGTCGCACTAAGAGCAGTTTCGGCCGCAGTCACTGCTGCGTCGGCGTCCTTCTTGGCTGCCTCGGCCGTGGCGAGATTATCGGCCGCGTTGTTCAACGCATCGGCATGTGCCTGCTTTGAAGCAAAGTCGTTTTCCGCCGTGGTCAGATCGCTCGCGGCGTGCTCCGCGGTCGCTGCCTTGGCCTCGACGCCGTCCTTGGCGATAGTGAGGGCCTGCTTCTTGGCAGCCGCGTCGCGCTCCGCCTTTTCAAGAGCGCTCTGGGCAGACGTCTGAGCCGCCGTGGCTTCATCGAGCGTTTGATGGGCCTTGTCAGCCTTCTCCTGGGCCGCAGCAACATCGGCAGAATACTTGGCAAGTTCCTTCCTTGCATCTTGCAGAGCCTGCTGCTTTAAGAGAGCCTCTGCCTTGGCGTCATCAACCTTCTTCTGACTCTGAGCGGCTTGCTCTTGCGATGCCTTAAGCTCGGCGCGCTTCTGGTTGACGACCTGCTCTGCGGGCGCCACGTTGCTTTGGGCGGCTTTAACCTGGTCTTCGGCTTCGGCAACTTTTCCGTTTGCCTTGGCGAGATTCTGCTCTGCTTGAGCGACCTCGGCAGCGGCACCTGCCACGTTGCCATTTTCGGTGGCAAGGTTGCTGTTCGCGGTATCAACGCCTTCTCGCTTTTGAGCGACGAGGGTCTCTGCTGCCTTTACGGCATCGGCTTTCGATGCCGCTGTGCTGCGCTTTTGCTCAAGGTTCGCTTTTGCAGCGGCAAGGTTTTCGCTGGCCTTGGAGAGACTCAGCTGATACTGATCAAAGAGACTCTCGAGTTCATCGATTGAATATTCTTTCTCGTACGAACCGTAGTTGTCGTCAACCTCCAAGATGTAGGTATATGAGAGATGAGTTCCTCGAGAATTAATGCCGTATCCCATGGTTTTGGCGTCAGGCTGTACGATATTCAAATAGTGGCCGACGGTGCCAAAGCCTACCTTTTGCTCTCCGAATTCGGTGCCGTGGCTCCAGAAAGTATCCCAAGCATCTTTGGGGGCAATTTCGCCAAGGCCGGCTTTCGCTGCGGCCTGGTCAAATATATTCTTTTCCTCATCAACCCACTGGTGTGCGACATTTCTTTTCAAGTCATAGTTCCATGCGGCATTTTCGAATCGCGCATAGTCTGAATGGTCTAGCATGGCGTCTGAGTAATTGGAGTTCGACTGAGCAATTGCCATCTGCTCGGCCGTCACCTTAAGTTCGCTAAGGCCGACGCTTTTGCGATATTCATTAATCTCGCGCAGCTTGCCAAACGAAAGCTTGGCGTTGTCGAGTGACGTGCCGTCCTTTTTATCGCCGATGGTCGTTGGGTTTAAGTCGCTCTGCTTATAGATGATGTCTGCAGCATCGTTGGCACCGATGAATTGGTAAAAGCCGATGACGCTCTGCGCCTCCGCCGTCGTAGCCTTATCGGCTGCCGCCTTGCACGTATCGTATGCTTTTTGTGCATCGACAACGGCTTGATCGGCGGCCGCCTGGTTTGTCTTGGCAGTTTCGAGCGCCTTGTCTGCTTGCTCCTTCTCGGCTTTTGCCTGGTCGACTTGTTTCTGAGCGGCCTTTGCCTTCTCCAGCTCGGCAGCATGCACCTGCTTTGCCGAGGTCAACTCCGATTGCGCCGCATCGGCTTTCGCCTGGGCTGCCGTTACATCATTTTCGGCTGCTGCGACTGTCTGCTTCTTGGCTTCGAGCTCGCTTTCGGCACCGGTGAGGGCGTCCCGCTTGGATGCAACGTCACTATTTGCCTGAGAAAGACCTGCTTCGGCAGCCGCCTGCTGCTGCTTCGCCTGATCGAGTGCGCTTTGGGCGGCATCGACCTTTGCCTGAGCGGCGTCATACTCCGGGCCCTCGGCGCCTGCCTTTGCGGCTGCCAAATCGGCTTGCGCGCTGTCATACGCTGCCTGTGCCGCGACTGCCTTACCATCCGCGGCGGTCTTTGCCTGCTGAGCGGAAGCCAGCGTGCCTGACGCCTCGTTGTAAGCGCTCTGCGCGGCGCTCCGAGCCTGCTGGGCATCGGCGAGTGCGGAGTCGGCAGCGGTTTTTGCGGCCTTTGCCTGGTCAAGAACCTTCTGGGCATCTGCGGCAGACTGCTCGGCGGCCTTGATTTCCTCCGGCGTTGCGTTGGCGGCTGCCTTCTGGGCTTCCTCAAGCTTGGCCCGTGCGTCGGCTGCCGCCTGCTTTGCGGAGTCGAGTGCCTTCGTCTTGCTTTCGGCATCGGCCTTGGCCGTGTCGAGCTTGCTCTGGGCATCCTTTAACGTGGCGCTGGCGCTGTTGGCCGCCTTGACGCTTTCATCGAGTTGACGGGCGTATTCGGCACGCGCGGCGGCTTCTGCCTGCGAATTGTCGGAGACGGAAGCGTCGTAGGCAGTCTGGGCGTTGTCGCGGACCGTCTGCTTTTCGGTATAGGGGGCAACCGCCGTGTCGTAGTCGGACTTGGCTTCTGCCTCGGCAGCCTTTGCGGCGTCGATTGCGGCCTGCAAGTCGGCAATTTTCTGGGCGTTCGTCTTTACTGCGGAGCCTGCCGCCTCGCCGGCGTGCGCGGCGAGCGGGGACATGATTGCGTCCTGTGCCGTGGTGTCGCTCAGATCGTTGGCAAATGCCGAGAACGGGGCGAGCAACGACGAGCCGGTCATTGCGATGGTGGTGGCTGCGGTGACGGCGAGTCGCGCGGTCTTGTGACCCGCGAATGCGCGATGGGGCTCGGCGCCGCCTGAGACTTCCAAGTGTTTAGGTGCGTACTTTGCCATTTCTTCTCCCAATCGTTGAAGGGGTACCTATGACAATTCGTACGTTACGACCGCCGAAAGGGTTTCTGTTGCGCAACATTGGCAAGAAAATATCGACACACTTGAGTCACATTTATGAGTCGAAGTTCTCGGCAAGCTAATGTCTCGTTCTGTAACATCTAGCAGCAAATATGACCTCTAACTGTTACAGATTGAGACAATTGCCGGGGAGGGGTCCCGTCACGGCAAGACGCCCGCTCTCTAGATACAGAATCCGGGGATCACGCAGGTTCGTTTGTTTGGCTTGTCCGCAGGCGTTGCGTACGTAAAGGCGTCGCCGTCGTGGCCCACACGGTTTATGTAGAGCGTGCCTTCGGTCTCCGATGAGTCGGGGCTCACCGTGCGCTCCCACCAGCAGGTGTCCTTGCCCTTCCACTGACGGACCATCGTCTCGTTCGTGGAATACGGGCTCACCTTGAGCTCGCGGAAGAGTTGGTACTCCTTGCCCTCGCTGTTGTAGATGTCTGCCAGGTAGTGATAGTCCTTGGCAAACGAATCGGGCGGTTGCGTACCGCACAGCTCGACCATGGCGGGCAGCCAAAGGGTTGCGGGCAACTCGCTCAGACACGATGCACTGTTGGCGGCGCCAGCGTTATTCGAGACCTTTTTGACAGATTTGATGAGTGCGCGTAGCTCATTGGGCAGCAGCTTAAGGCCGTCGCCGTTGAGCCATTCCCGCAGCTCGCAATCTGCCCAGCCGGCGCTCGGCGGTTCAGCTGCAGCGTTGCGCTCGGCAATACCCGCGTCGAACATAAACGTCAGCCCGGCCTTGCCCGTACCGTCTAGAAGCTCGTCGTGGCGGATACCCACAAGCTGCGCGCCAACCTGCAGCCCGTTGGTGAGCGTGACGCGCTTGGTACACGGATAGGGGATACGCCCATCGGCATCGAGCAGGTGATAGCGCTTGGCAATCTCGCGTGCCTCGCTACGGGTCTCGGCGGCCTTAATCTTGAGCGAAATCTCCTGCAGCTGATCCCAGGTGTAGTCGTCAAGTGAACCGCGGATGCCATCGAGGTAGTCGGGGATGCCAAAGCCATGGGTTGCCGCGCCAATGACGCCGAGCCCCGCAACGACTGCAGCGACGCCGCCGATAATAAAGCGACGGCGGGTCATGGCATCGTTCCGGGCCTGCTCCAGGATCTCTCGCGCGCGCTCGCCGGCGACGTCGACCTTAAGGTGCGTACCGGAGTCGATGTCGATTGCGGCGTCACTGCCCGCGCCTTCGCGGCCCTCGGATTCGGCATCGGTGAGGTATGCCGAGAGCACCTCGAGCATCTGCTGCTCGGTGGGACGATCGCACTGCTCGACTGAGAGACCCTTCATGATGATTTTGACGAGCGCTTCATCGCCCTCGCAGCGCGGCTCGAGCGGTGCCGGCTTGGTCTTGGTCTTTACGAGATAGAACGAGCCGGTTGCAGCGGCGTCCGTCGACTCAAAGTCAAACGGTTTGCGACCGCTGTAGAGCTGGTACAGAATGCTCGAAAGCGCATAGACGTCGATTGCCGGCGAACGGCGAAGGGCCGCGATGCCTTCGATATCCTGCGTGAGCATCTCGGGCGCGGCGTATGCGGGTGTGGCAAAGCGCCAGATGTCGGCGCGCCGGGTGATCGTGTCGTCGCCGAGAGCCATGGTCGCGGAGCCCATGTCGATGAGGCAGGGGTCAAAGGAACAATCGGCAATCTGCTGCTCGAGCGTTCGGCTGGAGGTGCGGAACATGATATTGGCAGGCGACAGGTCGCGATGGATGACCGGATTCACGAGGCCTTGGGTCATCAAGAGCGCACGAAGCACGGCGTTTCCGACGGCGGCGACCATCTGGGTGGTCAGCCCGCCCGAGGCGTCGTGCGGAAGCAGGGGCAGCGCCTGCTTGAGCGAGGTTCCCTCGACCCACTCCATGAGGATGAGCGGGTCATCCTCGCACGATCCGTAGCCATAGACGCGTGGAAATCCGCGCAGGTGCGAGACGGTACACAGATGACGGTACTCCTCGAACAGCGCGGCGGTGTTGGCCAGGTGCGCTGCCGATTGCTCGGCGGAGCGGTCGGGGGCTTGGCCGGAAAGGATGGCGTTGTCCTTGAGTAGCTTGACGGCAAAGACCTCGCCGCTCGTGTTGGTCGCGCACAGCACGTGCCCGATGTTGCCGTTGTTGCAGTGGGCCGTCTGGAGAATAAGCGTCATAAACCGACGCTTGGCGTCGTCCTCGGCGCTGGGGTCGACCGCCACGGCGGTATCGAACGTATCGAGACGGATGAGTTTGTCGCCATAGGCGCTATCGGTAGTATCCATGGCGATCCTTTGTCTGGCATGGGTTGCCGCACGTATACGTGAGCAGTGCGAATATCGGTAAAGCACCATGATAGCCGCACTGCCCACGTATACCGCCGAGTATTGTCGTTTACGACGCAGAAGGTAGAAGACGAAAGACGGACGGCGACCGTCTTTCGATCGCCGTCCGTGCTAGTCCACAATGACAAGGAATGTCGTGTAGAGACCCAGATGGAGCCTGTCGCTGTTGGCTATTTCCACCGGGGGATAGATCTTGCCAGGCTCGCGTTGGTCGCGCGGCGGCTCAATCACAATATCGCCGTCGCCTGCACCCGATTCGAGTACCGTGCCGTTGGTTGATTCAAGGCCCTGGGCGTACCAGTGCTCACCCTCAAGCCAAATGCGAAGATGCTCGCGCGATGCGTCGGCGCCCACATCGGTGATGCTGGGCGAGGTTTTGGGCAAGGACCCAATCACGGTGCCGTGCGGATCGCGTGTGAGGGGATGGATTTGCATGTCGGCGCAGTTGTCGGCATGGGTTCTGAGCAGACCGAGGTTGGGGGCGACGGTGCGCGGCTGCTCCAGACTGCTCATAAAGCCACGTCCGACGGTAGTTTCGGTGGTGCCAAAGTGCTCGCCCGTCTTGCTGTCGCAAAAGCGCTCGACGGTGGCCACGCCCTGAACGGGATCGGCGAGCGCCCCCGTTGCCACAAAGAGCATAAGGTAAAGCGTGCTTTTCTCGCGCACGGCATTGCCGTCAAAGTTGTCGATGCGATTGAGGGCATTTGCATATAGGCGGCTGTCCAGCTTGTAGCTGGCGAGAGCCGACATCATTTCGTTGGCGGCCGGACCGCGATAGTGCTCGGCGATTGCCCGATAGGCGGACTCGCCGCCGCCGAGCTTGCTGCAGATTGCCGAGGAAAGGTTGAGCGTGGTGACGGTAAAGTCGCTGTAGATGGAGGGCGCGCACTGGTCAGGCTTGCGATGGACGATGTAACGGGTGAGATACGAGCGGTTGGAAGAGCATTTCTCGAGCAGGGTACTGCCGAGATAAGAGTTTCCATTGATGAGCATTCGGGCGATCTCGAGATGTTTAAGACCGCCGAACGAGCGAATATCGTTATAGAGGACCGAGCAAGGCGTCTCTGCTGCCACGGATACCTCCTTTGATTGCTTCCTAGCCAATATGGCGATAGGAATTAATGGCTCCCAGTGGGCGATGTATTAAATGGCTGCGCAATATATAGCGTAACCAAAGCAACATTATAGGCCACATGTTCGAAATTGCAGGAAGACTGAGAGATTTGGTTTGGACTGGACGGAAATCCCCCTCTGTCTTGATCTATAACAATTTGGGCCGATTTTACTCGGTAACTGTTACAGATTGAGACGTTTGTGAACTGTGTCGACCGTTTGTCTCGATCCGTAACACGTAGAGGAAGATTTGCCCTGTAGATGTTACAGATTGAGACAATCAGCCAGCCCCGCCCCGTCCGCCTCGTCATCTGTGGTTTACGTGGGGGCATACGGAGTGCGGGTATACTAACCGGCGGCGAATCTGCTCCATCGCTTAGAGCTGCTGCGTCTGGACGGCGCGTGATAGGGCTGCCAAAGCGATCGCCAGCGTGCTGAGCAACGTCCTCTCTGTGCGCACCCGTTTTTGTATGTATTAGCGCACTACCAAGCACGCCCGCGCGGCCGCATGCCGTGCCCATAACGCGTGCAGATAAGGAACAACGACATATGCGTAATTCTGTATCTGACGTCACCGACGCCGAGATCCTGGACGAGGCCCGCGAGGCCATGACCCAGGCTGCCTTCGATGCCGCCGATGAGGCCAATGCTGCCCAGGCCGTCGAGTCCGCTACCGAGAGCCTGCCCGCCTTTGACGAGCTGGGCCTCTCCGACGAGATGCTTCGTGCTATCGAGAACCTGGGCTACACGGCGCCGACGCCCGTGCAGGCCGGCTCCATCCCCGTGGTGCTCGAGGGCCGCGACCTGCTTGCCGCCGCTCAGACCGGCACCGGCAAGACGGCCGCCTTTTTGCTGCCGACCATGAACAATCTGGAGCACATCGCTCCTCCCAAACCCGTGCGCGAGCGCGGCGGCCGCAACCGTCGTCGCGGTGCTAAAAAGCCCGAGGGCAACGGTCGCGGCCCCGTGATGCTCGTCATCACCCCTACGCGCGAGCTTGCCCAGCAAATCGACGAGGTCGCAAGCAAAATCGCCGACGTCACCGGCCATGTTGCCGTGACCGTCGTGGGCGGCGTGAGCTACAAGCCGCAGACCGCGGCACTTAAGTACGGCTGCGACATCCTGGTCGCAACGCCGGGCCGTCTGGTCGATCTGATCGAGCAGGGCGCCTGCCACCTGGACGAGGTTAAGGTCCTGGTGCTCGACGAGGCCGACCGTATGCTCGACATGGGCTTTTTGCCCGCCGTCCGGCGCATTGTGCGCGAGACGCCGGCCGAGCGTCAGACGCTGCTGTTCTCGGCGACCCTCGACGAGGAGGCCGTGGGCGAGATCACCGACCTGGTGAGCGACCCGGCCCGCGTGGAGATCGCACCTGCCACGTCGACCGCCGACACCGTCGACCAGTTTGTGTTCCCGGTGTCCATCGAGGCCAAGAATAACCTGTTGCCCGAGTTCCTCAAAAAGGAGGGCCCGGAGCGCACCATCGTCTTTATGCGTACCAAGCACCGCGCCGACAGCTGCTGCCGTCGTCTGGAGCGCAAGGGCATCAAGGCCGCCGCGATTCACGGCAACCGCAGCCAGGCCCAGCGCGAGCGTGCCCTTTCGGCCTTCCGCGACGGTACCGTCGACGTGCTGGTGGCGACCGACGTGCTCGCCCGCGGCATCGACATCAGCGACGTGCGCTACGTCGTGAACTTTGACGTGCCGGCCGAGCCGACCGACTACATCCACCGTATTGGCCGTACGGGTCGTGCCGGCGAGCTGGGCTGGGCCATCACGTTTGTGACCGAGCAGGATGTCGATGAGTTCTACGAGATCGAGAAGCTCATGGACAAGACCGCCGACATCTACGAGGCCGGCGACCTGCATGTGGGCCCCAATCCGCCCGCGGTTGACCCCGAGCGCGATCCTGCGGCCTTTAAGGTGAAGAAGAAGACCAAGCGCGGCAAGTCCAAGAGCAAGAAGAAGCTTGAGCAGGCGCGTCGCGACGGCAAACGCAACGGCGATGACTACGGCGATGTGGCCGGTCGTTCCAACCGCGGTCGCGACGAGCGTCGCGGCGATGGCGAGCGTCCGAGCCGTCCCAAGCGCGGCGGCAAGACCCGCGTGCGCGAAGGCGTTCGGGCTCGCGTGGACGAGGCTGTTGAGAGCGTGGCCCGCGAGGTGGCTGCCGAGGAGCGCGGCGGTGCTGTCGAGCAGGCCCCGCGTGGCAACCGTGCCGAGCGTCGTGCCAAGCAGTTCCAGGGCGAGGCACATCGCCGCCGCCGCGAGGACGAGGATCGCGGCGGTCGTCGTCGTGTTGAGCGCGAGGACGAGGGCCGCGGCTCGCGCGGTGGCAAGCGCGGTGCGGGCGACCGCCGTCGTTCCGGTCGTGATGACGAGCGCAGTGGCCGTGATGAGCGTCGCGGCGGCGAGGGCCGTGGTGAGCGTGGTGCCCGCGGCGGTGAGTCCCGTGGCGGCAAGCGCTTTGAAGAGCGCGGTAGCCACGGCGGCGAGCGCCGCGAGGGTGCTCGCGGCAATGGCGGCCGCGGCGGCGCTGGTCGTTCTAACGAGTCGCGCGATCGTCGTGACCCGCGTGCCAGCCGCGATCGTCGCGATGACTGGCGCAACTACGACGATACCCGCGAGGAGCGTCGTGGCGGCTATCGTGGTGGTCGTGGCGGCAACCAGGCCGGCTCCCGTGGCGGCCGTGCCGGCGGTCGCGATAACCGCGGCAGCTATGGCAACAGCCGTGGCGGCAAGCGTGGTAGCAGCTCCCGTCGTCCCGGCGACGGCGGCGGCAAGCGCAAGTAACATGCTCGTCGCGCGGTAAGGCGAGACGAGTTTGGGCCCCGAGCAACTACACTCGGGGCCCTTTTTTGTTTGCCGTATCCGATCGCTAGTTCAAATGTGATTTCCTCGGGAATGCATCTAGAGGATGCCGTGGACCTGTTTCCTGCCATGCGGCAATGGGTCCCATGGGGTGCGCCGTGCATTTTTTGGAGTATTCTGCAGTTCGAGTTGTCTGCATATGATTCGACGTCGCCAACGGTGGCCTTCGGATATCCCTGGCGAGCGTTCTGAGTCAGATTTCGCCGTTTTCCGGAGCAGGGGCGCGTATTTTCGCCATGTCGGGACTTAGAATGATACGGCGCCCTACAGTTTTGCCCACCCGCGGCGGTGCTAGCGTGGTCACGTTGCAGAATACTCCGTTTTTTGCACGGGCCAGGATGGGGTACCTCAGGAGAACACAGCGGTATTCCGTAAATATATACAATCTGTACCATAATTTATGCAAAATGAAGAGGCAGACAGCGTAGGGTGGGTGCATTGGGGTGCTTGGTGCATTAAAACGGGGACCCCACGTGCCGTATACTCTGGCTGGATGTGAAAACGGCTTGACGCGTTGCTGAGCGTAGGGGGAGGGTGTCTAGATGAGCGTATTCGAAATTGTGTTTAGTCCGACGGGTGGAACGGAGAAGGTGTCTTGCCTTGTGGCTGGAGCGCTGGACAAGAATACTGTTACCGTCGATCTGACCGATAGCGGGCTAGATTTCAGCGCTGTCTCGATGACTGAGGACGACGTGGCCGTAATCTCTGTGCCGGCGTATGCCGGTAGAATCCCGGCTGTGGTGGCTGACCGGTTGGGCATGGTGCGCGGCAACGGGGCTCGGGCTGTTTTGGTTTGTGTATACGGAAACCGCGCGTTTGAGGACACGCTCGTAGAGCTGGAGGACGTTGCGAAGTATGCGGGATTCCGGGTGATCGCGGCAGTTGCAGCCATTGCAGAACATTCCGTTGCTCGTCAGTTTGCTGCTGGGCGACCGGATGCGCAGGATGCGGCGCAGCTCGCAGAGTTTGCGCAGCAAATTCAGCAAAAGCTGTTGGCTGAGGATGCGTCCGAGCCCTCTATCCCCGGCAATCGTCCTTATAAACAAGCTGGAGGTCGCCGCATGGCACCCGAGGCAACAGGGGATTGCGTCTCCTGCGGTGCATGCGCCGCGGCGTGCCCCGTTTGTGCTATCGACAAGGGCGACCCCAAGCGAGCAGCTGGCGAGGCGTGCATCTCCTGCATGCGCTGCATCGCCGTATGTCCGCGAGGCGCTCGCAAGCTTGATCCCAACAAGCTATCCGCTGTTTCCCAGATGCTGAGCAAGGTTTGCGTCGTGCGGAAGGAATGCGAGCTCTTTATCTAGCGCATACGAAATTGGTGCAATGGGGCCAGGTTAATCTGCATCAACGTCTTGAAGTTGCGGTGGAATACGGACTGTTTTGGCCTTTTGAGCGGCTTTGCAGTCCCTATTTCACCGCAACTCATGATTGGTGCAAAGTAACCTGTCCCCAATGCACCAGAGTGAGGAGTGTTCCCGAGTGCCGGCAGAAAAGGAACGTCCCTAAGTGCCGCTTAAATACCGTTTATCGAAGAAAAAATACCGCTCACCGGTCATAATGACTATTCTGGCTTTGTTGTTGCCTACAATAACCCCCGTAAAAAGAAATGCGGAAGGTTACCGAGTCCCCTCGGACATGGGCCTAACCAAAGTCTTTGAACGGGTGCGTCTCAATGGGCGCATTCGATTGATTTTGGTTGGGCTATATTTATGAAGGGACATGTCACCATGGGTTTCTTTTCTCGCCTTATGGGTGGCTCGGATAAGCAGGCGACTGCGACTTCCGAGTTCGAAATCCTCGCCCCTGTTTCCGGCGAGCTTGTTAATCTAGAAAAAACCAATGACCCCGCTTTTAGCAGCCGTGCGGTGGGTGATGGCGTTGCCGTGGTTCCCCAAGAGGGAACGGTGTGCGCTCCTGTTTCCGGCACCGTCGCGGCGCTGTTTCCGACTGAGCACGCGCTGGGCATCATGTCCGACGACAGCTCTGCTCAGGTGATGCTGCACATCGGAATCGACACTGTTAAGCTTGAGGGCAAGGGCTTCCATGCGCTTGTTGCCCAGGGTGACCATGTCGACGCGGGCCAGCCCCTCGTCGAGGTCGATTTCGACGTGGTTCGCGCTGCCGGCTTTGATCCCACGGTCTTCGTTATCGTGTGTGAGCGTTCGGAGAACTCGACTCCTCGTGAGCATGCTTCCGGCCCTGTTGCTGTTAAAGAGCCTGTCGTCTGGCTTTCCGAGTAAATTCTTGTGGTGGGTACCGTGGTTATCAAGCGAGTTTTTAACAACAACGTCGCAATGGTCACTTCGGACGATGGCTCCGAGCTCATCGTCATCGGTCGAGGCCTCTGCTTTGGCCGTCATGCCGGCGATGCCATCGACGAGGCGTCGATCGAAAAGACCTACGCGTTGCAGGAGGGAACTTCTCAGGACTCGCGTACGATCGACCGCTTGGCACATCTTTTGGAGTCCATCCCCACCGTCAACCTCGTGATTTCCGAGGAAATCGTTCAGATGCTTCGTCGAGAGCTCAATGCCGACATCAACGATAAGATTCTCATTGCTCTCGCAGACCATATCAGCCTTGCTTTGGAGCGCGAGCGCAAGGGCGTCCCCTGTGAGAATCCGTTGCTGCTCGAGATCCAGCAGTTCTATCGCAAGGAGTATGCACTTGCGGGCCGTGCGCTGCAGATTATCAAGGAGTATATGGGCATCCAGATGAGCGAAGAAGAGCAGGGTTTCATTACCTTGCATATCGTCAACGCCACCATGCCGCAACGCTCTGATCGTCTGATCGTTTCGGTCCAGCTTGTTCGCGACGTGCTCGCGATTGTTTCTGAGCGCTATGCCACGACCCTCGACGACACCTCGCTGCCTTACGAACGTTTCGTTCGTCACCTGCAGTTTTTCGCACAGCGAGCGCTCGATCCTACGGCAGGGCAAATCAACGGAGACGCACTGTTCCGAATCGATGAAACGGCGTATCCGTGCGCATTCTCGTGCGCGGACGCTATAGCCGCTCACTTGTCGTCTACCTATAACGTTGTCGTTACCAATGCCGAGAAGAGCTATCTCGCATATCACATTGTTAACCTGCTTGGAGAACCTGGTCTCTAGGCATAACGTGCCCACACATCGATTGGTATAAGGCAAGGCTTACGGTCTTGCCCAGGGCACATCTGTCTTAATTTGCGGAAAAGGAAGGGGAGTACCGCTATGACCGCAAAAAAGAAGTTCAATTTCAAAGCGCCGTTGGAGGTGTTCGCGAAGTCGATCGTTCAGCCGATGATGTATCTCTCGGTTGCCGGCATCCTGCTCATCGTGGGCATCATTCTGACCAACAAGACCATCTGCGCCATGATCCCCGTGCTGGGCTTCGGTCCGTTCCAGCTTGTGGGCGCCGTTGTCTATCAGTCGCTGATGTTTATCATCAACAACCTCTCGATTCTGTTCTGCGTTGGCATCGCCGGCGCCATGGCAAAGAAGAACAAGGGCCATGCTTCGCTGATCGCCCTGATGTCGTTCTTCCTGTTCCTGCAGGCTAACAACATCGTGCTCAACGCCACCGGCTCTCTTGCCGATGCGAGCGGTATGCTCGGCCTTACCGGAACCGGCCAGGCCACCGTTATGGGCATTCAGGTGCTCGATACCGGCGTGTTTGGCGGCATCATTCTCGGTTGCATCACCGGTGCCGTGTTCAACAAGTACTCGAACAAGCAGTTCCCCATTGCCCTTTCGATGTTCTCGGGCGTTCGCTTTCCGTTCCTGATCATGATCATCATTTCCTGGACCATGGGCGCTGGCTTCTGCATCGTTTGGCCTCCGGTTCAGGGCGCCATCTCCTCCGTTGCCGGCATTATTAAGGAGTCGGGCAACGTCGGTCTGTTTATCTATGGCATGCTCAACAAGCTGCTCGTTCCCACCGGTCTGCACCACCTCATCTACACCCCGTTCCAGTTCTCCGATGTGGGCGGCACCCTTACGCTGGGTGATCAGGTTATCGCCGGCGCCTATCCCATCCGTGTTGCCGAGATGGCAATGACGGGTCAGCCCTTCTCCGATAGCACCTACTTCAACAGCTACACCTTCAACAACCTGTGGCCCTACATCGGTATCGGTCTCGCCTTTATCTTCACTGCTTACAAGGGGAACAAGGACAAGACCAAGGCTGTCATTATCCCGCTGATCATCACCGCCGTGCTCTCCTGCGTGACCGAGCCCATGGACTTCCTCTTTGTCTTTGCCGCTCCCGTGCTCTTTGTCGTTCACTCGGTTCTTTCCGGCATCTTCCTGGTTCTGCTCAAGGTCCTCTCCGTGCCCGCTTCGACTGCAGGCGGCATCATTAACATCGTGGTTTCCAACCTGGTTCTTGGCGTCGATAAGACCAACTGGCCGGTTATGCTGGTGCTCGGAGTCGTCAACGCCGCGCTGTACTTCTTCCTCTTCACCTTCCTCATCAAGAAGCTCAACCTCCACACGCCTGGTCGCGAGGAGGAGTCCGAGCTCGCCGAGTCCGTTGCCGAGGGCGAGGCCGCCGCATCTGTTGCGGTGAAGCAGGGCGCTGTTGCCGCGGCTCCCGCAGAGGGCGTCGATGCTGGCATTGCCGACCTGGTCGCAGGTCTTGGCGGCAAGGACAACATCGAGGAGCTCGAGAACTGCTTTACGCGTCTCCGCGTGAACGTTAAGAACCCGGACCTCATCGATGAGAACCTCATCAACCACGTGCCCAACAGCGGCATCAACCGCAACGGCAACAATATCCAGATCATCTTTGGCATGAAGGTCGCCGAGATGCGCGACAAGGTCGAAAACGCAATTGAGAAGGAGCAGTAAACAATGATCATTACTCTGTGTGGTGGCGGATCCACCTTTACCCCCGGCATCGTCAAGTCCATCGCCCTGCGCAAGGACGAGCTCGACGTTGACGAGATTCGTCTGTACGACATCAACGAGGAGCGCCAGCGCAAGATCGGCGTGCTCGTGGACTGGATTTTGCACGAGGACCTCGGCCTGGACATCAAGCTCACGGTGACCACCGACAAAAAGACGGCTTTTACCGACGCCAGCTTCGTGTTTGCCCAGATGCGCGTGGGCGGCTACGCCATGCGCGAGCAGGACGAGAAGATTCCGCTGCGTCACGGCTGCGTGGGTCAGGAGACTTGCGGTTGCGGCGGCCTTGCCTACGGCATGCGCACCATCTTCCCCATGGTCGAGCTGATCGATGACGTTGAGAAGTACGCCAAGAAGGACTACTGGATTCTCAACTACTCCAACCCTGCCGCCATCGTCTCCGAGGGCTGCCGCGTGCTGCGTCCCAACGCTCGCATCATCAACATCTGCGACATGCCGATCGCAATCATCGACGTGGTTTGCGCCGCGCTCGATATCGACAAGAAGGATGTCGAGTACGATTACTTTGGCCTCAACCACTTTGGTTGGTTCACCTCGATTCGCCACAAGGGCGAGGAGGTGCTCCCGCAGCTGCGCGAGTACATCAAGGAGCATGAGATCCTGCTGCCCGATTCCTACCTCAAGGGCATGGGCTCGCTCATGGCAAAGAAGCCCGAGGAGGCCACCGACGAGCACCCCGAGCAGAACCGCCACACTAAGGGCAGCTGGTACTACGTCTGGAAGGGCGAGTACGAGATCCTGGAGTGCTTCCCGGAGTACCTGCCCAACACGTATCTGAACTACTACCTGCAGCAGAAGGAGTTCGTCGAGCATTCCAACCCCGAGCGCACCCGTGCTAACGAGGTTGAGGAGACGCGCGAGAAGAACCTCTTCGACGGCATCGACCACTACGAGAAGACCGGCGAGATCGACGAGAGCACGTTCTATGCGGGCAGCCACGGCGACTGGATTGCCGACCTGGCTATCGCTCTGAAGAACGATACCAAGCAGCGCTTCCTGGTCATTTGCGAGAACAAGGGCGCTATCCCCAACATGCCCTACGACGCTATGGTCGAGCTGCCTGCCTACATTGGCAAGAACGGCCCCGAGGTCATCAGCCGTGACAACATTCCTCTGTTCCAGCAAGGCCTCATGATGCAGCAGCTGAACTCCGAGAAGCTCGTGGTCGAGGCCACGATCGAGGGTTCGTACGAGAAGGCGCTCAAGGCCTTCACGCTCAACAAGACCGTGCCGTCGATGAAGGTCGCCAAGGAAGTTCTCGACGACATGATCGAGGCCAACAAGGGTTACTGGCCCGAGCTTAAGTAAAAGCAACAGGGTCGCTGGCCGCATACCATGAGCAATGCCCCGTCCACGTGATTGCGTGGGCGGGGCATTGTCATTTGGTAACGCGTTTTACCAAATATGGCATTTATCTGCGGTAATGTTCTATTTCACCGCTGAGGGTGACATTTCATGCCGCCTGCCGAACTGCGTGGAGACCTAACAACTTTTTAGGTCAGTGTTGTGCGTGTAGCAACTTCGCCCGGCCTCGCCTCCGGGCTGCCATGTGAGAGGGGATCTTATGGCTCGACTGCACGTAATGGAACGCAGCCACGCTCAGGCCGTCATGGACGACCTGCACGATGCGCTCGGACGTCGTCTGGCGGTGAGTTCGCTCGCCCCGTGTCCCGTTGAGTTTACGGCAGCGCTCGTCAATCTGTGCTCCACCCAGAGCTGCGGCAAGTGCACGCCCTGCCGTGTGGGCCTGAGCGTGCTGAGCGACCTGCTCGCCGATGTGCTCGAAGGGCGCGCCGATGAGTCTACGCTCAACCTGATTGAACGCACGGCCCGCACTATCTACCTTTCGAGCGACTGCGCCATCGGTTACGAGGCCGGCGCCATGGCGCTCACCGCCATTCGCGGCTTCCGCGACGATTTTGAGCACCACATTCGCGAGCACTCCTGTGGCTTTGACCGCGAGGCGCGCGTCCCGTGCGTTTCGGGCTGCCCGGCGCACGTCGACATTCCCGGCTACATCTCGCTGGTCGAGGCGGGCCGTTATGCCGACGCCGTCAAGGTCATCCGCAAGAACAACCCGCTGCCGCTCGTCTGCGGCCTGGTGTGCGAGCATCCCTGCGAGATGCACTGCCGCCGCGGCATGGTCGATGACCCCATGAATATCCTCGCCCTCAAGCGCTTTGCTGTTGAGCACAGTGACCTCAACGACCATAAGCCGCATGTAGTGGACAACACCGGGAAGCGCATCGCCGTGATTGGCGGCGGCCCGGCCGGCCTTTCCTGCGCCTACTACCTGGCCGTGATGGGCCACAAGGTGACCATTTTTGAGCAACGTCACCACCTGGGCGGCATGCTGCGTTACGGCATCCCCAGCTATCGCCTGCCGCGCGAGCGCCTGCAAGCCGAGATCGACTGGATCTTGAGCGCCGGCATCGACGTGAAACTCGACCACCCCGTGAACGGCGAGGAGCTTGCCAGCCTGCGCGACGAGTTCGATGCCGTCTACCTGGCCATCGGTGCCCACAGCGATAAGAAGCTCGGCCTTCCGGGCGAAGAGGCGCCCGGCGTGGAGTCGGCCGTCAAGATGCTGCGCGCCATCGGCGATGACGAGCTGCCCGACCTGAGCGGCCAGCGCGTGTGCGTCATCGGCGGCGGCAATGTGGCCATGGACGTGGCTCGCTCTGCCGTGCGCTGCGGTGCCGAAAAGGTAAGCATCGTCTACCGCCGTCGCATCTGCGATATGACGGCACAGGACGCCGAGATCGCCGGCGCCCAGGCCGAGGGCTGCGAGGTGCTGGAGCTCACCGCCCCGCTCGCCATCGAGACAGGCGAGGACGGTCGCGTGAACGGCCTGCGCGTGCAGCCGCAGATTATCGGCGAGCCTCGCCGCGGTCGTCCGGCTCCGCGTGCCGCCGCCACGCCCGAGCGCGTCATCCCCTGCGAGCGCGTGTTCGTCGCCATCGGCCAGGACATCGATTCCAAGCCGTTTGAGGAGATGGGCATTGCCTGCAAGTGGGGCTGCGTCATCACCGATTCGGACGGCGCCGTGCCCAACTTCGATGGCCTCTTTAGCGGCGGCGACTGCCAGACCGGCCCCGCCACCGTCATCCGTGCCATCAACGCCGGCCGCGTGGCTTCGGCAAACATCGATCACTACCTGGGCTTCGACCACAAGATCAAGCTCGAGGTCGAGCTGCCGACCGTCCAGTTTAAGGGCAAGCATGAGTGCGGCCGCTGCGAGCTGGGCGAGCGCGAGGCCGGCGAGCGTATCCACGATTGGAATCTGGTCGAGCAGGGTCTCACCGAGCAGGAGGCGCGCCAGGAGGCGAGCCGCTGCCTGCGCTGCGATCACTTTGGCTTTGGCGCGTTCCGCGGAGGGAGGAACCTGGAATGGTAGAGCTCAACAACCCCACTGTCAGCGATAACACCGAAAGCGGAGCACTCAATATGGTCAAGCTCACTATCGATAATTGCGAGGTCGTGGTGCCCGAGCACACCACGATCCTGGACGCGGCCAAGTCCGTCGGCATCCAGATTCCCACCCTGTGCTACCTGCGCGATCTAAACGAGATCGGTGGCTGCCGCGTGTGCGTGGTCGAGGTTGAGGGCTGCGACCAGCTGGTTGCCGCCTGCAACAACTACGTGCTCGACGGCATGGTGGTCCACACCAACAGCCCCAAGGCCCGCGAGGCCCGTCGCACCAACGTACAGCTGCTGCTGTCCCAGCACGATTCGCAGTGCACGAGCTGCGTGCGCAGCGGTAACTGCAACCTGCAGACCATCGCCAACGACCTGGGCGTTTTCTATCTGCCGTATCAAAGGCATTTGGCGGGCGAGGGCTGGGATTTCGATTTTCCCATCATCCGCGAAAACGACAAGTGCATTAAATGCATGCGCTGCATCAAGGTGTGCGAGAGCGTGCAGGGCCTAGGGATTTGGGACCTGACCAACCGCGCCACGCATACCGCCGTGGGCACCCGTGGGCGTGCGCCGATCGGCAAAACCGATTGCGTCGCGTGCGGCCAGTGCATAACGCATTGCCCGACGGGCGCACTGCGCGAGCGCGACGATACCGAGACCGTGTTCGATGCTCTCGCCGATCCCGACAAGATCGTGCTGGTGCAGATTGCGCCGGCCGTGCGTAGCGCCTGGGGCGAGGAGCTCGGCATTCCGCGCGATGAGGCCACCGTCGAGCGCCTGGCCTGTGCGCTGCGCCGCGTGGGCTTTGAGTACGTGTTCGACACCGATTTCTCGGCCGACCTCACCATTATGGAGGAGGGCTCCGAGCTGCTCGAGCGCCTGGGTAAGGCCGCCAAGGGCGAGGGCGACAGCCGCAGCTGGCCCATGTTCACGAGCTGCTGCCCGGGCTGGGTACGCTTTGTGAAGGCGCGTTACCCCGAGTTTGTCGACAGCCTGTCCACGTCCAAGTCGCCGCAGCAGATGTTCGGCGCCATCGCCAAGACCTACTATGCCAAAGTGCTGGGCGTGGAGCCCGAGCGTCTGTTTGTGGTGTCCGTGATGCCGTGCACGGCCAAGAAGGCCGAGTGCGCGCTGCCGAGCATGGTGGGCGAGGACGGCACGCCCGATGTGGACGTTGCGCTGACGGTGCGCGAGATGGTGCGCATGATCCGCGCGAGCCACGTGAGCGTGGACACGCTGGTCGAGGAGCCGCTCGATACGCCGCTGGGCTTTGGCACGGGCGCGGGTGTGATCTTTGGCGCCACGGGCGGCGTGATGGAGGCCGCCGTGCGCTCGGCCTATTACCTGGTGACGGGCAAGAACCCCGACGCCGACTTCTTTACCGATGTGCGCGGCCTGGACGGCTGGAAGGAAGCCGTCGCCGATATCGATGGTACCAAGGTGCGCGTCGCCGTGGCGCACGGGCTGGGCAACGCCGCCCGTCTGCTCGACGCGATTCGCGACGGCCGCGTGAGCTATGACTTCGTTGAGGTCATGGCGTGCCCGGGCGGCTGTGTCGGTGGCGGCGGTCAGCCCATCCACGACGGCTGTGAGCTGGCAGCCGAGCGTGGCCAGGTGCTCTGGGGCCTCGATGCGAAGGCGGACATTCGCTTCTCGCACGAGAATCCCGATGTCCAGGCGTGCTACAGCGAGTTTTTGGGCGCGCCGCTCTCGCCGCTGGCCGAGGAGCTGCTGCATACCGACCATCACGCATGGACGATGCCTAACGAGGGGACGTGCTAGCGATGCGCGCGTTTGATGTTGAGATGTCGCGCCGGGGGTTTGCCTCGGCGCTCGCCGCGGGCGCCCTGTCACTTGCGCTCGCGGGCTGTGGCGGCGGGGCTGCCGGTGCCGGGTCCGCCGCGGGCTCGGTTGCCACGGACGGCGCCGGTGCTGCCGCAGAGCCGGTCGAGGTGCACGTCGCCTCGCTCAAGGGTCCGACGTCGATCGGTCTGGTGCAGTTTATGGACCAGGCAGCCGATGGCGAGACAGACAATGAGTTCGACTTTGCGATCAACACTGCCGCCGACGAGATCGTGCCCAAGGTGATTCAGGGCGATGTCGACATTGCCTTGGTACCCGCCAACGTGGCGAGCGTTCTCTACAACAAGACCGAGGGTGCGGTACAGGTCATTGATATCAATACGCTTGGCGTGCTGAGCGTGGTGACGGGCGACGCGGACGTGACTTCGTTTGGTGACCTGGCGGGTCGTACCGTCTACATGACGGGCAAGGGCACCACACCGGAGTACGTCATGAACTATCTGCTGGAGCGCGCGGGCCTGACCGGTCAGGTGGCGCTTGAGTTTAAGAGCGAGCCCACCGAGGTGCTCTCGGCGCTGCTTGCCGATCCGTCTGCTGTGTGCGTGCTGCCCGAGCCCTTCAAGACCGCTGCCATTGCAAAGAGCGGAGGCAAGCTGTCGGCGCCGGTAAGCCTGACCGATGTGTGGGATGAGCTGGCGGGCGACACGGGCTCCCGTTTGCTGACGGGCGTAACCGTGGTGCGCCGTGCCTTTGCCGAGGAGCATCCCGAGGCCGTGGCGGAATTCTTGCGCTGCCATGCGGCGAGCGTTAAGGCCGTCAATGCGGCGCCGGCAGACTGGGCGCAGGCCGTGGTCGATGCTGGCATCGTGGACAACGCCAAGATTGCCGAGAAGGCGATTCCCGGGTGCATGCTTGTGTGCCAGACGGGCAAGGATATGAAGGCGGCACTTAGTGGGTATCTGCAGGTGCTGGCCGACGCGGACGCGAGCGCCGTGGGTGGTAAACTTCCGGCTGACGATTTCTACTACATGGAGTAGCCCGTGCGTGTGTTTGCTCGACAAATGACAGAGCGTATGAAGGCGGTGGCGGCAGCAGGTGCCGTCGCCGCCTTTTGGCTTGCCGTGTGGGTCTTCGCGGCGGCGCTGGTGGCACAGCCGCTGATTTTGCCGGGTCCGGGTGCTGTTGTGGTGGCGTTGCTGCGGCTGGTATGCGATGCCGGCACGTGGGCGATTCTGGCGGGCTCGGGTGCGCGGATTCTAGGCGGTTTGGCGCTTGCCGCGGTGTGCGGTGGTTTGCTGGCCGGAATTTCGTCGCGCTCGCAGGCGTTTGTCCGCTTGGTGGCTCCGGCGCTTTCGTTTGTTAAGGCGACGCCGGTTGCCTGCGTGGTGGTCCTGCTGCTCATTTGGCTGGGGTCGGCGCGCGTGAGCATTGCGGCGGTCTTTTTGATGGCGCTTCCGGGCGTGTATTTTTCGCTGGTCGAGGGTTTGACGCAAGCGGATAAGCCGCTGGAGCAGATGTTTCGTCTGCATGGCGTGCGGGGTTGGCGACTGTTTTGTGCCCACACCTGGCGCGAAGTCCTGCCGTTTGTGCTTTCGTGCGCCCGCGCCGTGATTGGCATGAGCTGGAAGGCCGGCGTGGCGGCGGAGCTGATCGGCATGGCGACGGGCACCGTGGGCGAGCGCATCTATCAGGCGAAGCTGCTCATCGAGACGGCTGACCTGCTGGCTTGGACCGTGTTGGTCGTGGCGGCATCGCGGGCATGCGAGCGTGTGCTGGTGTGGTTGCTGCGGGCTTCGGGGCCCGCGGCGTGGCGTGCTGCCGTGTGGGCACATGGGCGTGGTACTCGCGGGCGTTCGGGCGACCCTGCTGGCGCCGGCGCTGCGGCGGAGCTTGCGCTTGCCGTGGGCGATCGTGCGCCCTGGGCGCCGGCGCTCGACGGGCTGGTGCTTCGTGTGCCCGCCGGTGGGCGCGCCTGCGTGATGGGCGCCTCGGGCGTGGGCAAGTCGACGTTGCTCGCGCTGGCGGCGGGGGAGTGCGCGCCGTGCTCCATGGTGTTTCAGGATGTGCGCCTGGTAGAGGGCACCTCGGCTTTGGATAACGTGCTGGTGTGCGCCGACGCGCGCGTGGACGCCTCGAGTGCCGCAGCCCTGTTGCGTCTGCTGATACCGGGGATCGATGTGCATGCCCGCGTGGCCGAGCTTTCGGGTGGACAGCGCCGTCGTGTCGAGATTGCCCGAGCCCTGTTGTGCCCAGGCGACGCGGTGATTCTGGACGAGCCCTTTACCGGTCTAGATACCGCCGCGCGCGACGCATGCGCCGAGGTCGTGCTCGACTTTCTCGACGGCCGCATGCTGCTGCTTGCCACGCACGATGCCGTCGACGCTCAGGCCCTCAATATCTCGGACATCATCACGCTCTAAATACTTACTCAGCAACAAAATGATCCGTTTTTCTCCGTCCCCATGGGGTCGGGTATGGTATTCTATCTGCGGGGTAATACTTAAGAATACCAAGTAATACCAACGCCGTAGAAACAAATTCCAGATGCGGGCCAATCGGGTTGCCTTCACAGCCTGTCGCCCAGCCGCGTGGCCCGCATCCATCCGCACCACCGTTGTTTCAAAAAGGAAGCGCCATGGCAGAACACATGACCCCGGTTGTCGCGAAGGTCTTGCCCGAGGAAAAGGCGGCCTTCGCGGCGGCAACCCAACTCGTAGGTACCACGCCGTCCAACGCCATCCGCATGTTCATCGCCGCCTTCAATCGCTGCGGCACCTTTCCGTTCGACATTTCGCCCAACGGGGCCTTTGGCGCTGCGCCTGATTCTCATCAATAAGTGATCCGTTTTCCTCTGTCCCCATGGGATCAGCTCTCTGCCGAGTTGTGGTAGAACTAGGGAACGGTTTTGAGGAGGTTGGCATGCTCAATGCGATGATTTGGGCGCTTGCCTGTTTTGGCGTCGTCGCTGCCGATATTGCCCTGAGCGTCGTTTTGTTCTCCGCCCTTGGCGTCGCATCGGTGTTCATGGGTTTTTCGATCGATGATCTCGACATCCAATTGCTTCAGGCCGTCGCGCAGACGGCGTCGTTTTTGATGGCGCTGCTATGGTGGCGTTATTTGTGGCCGCGGTCGTTTATCGCGCGCTGGCAAGGTGAGCGTCCGCTTGGCGGGGGAGTGCGTAGCGCGTGGAAGCGCATTGCCTGCGTTATCGTGATCGGCTTGGCACTGCAGGTGGTCGTTGGCTACGTGACCGACGCCGTACTGTCATTGTTGCCCGAGGTCGCGGCCGATTACAGTGAACTTGTCGAGGAAACAGGCATGGGCGACACCAGCTATCTCGCCGTCCTGACTACGGTGCTCGGCGCTCCGTTTTGCGAGGAGCTGCTGGTGCGCGGCATCATTTTTGAGTTTTCGCTCCGAGCGTTTAACCCGCAGTGCCGCCCACTTTGGAAGCGCCGACGTCTCGTGCGACCGCAAGACGGCGCCATAGTGCCCTGGGCGGCCCCGAGTGCCTGGGGTGTCGCCGCGGCAATCGTGCTGCAGGCGGCGATTTTCGGTTTTATGCACATGAACTGGGTGCAGGGTTGCTACGCGGGGGCCGCCGGCCTCATCTTTGGCTGGGTACTCGTGACCACCGGAAAGCTCCGCTACACGATTCTGCTGCACTTTGCCTTTAATGCCGGGTCGTATCTCATGACGATGCTCTGGTTTGTGAACACGCCGCTCGACGTGGCAATTACGGTCGCTATCGCCGGCTTTGTGCTGGTAGAGGCGATGCGCTCGCTGCGCCACGCGTGTGGGATGGACGCAGCGAACGCACCGCTGCCCTAGTTGCGGCGACCGCCTCCGTTGGCACCCTGACGCCCCTGGGCCGCGCGGTTGCGGCCTGCGGTGTTCTGCGCACGCGACATGCCGCTGTGGCCCTTGCTGCCCTTGGGTCCCTTGCCGGCGGCGCCACCGTGGGCCTTGCCGCCCTTCTTGCCGGTGCCATGCCCGCCGCTGGCCGATGTCTCGCCCGGGCGTGGTGGCACGGGGCGAATCAGACAATGCTTGGTGTAGCCGATCAGGTCACGACGCCCGGCCTTTTCCAGTGCCTCGCGCACGAGCTTGTAGTTCTCGGGTTTGCGATACTGGATGAGCGCGCGTTGCATGGCCTTCTCGTGCGGGTCGCGCGCCACATAGATCGGCTCCATGGTGCGCGGATCCACGCCGGTGTAGTACATGCACGTCGACATGGTGGACGGTGTGGGGTAGAAGTCCTGCACCTGCTCGGGCATGTAGCCCATGTCGCGCACGGCTTCGGCAAGGTCCACGGCTTCCTTCATGGTCGAGCCGGGGTGGCTCGAGATCAGATACGGCACCACGTACTGCTTGAGTCCGTATTCGCGGTTCAGGCGTTCAAATTTACGGCAGAACGCGTCGTAGACGGCTCGGCTCGGCTTGCCCATCACACTCAGCACCGCGTCGCTCACGTGCTCGGGTGCCACGCGGAGCTGGCCCGAGACATGGTGCTCCAGCAGCTCGCGCAAAAACTCGTCCGAGGCGTCGGCCATGGTGTAGTCAAAGCGGATGCCGCTGCGGACGAAGACCTTCTTGACGCCCGGCAGCTGGCGCAGGTCGCGCAGCAACTGCGTGTAGCCGCTCTCGTCGACCACCATGTTCTTGCACACGCTCGGCCACAGGCAGCGCTTGTTCTTGCACACGCCGTGCTTGAGCTGCTTGTCGCAGGCAGGGCGGCTAAAGTTTGCCGTCGGTCCGCCCACGTCGTTGATGTAGCCCTTAAACTCGGGATCGCGCGTGAGCAGCTCGGCCTCGCGCATGATCGAATCGTGGCTGCGCATCTGCAGCACGCGCCCCTGGTGGAAGGTGAGGGCGCAAAATGAGCACTCACCAAAACAGCCACGGTTGGAGCTAATGGAAAACTTGATCTCGGCAAAGGCCGGCACGCCGCCTGCCACGTCGTAGTCGGGATGCCAATCGCGTGCGTAGGGGAGCTCGGCTACCTCGTCCATCTCATCGGTGGTGAGCGTCGCCGATGGCGGGTTCTGCACCACATAGACGCTGTTGGGGTAGGGCTCTACCAGGCGGTGTCCGGTGATGGGGTCCATATTCTGCTGCTGCACATTGAAGCTGCGTGCGTAGTTGAGCTTGTCGGCGGTAAGGTCGTCCCAGCTGGGCAGCAGGTCGTAGTCGTAGACCTCGTCGAGCGAACCCGTGCGGTAAACGGTGCCATTGATATAGGTAATCTGGTCGACGGGCAGTCCCGCGTCGAGCGCGTCGGCGATCTCGACGATTGCGTGCTCGCCCATGCCGTAGATGAGGATGTCGGCGCCCGAGTCGAGTAGTACCGAGCGCTTGAGCTTGTCCTGCCAGTAGTCGTAGTGGGCCAGGCGGCGCAGGCTTGCCTCGATGCCGCCGATAATGATGGGAGCGTCCTTAAACGTCTGGCGGATGAGGTTGCCGTAGACCGTGACGGCACGATTGGGGCGGTGACCTTCCTCGCCGCCGGGCGTGTAGGCATCGGTGTGGCGGCGGTGCTTGGTCACCGAATAGTGGTTGACCATGGAGTCCATGTTGCCGGCACTGACCAAAAAGCCCAGGCGCGGCTCGCCGAGCGCAGTGATGCTGGCGGGGTCGGTCCAGTCGGGCTGGCAGATGATGCCCACTTTGTAACCGTGCGCGTCGAGTACGCGGCTGATGATAGCCATGCCAAAGCTCGGATGGTCCACGTAGGCATCACCGCAGATATAGACGAAGTCGCACTGGTCCCAGCCGCGCGCATCCATGTCGGCGCGGCTGACGGGGAGGAACTTATCGCGGCCCGGGCGCCAGGGACGGGCGGGCGCTGCCGGGGTATGAGTGGCGTGGCCGCTCTGGGCCTTGCCACCGCGCTTTTGCTGCTGGCCGCGCTGGGCATGCTTGCCGTGCTGGTTGTGCTGAGCGTCCTGGGGCTTTTTTGCCACGATTCCTCCCGTTGTTAGTATGCTGCACGTAATTGTAACCAGTCTTTTTGGGACGGCGCTAAAAAGACTGGTGGAGTACATGGGCTGGCGGATCGGCGTGTCGGTGCGGGTGTCGGCGCCGCGCCCGCTGTTTGTTTCCAGACTGTGTATCTGCGCGTTGGAGAACCCGTCTCGCGCGCACGCCATGTTGTCAATGGGTTACAGTATGAACGGCGGTTATGTTTCCGCCAACGCACGAGAGGGTCGTCAACAAGGAGGATGCACGACGATGCAGCGTGCCAAACAGATATCGGAGTCCATCGAATTGGGCATTATCCTGGCGCTCGCCGGCGGCTTTATGGACGTTTATTCGTACATTGGGCGCGACCATGTTTTCGCTAACGCGCAGACGGGCAACATCTTGCTGGTGGGCGTGAGCATCTCGGAGGGCAATTGGGCACTTGCGGGGCGCTACTTCTTCCCTGTGGTGTCGTTTGCCGTGGGCATTATGCTTGCCGACCTGGTACATGAACGGTTTGGCAGCGTGATTCACTGGCGCCAGGTAACGGTGTTCTTTGAAGCCGTCATCTTGCTGGGCGTGAGCTTTATCCCCGGTGGCGGTTACAACTTGCTCGCCAACTGCCTCACTTCGTTTGCCTGCGGCATGCAGGTCGAGAGCTTCCGCAAGATCCACGGTCACGGCATTGCTACGACCATGTGCATCGGCAACCTGCGCAACGCGCTGCAAAACGTGGACGATTACATCATCACCCACAGGCGCGGCTTTTTGGAAAACGGCCTGCTGTACTTTGGCGTGATCTTTACCTTTGTGTTTGGCGCCGTGCTGGGCAACTGGTGTATTGAGCGCATGGGCCTGCACGCCATCGTCGTGGCGAGCTTGCTGCTGTTTGTCGCGTTTGCCATCATGTTCATCGACCGCGAGCGCGACTTGCGCTTACGCTGGAAGGCTGCGGCCGAGGCTTGGAAAGAGGGCTGTCGAAAGTAACCGAATGCGGCAAAGGGGCTGTCCCTTTGCCGCAATATTTTTCATCATCTGTTGAAACGCTTTAACAAATTTGACGTTCTCACGCGTTTTTTGTTTCAAAAGCGTTAGGATGGGACTCATAGCGTGGGGCGTAATGGGTGCCCCGCACACGATGGGAGGCTTTCAATGGCTAATCGTTTCGTTCTCAATACCATCTCTTATCATGGTTCCGGCGCCATCAAGGAGATCCCCGGCGAGCTCCAGCGTCGCGGCTACAAGAAGATCTTCGTCTGCTCCGACCCCGATCTGGTCAAGTTTGGCGTTACCGCTAAGGTGACCGACGAGCTCGACGCTGCCGGCATCGCTTGGAGCCTCTACTCCGAGATCAAGCCCAACCCCACTATCCAGAACGTCAAGGACGGCGTCGAGGCCTTTAAGGCCGCCGAGGCTGACGCTATCGTGACCATCGGTGGCGGCTCCTCCATGGACACCGCCAAGGCCATCGGCATCATCATCAACAACCCCGAGTTCGCCGATGTCCGCAGCCTCGAGGGCGTTGCTCCCACTAAGAACCACGCCGTGTTCACCATCGCCGTGCCGACGACCGCTGGTACCGCCGCCGAGGTGACCATCAACTACGTCATCACCGACCCCGAGAAGGTCCGCAAGTTCGTGTGCGTCGACACCAACGACGCCCCCGAGGTCGCCGTCGTCGATCCTGACATGATGGCTTCCATGCCCGCCGGCCTGACCGCTTCCACTGGTATGGACGCTCTGACCCATGCCATCGAGGGCTATACCACCAAGGGCGCTTGGGAGCTCTCCGACATGTTCCACTTTGAGGCCATCAAGCTGATCAGCGAGAACCTACGCGACTCCGTTGCCGAGGCCAAGTCCGGCCAGCCCGGCTCCGGCCGCGAGGGCATGGCCCTTGGCCAGTATGTCGCCGGCATGGGCTTCTCCAATGTTGGCCTGGGCATCGACCACGCCATGGCTCACACCCTGTCCGCTCACTACGACACCCCGCACGGCGTCGCTTGCGCCATGCTGCTGCCGATCGCCATGGAGTTCAACAAGCCGGTTTGCGCCGAGCGTCTGGCCAAGGTTGCCGCCGCCATGGGCGTTGACACCACGGGCATGAGCACCGACGAGGCTGCCGACGCCGCTATCGCCGCCGTCAAGCAGCTTTCCGCCGACGTGAATATCCCGCACGTCTGCGAGGCCATGAAGGCTGACGAGATCGAGGTCCTGGCCAAGGACGCCATGGCCGACGCTTGTTTCCCGGGTAACCCGCGCGAGGCAACGCTCGACGACGTCATCGAGCTCTTCAAGAAGATCTGCCCGGCTGCCTAGCCCAGTTTGGTGGTCCTTCGCCCGTAGGTGTATGGTCTTTTGACGTGCCGCTGGCCCCGCCGTGCTACGCACGGCGGGGCTTTTTGTGCTGCGTCGATGCCCTGAGACGGACAAAACCAAGGCGTACTGCCCGCTGCGGATAGGTGGTGCACTTCCCTGCGTGCATTTTTGGGAGTATTCAACAAGCTCTTAAAAATGCATAACGTTGTGAATGGGCGGTAGTGATCCGCAGGCGCCCATCGACAGCCATTGTGGGCGGGCTATCGATGAGTGGAGGGGGTTGTTACTGAGTTTCTGCTTTGCGACGACCTGCAACACTGCTGTAACCGCGTCGTTTTGTCGTTCGTGATGGGGCCGTTGGGGCCCACGGTGCTGAATACTCCGTTTTTTGCACGGTCCAAGGTGGGGCACCCTGAGACGAAGCAAAAAGATGCCTCATTTCTATGCAAATACCAATAGGATTTATGCAAGATTGAGATTGTAAACCGTGCACGTGCACAAAACCGGTGCGGGGACGTCTGGAGGCGGCTCGGCTCCTGGGGCATTGCACGTGCAGAACGGTTAAAATCGGGACTCGGTCTTAGTTTTACTTGGAAGGATGCATATGACTTCTAATATTGATGCTTCTCTAGAGGAGACGCTCTCCTATATCGCAGGACAGCTTAAGACGCTGACTTCTATTGCCTCCCCTACCGGCTATACCCGTGCGGCGACTGATTATCTGATGGAGACCCTGCGCGATATGGGGTTTGGGCCTGAGCGTTCTAATAAGGGTAACGTGCTCGTTGAGCTTGGCGGCGAGGGCGAGCCGCTCGTACTGGCGAGCCATGTCGATACCCTAGGCGCCATGGTGCGTTCCATTAAGGACAATGGCCGCCTGCGCCCCACGACGCTCGGTGGGCATCAGTGGTCTACGGCCGATGGCGAGAACTGCACCGTCTACACGCGCGACGGCAATGTCTACACGGGCGTGGTTCTTAACACCGAGCCTTCGGCGCACGTGGCCGACGAGCCGGTCAAGACCATCGAGAAGAACATGGAGATCTTGCTCGACGAGAACGTCGACAGCAAGGACGATGTGCTCGAGCTGGGTATTCAGACCGGCGACATCATCGCTATGGATCCTCGCACGACGGTGACGGAGAGCGGCTACATTAAGAGCCGCTTCCTGGATGACAAGCTATCGGCCGCCATTTTGTTGGGCTTGGCGCGTGCCGTCGCCGCTGGCGAGGTGACGCTTTCGCGTAAGGTTTCGCTGCTCTTTACCGTGTACGAGGAGGTGGGCCACGGCGGCGCCTTCGTGCCGGCCGACACGCGCGAGATGATCAGCGTTGACATGGGCTGCGTGGGCGACGACCTAGGCTGCACCGAGCACATGGTGTCGATCTGCGCCAAGGATTCGGGCGGTCCGTACAACTACGACCTGGTGACGGCGCTGTCCAATATCGCGCGCGAGCTTGAGCTCGATTACGCTATCGACGTGTATCCGCATTACGGTTCGGACGTCGAAGCCACGCTCTCTGCCGGCTACGACATTCGCCATGGTCTGATCGGCCCCGGCGTGTATGCGAGCCACAACTACGAGCGTAGCCACATGGACGGCGTGCGCAACACCTTCGAGCTCGTCCGCGCCTACGTACAGCGCTAGCGATGCAGCGGCCTCGGCTGATACGGCAGTACCGGCCGAGGCCGTCCTCTCTAAGTTGCGGTGAAATAGGGACTGTTTGGCGGTTTTAAACGCTTAAACAGTCCCTATTTCACCGCAATTTATGAAGGGGATGGGGCTACTTAAGTGCGCCGGTTACCGTGCCGCCGCCGAGGACGATGTCGCCGCGGTAGACTACAACGGCTTGGCCGGGGGCGATGGCTCGCTGCGGCTCGTCAAAAGTCAGCAGCATTTGCCCGTCTTCGCCGCGCGTAAGGGTCGCTGCCTGGTCCTTCTGACGGTAGCGGTACTTGGCGCCCACGCGAATGCCGCCGGCATCGAGCTCTGCCTCCACGCGGTCGGCAGGGGCGCTCCAGATCCAGTCGTCGGCCGTGAGTACTGTGGCCGTCAGGTCCTCGGCCTCGCCCAGATGCACGGTGTTGTTGACGGCGTCGACGCCCGTTACATACACGGGATGCGCCATCGCGACGCCTAGGCCCTTGCGCTGGCCGATGGTGTAGCGCAGCGCGCCGTTGTGGCGCCCGACCACGCTGCCGTCGCGCCACACAATGTCGCCCGGTGCAGCGGGATGTCCGCAGCGGCACTCGATATAGCCCGCGTAGTCACCGTCTGGAATAAAGCAGATATCCTCGCTTTCGGCCTTCTTGGCGTTGATGAAGCCCTGTTCGGCGGCGATGCGGCGCACGTCGTGCTCCTTGTCCAGGCCTGCCAGCGGAAAGATTGTGCGTGCCAAGCGCTCCTGCGTAAGCGAATACAAAAAGTAGCTTTGGTCCTTCTTTGGGTCCTCGCCACGGTGCAGCTGCCAGGTGCCGTCGGACGTTTGGCTCGTTTTGGCGTAGTGACCTGTGGCGATGTAGTCGCAGCCCATATCGAGCGCTGCATCGAGCAACGCGCCAAACTTAATATGGCGGTTGCAGATGATGCACGGGTTGGGTGTCAACCCTTCCTGGTAGGCGGTCACGAAGCGCTCGATAACATTGCGGTCGAAGGTCTGCTGCAGGTCGAGCACATGGTGGGGTATCCCCAGGCGCTCGGCGACAGCCTTTGCGTCGGCGATGTCGCGGTCGACCTTACTCATGCCCGTGACGGGATCGGGCGCGGGGCAGGTGAGGCGCATGGTGGCGCCGACGCATTCGTAGCCCTGGCGCTTGAGCAGGTACGCGGTCACGCTGGAATCGACGCCGCCACTCATGGCGACGAGCACGCGCTTGTTGTGCATGGGGAGGTTCTCCTTGGTGGCATGTGGCCAAAAAAGAAAAGCGGCGCGGGAGGCTGGTTCCGCGCCGCAGACATTGTAGCAAGTTCGGGCGTCATATGGGACGCCCTGTTGGGATGAGCCCAGGCTGCCAGAAGAGAGGGAAGGCCGGCGTGCCTTGGACTCGTTCTAAGAACGAGAAGCTCTAGTCCTGGAAGAGTGCCGTGGACAGGTAGCGCTCGCCGGTGTCGGCGAGCAGGGCCACGATGGTCTTGCCCTCGTTCTCGGGGCGCTTGGCCAGCTGCAGCGCGGCCCACACGGCGGCGCCGGACGAAATGCCCACGAGCACGCCCTCCTTGTGGCCCACGGCACGGCCGGTCGCAAAGGCGTCGTCGTTCTCGACGGGGATGATCTCGTCATAGACCTGGGTGTCGAGGACGTCGGGCACAAAGCCGGCGCCGATACCTTGGATCTTGTGCGGGCCGGCCTGGCCCTTGGAGAGCACTGGGGAGGTAGCGGGCTCGACGGCGACGATCTGAATCTCGGGGTTCTGCTCCTTGAGGAACTCGCCCACGCCGGTCACAGTGCCGCCGGTGCCAACGCCAGCGACGAAGATGTCGACCTTGCCGTCGGTGTCATCCCAGATCTCGGGGCCGGTCGTGGCCTTGTGGATGGCGGGGTTGGCGGGGTTCACAAACTGGCCGGCGATGATGCTGTTGGGCGTCTCCTTCTGCAGTTCCTCGGCCTTGGCGATGGCGCCCTTCATGCCCTTGGAACCGTCGGTGAGCACGAGCTGTGCGCCATATGCCTGCATAAGCTTGCGGCGTTCGACGGACATAGTCTCGGGCATGGTGATGATCACCTTGTAGCCGCGGGCAGCCGCCACCGAGGCGATGCCGACGCCGGTGTTGCCGCTCGTGGGCTCGATGATGGTGTAGTCGCCACCGCGCACGAGCTTGCCGGCCTTCTCGGCCTCGTCGATCATGTTCTTGGCGACGCGGTCTTTGACGGAGCCGGCGGGGTTGAAGTATTCCAGCTTGACGAGCACGCGGGCCTTGAGGTCCTCATCGGCCTCAAAGTGAGTGAGCTCCAGAAGCGGGGTGTGGCCGATAAGCTGATCGATGGACGTGTAAACGTTGCTCATGGTGAACCTCCAAAGTGTTCAAATGACTGGATACCGTGTGGTTTTACGGTGTGTGTAGCAGCGAAACCCACAAACCGTATAGGTTGTTCGTTTTGCTGTTGGCAAGCATAGTAGACACTAAAGCCTAGTAACGCAATAGGAAATAGAAGATTATTACGAGTCGATTAACCATCTTGACGGCAATAGGTATTTTCAAAACCAATTTTTCGGCTAGAATTTCTACGGACTAAATGACCGAAAGGCAGCACTATACATGTTGGTTTCTACTAAGGGCAGATATGCCCTGCGCGTTATGGTCGATCTGGCCGAGCACCAGGCGGCCGGTCGCATCCCGCTCAAAGAGATCGCGGCGCGCCAGGGGATTTCGGAGAAATATCTGGAGAACATCTTGGCCACGCTCGTGCGCGCCAACATGCTTTCGGGCATGCGTGGTAAGGGCGGCGGCTATGTGCTCACGCGCCCGCCCGAGCAGTACACGGTGGGCGAGATCTTGCGCCTGACCGAGGGCAGTCTGGCGCCGGTCGCCTGCCTGGATGGCGACTGCAAGGGTTGCTCGCGTTCGGATGAGTGCCCCACGCTCGACGTGTGGAAGAACTTGGACAAGCTCATCAACGACTACCTCGACGGCGTGACGCTCGATCAACTTGTCGCTCCCAACCATGGCTACGACTACGTCATCTAACCCACACCTGTATTTGGGGACGGGGTAGAAATGGTAGATCCTCTCGTCCTTTGAGACTTGGCAAATAAGAAGGCCGCCCATTTTTGCGATGGGCGGCCTTCGTTTTGGGCTGTTGAGACGGACACGGCCGGAATGGCCGTTTTAGTCCTCGGCGATGCTGTCGAGGATGCTGCGCATGATGGATACCAGGATGCTGCCCATAAAGGCCGATTCAAAGCCGGCGATGGAGATGCCGACGCCCAGCAGGTTGACCGACAGGTAACTCGCGAGCTCAAGCATAAAGCTGTTGACGACAAGCTGGAAAATGCCCAGCGTAATGATCGTGAGCGGCAGCGAGATGACCGTGAGGAACGGTTTGACGAACGAATCGACAATGTTCAGGAACAGTCCCACAAAGGCAAAGCAGACCCAGGTCTCGGCAAAGCCGAAGGGTTGGATACCGGGGACGAGGAACGTGGCGATCGCGATGGCGATCGAGGTGAAGAGCCAGTTAAGCATAAAGCGCATGGCGTGAATCCTTTCTTGCGCCGGGGTTGCTGGCGTCGCGTGAAGCGGCTTGCGGCGGCGACCTGGATGGTTGCGCGGGCGCGCCGCGGTGTTTGGGCGCCCATTGTCTCAAATATTCGTGGAGCTTACGTGCGCATATGATTTCTAAACGGCGTTCGTCCTGAAAAACGCGCCGCTGGCAGAGAGTCTTGTCGCTTTAGTTTGGTGGTGTGCTACACTGCTACGGGCAAAAGCCACAGGCGTTGCCCTATTGCATAGAACGGGCGAACGATGCCCGATGTCAGTATCAACTTCGATGCCTTTTGGCGGGTTTGGCGGTGATCGATGAATATCGAGAACATGTTTGACAAGCCTGATGTCAAGCAGCTGGTCCACGCATTTAGCCTTTTGGACGACGAGAAGGATATCCAAGCGTTTTTGACCGATATCTGCACGCCGCGCGAGATTTGCGACCTTTCTCAGCGTTTGCAGGTTGCGCGCTATTTGGACGAGGGCGAGCCTTATGTTGAGGTTCAGGCCCGTACCGGCGCTTCGTCCACCACGGTGAGCCGCGTTTCAAAGGCGCTGAACGGCGAGTACGGTGGCTACCGCAAGATCCTCATTAAGTTGGAGGATGGCGAGTAGGCCGGCGACAACATTGAATTACGAAGAACCGTCCCTCCGGGGGCGGTTTTTTGATCCCTTGGGGACGGAGGAAAACGGATCACCGGGTTAGACTGACCCCCTCTGTGATCCATTTTCCTCCGTCCTCAAGGGATCAAATCTGTTGGCGTGGGGCAAATCTGTCCGCGTGGGCGGGTAGGATGGATGCATTGATTATTGCGAACAGTTTGAGCGGAGGACCATGCCTGTTCGAATCTATACCACCAATGCCGGCACGGATTTGAGCGATGCCGAGTCGGCGCTGCTTGCCGACCTTATTGCCCGTCACGGGCGTGCCGTGTTGCTGGCACCAACGTTTGCCGAGCTCGACCTGTGCCGTCATGATGCGGCGGAAGCCGGCGTTTCGCTGGGTATCGACTACAAGACGCCTACATCGTGGCTTCGCTCGCTTTGGGAGCTTATGGGCGACGGGCGCGGTTTCGTCGACAACCTGCAGCGCCAGATGCTGTTTTCGGACATGGTCACGCGTCTCGACGATGCCGACCTGCAGCCGCTTTCGCGCAGCCAGGGCACAGTGCGCATGCTCGCGCGCATGGCCCGCGACGTGTTGCCGGGCGTTGCGGGGACGGGTGCCGAACGATGCCGTGGCGACAACTGCCAGCCTGAGCCAAAAAGCGATGCCGAGGCTCGTTTGTTCGAGCTTTTGCGCGCCTACGCGGGCGGTTTGGACCGTCGAGATATGGTTGAGCCCTGCGAGGCAGCTGACATTATGACCAGTGTCCTGGCCGATAGCCTGCCGGCGTGCACTCGCGCCGTATGCGTGCGCGGTATCACGTCGTTTACGCACGGTCTGCTCGAGCTGCTGTCTGCCGTGGCGAACAATGGGGGAGAGGTCGTCGTGCTGCTTGCCCGCGAGCAGGCGGCGATGCGCGAGGAGCTTGCCACGGCATTTGATGCCCGCGATGTGTTGTTTGAGATCGCGCCGCTAGGGGAGGGTGTCGGCGCGTCTGATACCGCTTACGGGACCGCCGCTCAGCCTGCCTTTATTGAGGTCGCTGGCCCCCATGCCCGTGCTCATGCTTATGCGGACGCAATTGATGATCTGGTAAAAACGTGCCGGGGTTCCGAGGTCGACGGCGCTTCTGCCGACCCCGTGCGCGTGCTCGTTGTTTCTGCCCGGGCACCCCAGCTGTTCGGCGAACTCGCCTCTCGTCTGGCGGCGCGTCACATTGCGGCCGAGACGACTGAGTTCACGGCGTTTTCCCAGTCCATCGCGGGCAGGCAGTTTACGGCGCTCGCCAACCTGATCGAGCGTATGAAAGCCGCCGACGAGGGCACCGCTTCCAAGACCGAGTGGTGGCCCGCTTCAGAGCTTACCGACTGGATTTATAGCCCGCTTTCGGGTGCCGACGCCGCGAGCGCCCGCGGCTTCGACAAGAACATGCGCCTGTCGCGCAACAAAACCACTGCGGGCGTCAAGAGCCTGCTGCAGAGCGTGCAGGGCCAGGTGAGGGGCGCCCGCAAGGCCGCTAGCGAAGATAACTGGTTTAAGAACGTGCCATGCGTGGTCTCGGACGTGTTTCAGGCGCTGTGGCGCGACAAACCCGTGACGGCGCTCAAGGCCATGCTCGCCGTTGCCGAGGCGCTGCCCGATCGCGCCCTAGGCGGCCTTGACGGCCAGGCCCGTCGCCAGGCAGAGACGGCTCTGCTGCGTCATGTCATCGACATCCTTATGAACGATGCTCGCGCACTCGACGTGTCGCAGGCCGCGACCGTGCCGGTTCTCGACGGCGTTCGAACCAAGGTGGACAAGCGCAGTACCGCTTACGATTACGCGACCTACGAGGTCGATCGCACGCCACGGGCACAAGTGCGCTTCGTGTCGCTTGCCGATGCGTCGGTTTTGCGTCCTGGCGGCTACGATGCCGTGCTGTTTGCCGATGTCGACCTGGACAGCTATCCGCTTTCGCACGAAGAGGGCCCGCTTGCCACATTGACGGCCGAGCTGCGCCGCGACGGCGTGTCTTTGGAGCCCGCCGCCCTGCTGCGCGTGCGCTTTGGCCGTGCGATGCAGGCGGCGAGCGGTCCGGTCGCGCTCGCCCGCGTGACGCACGATCGCCAGGCGCGCGAGTGCTACCCGGCAGCCGTATGGACCGAGCTGCGGGCACATGCCGAGGCCGCTGGCGCTGCCAAGCCCACGCGCGTGGGCGAGGGCGATATCATCGCCGACTTTGATCCCGCTGCAGGCGAAGGTTTTAGGCGCGAGCGCGTGACCTGCGAAGCTCCTCAGCATCTGAGCGATGAAGCCATTCCGTATCTGGTCCTGCGCCGTCGCGATGGCGAGGGCGAGGACGCGCCGCTCGTGCCGCGTCTGACGTCCGCCTCGCAGATCGAGGCCTATTCTACCTGCCCACTGTGCTGGTTCGTGTCGTATCGCGTCAAGCCCCAGTCTATCGACGCGGGCTTTGGCAACATGGAGAAGGGCAACTTTGTCCACGACGTGCTGGAGCATCTGCATGCCCGTCTGCCCCAAGAGGGCATGGAGCGCGTGACGCCCGAGAACCTGCCGCGCGCACAGGAGCTGCTGCGCGAGGTCTTTGACGAGACCTTGGCCGAGCACGCCGGCAAGCGCGGTGCCGAGGGTCCGCTCGTGCCGCTCTCTCCGGTAGAGGAACGTCAGGTGGCCGAGATTCTGCCGCAGCTGGAAGGCGTGCTCGCCTACGAGTCCGAGGCACTTGCCCCCTTTGCGCCACGCTACCTTGAGTTCGCCTTTAATGAGCTTAAGGTCGAGTATGCCGGTTGGCCGCTCGGCGGGCGCATCGACCGCGTGGATGTGGACGCCGAGAACCGCGCCGTGGTAATCGACTACAAGCATCGTTCGGGCGTTGAGGAGTTTAAGCTTGCCGACCCCACGGTGCGTGACGAGGAGACGGGCGAGGCTCCCATCGACGACCCGCGCTGGCTGCCGCCCCATACCCAAACGCTCATCTACGCGCAGGCCATGCGTCGGGCACTGGGCTTGGATACCCGTGCAGCGCTCTATTTTTCGACCAAGGGCGGCAAGCCCGCGCTGCGCGGTGCGGCGAGCGCCGAGTTGCTCGAGGAAGAGCGCGGTGACGGTCGCATCCCGGGCCTCAAGAAGGGCTTCCCGGGCGAGGGCGGCAGCATGGACTTCGATGCCCTGCTCGATCGCGTGGAGGCCGGCATCGCCGAGCGCCTGCGCGAGCTCGAGGCGGGCAACGTTGCCGCCGTCGACCCGGCGTCGGCTCAGGCCGCGCATGCGCGCTGCTCGTATAACCACGAAGGAACGTTTGTAAGGAGGGACGTGTAGACCATGGATCTTTCGACTTTGATGCCGCAACAGCTGCAGATTGTCAAAACGCTCGACCGCCCGCTGTTTGTCTCGGCGGGCGCCGGTTCGGGTAAGACCTTTACCCTCACGCGCCGCATCGTCTATGCGCTCTCGCCCGAATCCGGTCCGTTCGTTGAGCATCTGGACCAGGTGCTCGCCATTACCTTTACCAAAGATGCCGCGGCCGAGATTCGCGACCGCGTGCGCCGTGCGCTTATCGACGAGGGCATGGACGAGGAGGCACTGACCGTCGACGACGCGTGGATCTCGACCATTCACGGCATGTGCTCGCGTATCCTGCGCGCGCATGCGCTGGAGCTGGGCATCGACCCCGAGTTCACGGTGCTCACCGATACCGACGAGCTTATGGACCAGGCTGTTGAGCACGTGCTGGCCCGCGCGACGGCACCCGATGCCGCCCCCGAGCTCGCGGCATCGCTCAAGGCCCTCTATGCCTGGTATCCCATGGCGGGCGAGGGCGGTTCCTTTGGCACCGGCACGACCATCAAGGGCCTGGTGCGCGACCTGCTGGAGCTGTCGAGCCAGTTGCCGGGCGGTATGGACGACGTGCGCGTGGCGCGCGGCCAGGCCGATACCTCGGCGCTCGCCGATGCCTATCGCGCGGCGCTGGGCGCAAGCAAGTCCTCGACCGAGAAGGCGCAGGCGGCGCTCGATGCCATCGACGCGTTCGAGGCGAGCGACAAGACCATGGTCGATGCGGCGCGACTCATGATGTCGTGCGGCATGCCGCGGGCGAGCAAGGCATTCCCCAAGGAGCAGGCCGAACTGCTCAAGGCAGAGGCCGCCGATGCATTTATCAATATCGTGCTTGCCTGTGGTGGCCCGGCGCTCGATGCGCTGGTGGGCCTGGCCCGTTCCGTGGAGGCCGAGTATCGCGCGCTGAAGGCTGGCCAGTCCGCCCTCGATAATAACGACCTGCTGCGTATGGCTTACGAGGCCCTGCGCGATTACCCTGCCATCCGTGCTGCGTACGAGGGCCGCTTTAAGATGGTCATGATCGATGAGTTTCAGGATACCGACCAGATGCAGGTCGATCTGATCCGTTACCTGACGGGTGCGGGGGAGCGCGCGCTGTGCACCGTGGGCGATGCGCAGCAGTCCATCTATCGCTTCCGTGGCGCCGAGGTCGAGGTGTTCCGTCGTCAGGAGCGCAAGGTGGGCTCGTCTGCCGCGCCCGAGGCGACTGCCGTGGTCGACGCCCCTGCCGGCGAACTCGTCAAACTCGTGCGCAACTTCCGCAGCCACGACGAGGTACTGCGTTACGTGGCACGCGTCTTCGACGGCGATGACGGCGGCCTGATGCAGGGCTTTTTGGATCTTGAGGCGAGCGACGGCCGCAAGGACACGCTGGTGGCAGACGCCTCGCGTCGCCAGGCCCTCTTTGTTGCCGGCGGCAGTACGCAGGAACGCACACAGGCCAAGGCCCGTGCGATCGCCGAGCGATTCCGCGCGCTTGCCGATGCCGGCCAGCCCCAGGGCGGCATGGTGCTGCTGCTGGGCCGCATGACCAACGCCGACGTCTACGCCCAGGCCTTCCGCGACCAGGGGCTCGACTGCGTCATCGCGGGCGGCTCGGTCTTTGCCCAAGCAGCCGAGGTGCAGACGGTGCGCGCCCTGGTTTGTGCGCTCGCCAATCCGGCCGATACGGCGCAGGGCCTTATGCCGCTGCTCGCCTCGCCGATGTTTGCACTCGGCGCCCAGGAGTTCCTGGCGCTGGCGACCAAACTCGACGATCAGACGGGCGAGACGTCGCGCCGCAACATCGATGCGGGCATCATGAGCGATTCCGATGTGCCGGGTTTGCAAGACTTGCCGCTCGTGACGCGCGCCCGCGAGGTGCTGCGGTATGCGCTTCGTCGCGTGGGCCGCGATTCGTTCGCCGCCATCGCGCACGACGTGGTCAACGCCTCCGGCTGGTTTGTACGTCTGGCACAGCGTGGTCCCGAGGGCAAGGCCATTGCCGCCAACGTGCTCAAGGCACTCGACGCCGTGGCCGAGGAGGAGGCCGAGTTCGGCAACTCGCCGCGTTCCATCGCGCTGGCCTTCGACCGCTTCTTGGCGGGCAAGGAAGCCCCAGGTGCCCTCAACGAGGAAGGCGACGGCGCGGTGCGCATCATGACGGTGCATGCCTCCAAGGGTCTGGAATATCCGGTCGTGGCGGTCGCCGAGTGCTTTGGCGTGCGTAAGTCCTCGGGTGCGGCACAGATGGGTCGCGTCGAGGGCGGAGCGCAGGTCGTGGCACTGCCGGCACGCTTCGGCGGCGTTAAGCTCGCCGACGGTACCTTTGTGAAGGGTGACGACGTCAAAAAGCAGTTTGAGCACGCGTTTAAGGGCAAGGGCACGTCGCTGTGGCTGCCGCCGGAGCTCATGGAGGACGTCTGTGCGACGGGTTCTCCCGCCGAGGCATTTGCTCGCCTGCGCAACGACGACCTGCAGCTTTCGCTCGAGGAGCGGGCTCGTCTGCTCTATGTCGCCATGACGCGAGCGCGTGAGCTGGTCATTCTGGCGATGGATGCCGGCGTGAGCCGCGGCAAGGTGACGGCGCCGACCTTCGATGTCGAGACCGATCTGACCTACGATGTGCTGCGCCGTATTTTGCCGACCGACGCTCTGGATATGCCGCAGCTCGATGCCGACCGCCTGGTGTTCGACAACTCCCATCTGGGCGACTACGAGCTCATTTCGCTCGCGGGCTTTACCTTTGGCGAGCAGGCGTTTGAGGCCAACGCTTCGCTGGATGCCGAGGGCAGGCTTGTTCGTGGCGATGCCGATGCAGATGCTGCCGACGATTCGGCCAGTACAATCGTCCCCGGTCCTGCCGACCCCAAGCCCGATGCGTTTGAGCTCGTGTATCCCCAGGCGGTGGGCGTGCGCATGGGCATCTGTCCGTATCCGATGCGTGACTCGTATAGCTACTCGTCAATCGCCGCGGCACTCCATGCCGAGACGGAAGACCGTGCCGCCGAGGCTCGTGTTCCCATGGACGAGGCTGGCGATGATGCGGAGTCGGATGGCTCGGAGATGACGGATGCAGACGTGGCCGCTGTCGAGCCCGCCGGCAATCCCATGGCGCTGGGCTCGGCCTTCCACGCCGCCTGCCAGTGGCTCATCGAGATGGGTGCCGACGCG
Organism: uncultured Collinsella sp.; assembly: GCA_900541235.1. Taxonomy (GTDB): domain Bacteria; phylum Actinomycetota; class Coriobacteriia; order Coriobacteriales; family Coriobacteriaceae; genus Collinsella. The sequence continues at coordinate 42,169 of UQIW01000003.1, read as the reverse complement.
TTGCCCGCCGCGCGTGCCGATGCGCTGGCACGCTTGTGGCGCCTGACGCCGGAGCAGCGCGAACGCTTCGACGTTGCCCTGGACCGCTGGCTCAAGTCGGCTGTTCGTGCCGACCTGCTCGCGTGGCCGTGCGTTCGCGCCGAGGTGCCGTTCTTTTCGCTGGGCTGCGAGGACGAGGACATCGCTCGCTACGGTGCCTATGCCGAGGGCGCCATCGATGCACTGGCCACCGACCCGGCCGATCCGTCGCGCGCCCTGGTCATTGATTACAAGACGGGCGGCACGCCGGACGAGACGCCGGACCAGCTGCTCGAGAAGCATGCCCTGCAGGCGCGCGTTTACGCCGACGTGTTGCACAAGGCGGGCTTTGAGGCCGTGACCGTCAAGTTCGTCCGCGTGGAGCAGCCGGATCCGACCCTCTTCGTCGAACCCGCCGAACCTCAAGTGGTCACCTACAACTTCTAGCCCTCAGATAACTTGCGGTGGAATACGGACTGTTTTGGCCAAAAAAGCCGCCAAACAGTCCGTATTTCACCGCAACTGCAAGAGGAGCCGTGTTGGTTTGGCTAGGTTCGGGTGCCGTCCGCGCCGTGCGGTAAAATCGTTCAGTCAGAACACGAACCCGCATCGGAGCTCATCACATGGCATTCGTCCATCTGCACAATCACACTGTTTTCTCCATGCTCGACGGCGCAACCCGTATCCAGGATATGGTCAATCGTGCCGTTGAACTTGGCATGCCCGCCGTGGCCATTACCGACCACGGCTACATGTATGGCGTGCCCGACCTGGCGCTGGCCTGCGACGCCGTCAATCACAACACGCCCGAGTACAAAACCTGGAGCCACGACAAGGCCTTCTTGGAAAAGGACCGCCGCGACGAGCTGGTGGAGCCCGACCCCGAGGAAAACCCGCGCGAGCATGCCCAGTATGTGAAGGACATGGCCATGTGGGACGAGAAGGGCAATATCGACGAGCTCAAGCCGCCTCTGGTCATCAAGCCCATCTTTGGCTGCGAGGTCTACTTTACGCCGGACGAGACCCTTGCCCGCGACCACAAGCCCGAGCTCTACCACATGATCCTTCTGGCCAAAGACCAGGAAGGCTACGTCAACCTGATGCAGACGGTTTCCGAGGCCGCCGTGCAGGGCTTTTACTACAAGCCGCGCGTGACGCTCGACAACCTACGCCGCCACGCCAAGGGCATGATCTGCACGAGCGCCTGCATCGCGGGCATCATCCCCAAATACATCGACCGCGGTGACATGGAGGGCGCCATCAAGTGGGCCGAGACCTTCCGCGATACCTTCGACCCCGGCGACTTCTACATCGAGATCCAGGAACATGGCATCACCACCGACAACGGCCTGACCGACGAGCAGATGGACCGCACGCTCATCGATATCGCCAAGCAGGTGGGCGTCAAGGTCATCGCCACCAACGACTTCCACTACCTGCGCCGCGAGGATGCGCCCGTGCAGGACGTCATCATGTGTATTGGCATGAACGCCAAGGTCGATGACCCCAACCGCATGCGCATGACCGGCTCGGAGTTTTACATGAAGACCGAGGAGGAGATGCGGGCGATGTTCCCGTATTGCCCCGAGGCCTGCGACAACACGCTCGAGATCGCCGACAAGTGCTACGTTGAGCTGGACTGGGACTCTATCATCCTGCCGCGCTTTCCGTTGCTCGATCCCGGTGAGACGCACGAGAGCCAGTTCCGCCGTGAGTGCGAGAAGGGCCTGCGCCAGCACTATGGCGACGACTGGGCCACACGCGAGATCGGTGGCGTCAACATCAAAGAGCGCTTTGAGTACGAATACAAGGTCATCTGTGACAAGGGCTTTGCCGCCTACTTCCTCATCGTTGCCGAGTACGTGCAATGGGCCAAGGACAACGGCATCGGCGTCGGCCCCGGCCGTGGTTCTGCCGCCGGCGCTATCGTCGCCTACGCCATGAACATCACCGCGTTCGACCCGCTCGAGAACGGCCTGATGTTCGAGAGGTTCCTGTCCCCGCAGCGTACCGAGATGCCCGATATCGATATGGACTTCGACGATGAGCGGCGCCTCGAGGTCGTGGAGCACGTTCGCCAGCTCTACGGTCCCGAGAAGGTCACCCACGTCATCACCTACTCGACCATCAAGGCCAAGCAGGCCATCAACGACGCCGCGCGCGTCCTGGACTACCCGGTCTACATGGGCCAGCGTCTGTCCAAGATGGTCTCGAGCGACCCCAAGGTCAAGCTCAAGCAGGTACTCGAAAAACAACCCGGCAAAGAGGATCTGTTTAACCCCGACTTTGCCGAGGCCTATAAAAAGGACGACGACGCCCGCCGCATCATCGACACGGCGCTCTCGATCGAGGGCCTTACCCGTGGCGAGGGCGTGCACGCGTGCGCCGTTCTGATTTGCCGCGACCCCGTCAACGAGCACGTGCCCACCAAGCTCGATACCAAGGGCGGCGTCGAGATTACCCAGTACGAGGGCCATACCGTTGCCGACATGGGCCTGCTCAAGATGGACTTCCTGGGCCTGCGTACGCTGACGGTTATCTCCAAGGCCAAGGCCAACATAAAAAAGAACTTCGGCATCGACATCAAAGAGGAAGAGATTCCCTTTGACGACCCCGAGATCTTTAAGCTCATGGGCTCCGGCCACACCGCCGGCGTCTTCCAGGTCGAGTCCGCCGGCATGACGGCCACGATCAAGAACATGAAGCCCACCGAGTACAAGCACGTCGTGGCATTGATTGCCCTGTACCGCCCGGGCCCTCTGGGCGCCGGCATGGTTTCGTCCTATATCAACCGTATGAACGGCAAAGAGCCGGCCGTCTCCTATGACGACCGTCTGGACGACATCCTGGGCGAAACCTACGGCACCATGGTCTACCAGGAGCAGGTTATGCTCATCTCCGTCGAGATGTGCGGCTTCTCCAAGGGCGAATCGGACTCGCGTATCCGTAAGCCCGTGGCTAAGAAAAAGATCAAGCTGCTCACCTCGACGGTGCTCCACTGGGAGGATGGCTCGGACGAGACCACCTACGACCACTGGATGAACGGCGCTATCAAGAACAACTACACGCGCGAGGTCGCCCAGAAGATTTGGGACGATGTTCTCGAGTTCGCATCTTACGCCTTTAACAAGTCGCACTCCGCCGGCTACGCCATCCTGGTTATGCAGACGGCATGGCTTAAGGCGCACTATCCGCACGAGTACATGGCGGCCGTTCTGACGTCCTACACGGGCAAGACCGACAAGATCGTTCACTACGTCTCGGCGTGCCGTCACGACGGCATCCCCGTGCTGTCGCCAGATGTTAACGAGTCCGGTACCGAGTTCACGGCTACCAAGGAAGGCGTGCGCTTTGGTTTGGCCGGCATTCGCGGCGTGGGCACCGGCGTGGCGCAGGCGATTATCGCCGAGCGCGAGGCGGGCGGCCCGTTTAAGACACTGCACGACTTTGTCGAGCGCGTGGACTCGAGCCAGGCCAACCGTCGCGTGATCGAATCGCTCATCAAGGCAGGTGCTTTCGACTCCACGGGGTATCCGCGTCGCCAGATGATGCACTTCGTGGACAAGAACAACCCCGAGAACATCATCGATGCAGCGGTAAAGCGCCAGAAAGATCGCGCGAGCGGCCAGACGTCGTTCTTCGATATGTTTGGCGACGTTGAGGGCTCGGGCTTTGAGGTGAGCGTGCCCGATCCGGATGGCCAGGAGTGGGACCGCCACCTTAAGTTGAGCCAGGAGAAGGAGGTTCTGGGCATCTATGTCTCGGACCACCCGCTGCGCCCGTTTGAGTATGCACTAGCCAAGGCACGCGACTTCTCGTTCTCGCAGATCGATACCGGCTACGAGGTGCAAAACCCCACGGGCGGTACCATCAACCAGGAGATTCCCGAGGGCAAGGCGCTGTGGTGGGCCGGCATGGTCTCGAGCGTGTCCAAGCGCGTGACCAAAAACGGCGACCCCATGGGTATTGTGCAGCTCGAGGACATGGAAGGCGAGGCCACGGTCGTGGTGTTCCCCAAGACCTACAAAGAGGCCGAGGGATACCTGTACGGCGAGGTCGATCCCGAGACCGGTGCGCAGCTGTCTGATGCGTTTGTTCGCATTAAGGGCAAGCTCGAGCGTTCGGACCGCGGCGACCAGATCATCGCGCAGGAGATCGTGCCGCTTGAGCTTAACGAGGAGAACAACAAGCCCAAGGTGTTTGAGGTCATGGTGCCCAACAGCCGCTTTAGCCAGGGCAATATGGCGCGTCTTGCCACGGTGCTTACCGCAAACCCGGGCGGCGACCGCGTGGAGATCTTTATCGAGCAGGTGGACGGGCGCGTACTGCGTGCCGAGGTGCCGGCCAAGGTCAACGCACGCTCGATTCCGCTGCTGGCAGAGGCAAAGGCGATTGTGGGTAACCAAGGCAGATTGACGGTAATTTAAGGACGGCGTTGGCGGGGTAGCTAATTTGGGACGGGGCTATTTTAGCTACCCTTTGACTGACGGCGAATGAGTCGGGGTCGGAATGCATCTCAACCGACATATGGGGGTAGCTAAAATAGCCCCGTCCCAAATTAGATACCCCGGGTGAGATTGGAGGAAGTGATGGCGCAGGGGACGTTTGTGCAGGCGCTTCGTAAGGAGGCGGCGCTTAGCAGCACCTTTATGAAGGGGCGCTCGCTCATGCTCAACGGTGCCGTGCTGTCGTTTGAGGACTCCGGCTCGCGCTTCTCCAAAAACGTGAACATCGAGGGCACGGTGCGTGGCTCGCGCGGCGACCTGTACAAGACGCACGTGGCGCTCGATATGGACGAGCACGAGGTTATTGACTACGACTGCGATTGCCCCGCTGCCTTCCGCTATTCCGGCATGTGCAAGCACGCCATCGCCACGGCGTTGGCGTATCTGGATGCCAGTGGCGCCGAGCCTGTCGAGGGCCTGCGTACGCCGGTCCGCACGTTTACGGCACCGCCCGCACAATCCAAACAGTCCGCACGCCCCGCGCCTAGCGCATCTTCGGTCAACCCCAACTTTCCCTTCCCTGCGCCCGTCCCCACGAGCCCGAGCCTTGTGGCGGCGCTTTCCGATCTTTCGGACGCGCGCATGGACGAGCTCGCGGCCATGCGTCGCAAGCTCGCCGGCACCATTGACCCCGATGCGCCCAAAGCGGTGCTGGAGCCCTCGCTGGTGCCGTACTACAATCCGCTGTTTGCCGATCGCTTTAACTGGGCGCTCGAGTTTCGCATTCGCTGCGGTTCGGTGTCCTACGTGGTTAAGGATATCGACGGCATGGCCGATGCCTATGTGCGTGGTGGTACGTTCTCCTATGGCAAGAAGCTTACGTTTGCCCATGTACCCGAGGCTTTCGATGACGTGTCGACAAAGCTGCTCGACTTTGTCGCAATGACGGTCGCCTACCTGAGCGACATCACGAGTTCGCGCTCGGCATCGTATGACTTTGCTCGCAGCGGCTTTGTTGCCGAGCGTCAGTTGCCGGTATCCGAGTATTCCATCGTGTCCGTGCTGGACCTGCTGCGCGGCAGGACCATGTCCTTTGAGCCTGCTTGGTCGCGGGGGACGACGACGCATCGCTCCTACGAGGTGGCGGTCGAGCCGTCGCCGCAGGGGGAGGGCGAAGTCCCGGCTAAGCGCCCGCCGCTCCTTGCCGCCAAGATTGCACCGGCGGCGGGAGGCAGCTACGACTTGCGCCTGCCGGCCGATACGTACTGCTTTGTCGCAGGTGACGCAGCCTATCTGGTCGATACGCGCCGCGCGCGCCGTACCGACGCGGCGTTTGCCCAACATGCGGCGCCGTTCCTATCGCACTTGTTGCCCTGCCGCACGCCGGTCCATATCGCTGCCGACCAGGTGGGTGAGTTCTGCCGCATGGCGCTGCCCATCTTGCGCGACTACACCGACCTGACCGCTCCCGCCGTACTTGACGCCGTGGCGCCCGAGCCGAGTTTTGCCATGGCGATTGGCGTCGACGATGGTCTTGTGACCTGCAAGATTACGGTGGCCTACGGCGATTGGTCGGCAGATCTCTTTAGTCTTGGTGCTCCGGGCAGTCCTTTCGAAGAGCAACGCCCCGGCGTTCCGCCCCGCGATACGGTGGCGGAGTTTCGCGTTATGGACACGGCTGCCCTGTATTTCGACTTTTACGAGGGCGGCCTGGCATTTGAGGAGCGCGATGACGAGAGCCTGTTCCACTTGTTGACCGAGGGCCTGTCTGCTCTGTCCGAGCTGGGCGAGGTCATGCTCAGCGACCGCCTGCGCCAGATCTCGGTGCGCCCTGCGCCTAAGCTCTCGGTGCGCGCCACCGTCAAGAGCAACTTGCTCGACGTCGAGCTGGGTGCGAGCGGGCTTTCGGCGGCCGACCTTGCCATCTATCTCGATTCGTATAAGCGCCACCAGACGTTCGCGCGCCTTACGTCCGGCGACATCGTTCGCCTGGACGAGGGAGCGCGCGCCGCGTTTGGACTTGCCGAGGACCTGGGCGTCGATGCCGTCGACCTGCTCGACGGCATGTCGCTTCCCGCGTCGAGCACCCTGTTTGTCGATAGCATGCTCGCGCGCACGCCAGCGCTTGAGGCCGATCGCGACGCTGCGTTCCTCCGTACCGTCGAGCGCCTGGACACGCTCGGCAAGATGGACTTTACGGTGCCCGCCTCGCTCAAGGCCACACTGCGTGGCTACCAGGTCGACGGCTACCAGTGGCTCGGCTCGCTTGAGCACCTGGGCCTAGGCGGCATCTTGGCCGACGATATGGGCCTGGGCAAAACGCTGCAGATGATCGCGCACATTCTGGCGCGCGTGGAGGCGGGGGATACCAAGCCCACGCTCGTGGTATGCCCCGCGTCGCTCGTGTACAACTGGGCTGCCGAGCTGGAGCGCTTTGCCCCCTCGCTTGATGTGTGTGCCATCGTGGGCGCCAAGGCCCAGCGTCGCGTGCAAATTGCCGGTGCCGCCGAGCACAACGTGGTCGTGACGTCGTATGATCTCATGCGCCGCGATATCGACGAATACGTCGAGCAGGACTTTGCCCGCGTGGTACTCGACGAGGCCCAGTACATTAAAAACCCGCTCACCCAGGTGGCCCGCGCCGCCAAGCGCCTGCCGGCCGGCGTGCACTTTGCCCTGACGGGCACGCCCATCGAAAACCGTCTGTCCGAGCTCTGGAGCATCTTCGACTTTTTGATGCCGGGCCTTTTGGGTACGCGCGACTCATTTGCCAAGCGCTTTGAGAGTCCCGTCGAGCATGCCGAGGGCGACAGCGCCGCTCGTCTGCAGGCGCTTGTGTCGCCGTTTGTGCTGCGTCGCGTTAAGGAAGACGTGGTGACCGACCTGCCCGAGAAGATCGAAGACACGGTGATGGCGCAGCTTACCGGAGAGCAGCGCAAGCTCTACCTGGCCAACCAGGACCGCATCGCCCAGCAGGTGCAGCACCGCGAGGCATCCGAGTTTAAGAAAGACAAGCTCAAGGTGCTTGCTGAGCTCACCAAGCTGCGTCAGATCTGCTGCGACCCGCATCTGCACTATGCGGACTACAAGGCGGGAAGCGCCAAGCTCGATACGTGCATGGAGCTCGTGCACGGCGCGCTCGACGGCGGTCATCGCATCTTGCTGTTCAGCCAGTTTACGGGCATGCTCGATATCATCGGCAAGCGCCTGGCAAAGGAGGATATCGCCTTCCTTAAGCTTACGGGCGCATCGTCTAAGGAGAGCCGCGCCAAGATGGTTGCGCAGTTCCAGGCGGGCGAGGTGCCGGTGTTCTTGATTTCGCTCAAGGCGGGCGGCGTGGGTCTCAATTTGACGGCCGCCGACGTGGTCATCCACTACGACCCGTGGTGGAACGTGGCGGCACAGGACCAGGCGACCGACCGCGCCCACCGCATTGGCCAGCAGCACACCGTGACCGTGTACAAACTCATCGCCAAGGATACGATCGAGGAGCGCATTATGCAGATGCAGGAGTCCAAGCGCGATCTGGTCAACAGCGTGCTCGGCGGCGATGGTATCTCGTCGGCACTGTTTACGCGCGAGGATGTTCTGGCGCTGCTCGGTGGCGACGGTCGCTAGCCGCGCGCGGGGTGGGACTGCTGGAGCGGACAGGACGGTCGACGCATTTTGGCCCGACCGCTTGCCTGATCCGTTATGTGTTCATTTGCAATGCCGTGGATGGTTTGTCTGCCTTTGGGCATAAGAACCATCAAGAACATTGGCACATCAGCAAAGGAGAACATCATGGCGAAATTCTTTAAGGACCCCGACGGTAAGCTCATCGCTGCCCTTGGCGACGGCGTTGCGACCCCTGCCGGTTGCACGGAGCTGACCGCAAATACTGAGGACGCGGCGCACGAGAAGCACGTGCCCGTCGTCGAGACCGAGCGCGACGGTCACGTGATTCGCGCACGCGTTGGCTCGGTCGAGCACCCCAGCCTGCCCGAGCACTACATTGAGTGGATCGCCCTTGAGGCCGAGGGCCGTCTGGAGGTCCATTACCTCCAGCCCGGCATGAAGCCCGCGACGTTTTTCGCGGGCGGCTCCAAGACCGGTACCGTCTATGCCTACTGCAACCTGCACGGGCTGTGGTCCGCGACATTCTAGGAGCGCGTCCCCGCTCGGGGTATCATAGCTAGCATATGCACATGCAAGCGCCGACTGCATTATGCGGCCGGCGCTTTTACTACGATTTCGATGGTTTACGACGGAAAGGGCTGGGCCATGAAGCTCGCGCTTGCACAGATCGATATGCGCCTGGGTGATATTGAGGGCATTTGCGGCCGCATCGAGGACCAGGCTCGTCTGGCCCACGAGCGCGGAGCGCGCGTGCTGTGCGTTCCAGCTCCGCTCTTTATGGGCGCCATGCCCGGTGGCCTGGTGGGCGCTGCCGACTTTGAGCACGACATGCTTGCCGGCTTGACTGGTGTCGCCGAGCGTATCCAGGAGCTTGACATGATCTGCATCGTGCCCGCGGCGGTTTCGTTTGAAGGCCAGCCGCTGCTCGACTACATGATGCTCAAGGACGGGCATGTGGTGCCGGCGCGTTCGAGCATTGCCTTGCAGCGTGGCGAGAACAACGACACGCGTTGGGCGCCGCCGGTGTTCGACGTGGACGGCGTGCGCATCGCCGTGATTTTTGACTTGGACCGCGAGCTCGAGATGTTGCCGACCGGCGTCGACCTCATCGCGTATTTCCAATTCAACGCGTTTGACATGACCGACCGCGAGACTGCCGCCATTGCCGCCGTTCGCAGCGGCGCCTACCGCAAGATCGCATCCAAGCGCAGCGTGTGGTTTGCCTGCATGGCGCCGGTCGGTGCCTATGACGAGTCGGTGTATACCGGCGGTTCGTTTGTGCTCGACGACTGCGGTCGCGTGGTGGCCCAGGCGCCGTGTTTTGAGGAGAGCCTGCTGGTTCAGGAGATTCAGCGCGGCGTGATGCTCGATGCCCTGGAAGATCACGAACTGCCCGAGTTCCGTTCCGAGGAGTGGTTGTGGCAGGCGCTGGTGCTCGCCGTGCGCGACAACGCTCGGGCCCACGGTGCGTCGCGTGCTGTGGTGGCACTCGAGGGTGACCTGCCGTCATCCCTGCTGGCGGCGCTGGCCGTTGACGCTCTGGGTTCGCGTAACGTAATTGGCCTGGTGCTGGGGCGCAACCGTATCTTTACGCCGGCGCAGGAGGAGGCCGAGGCTGCCCGCTGTGCCGCCGTCCGTGCCATCGCCGAGCGTTTGCACATTCGCACCGTCGAGCGCGATGCACCGGATGCGGCGCGTGTGCTCGATCGCGACGTGTCGGCGGGCGATGCCGAGCGTCTGCGCTCGCGCACGCTGGGCCTCATGCTGGAGGACACGGCGCTCGAGCTGGGTGCGATGGCGCTGAGCCCGCTGTCCAAAACCGAGTATGCGCTGGCGGCGCCGGCGCTTTGCGGCGGCTACCAGGGCGACTTTGCGCCCTTTGGCGATGTGTACCTGTCGACGCTTGAGTTTGTGGCACGTGTGCGCAACCGCACGTCTGCCGTGGTGCCCCAAGAGCTCGTGACGCTCAACGCGGTGGAGGATTGCATGGAGCGCGTGCTGGCGCAAGCGCTCTCGACGATCGACGGTCCGGTCGATATGCTCGACCGCGCGGCACAGCTGCTCGGCGGGCTTGAGCCGGGTGAGGTCGATGGCGCGCTCGAGGCGCACGTGGACCGCAATCGAGCTTTCGACGACATCCCGATGGCCGCTGGCAAGCCTGAGGCTTGCTCGCTGCTGCTGATGCTCGTTCGACAGGGTGAGGCTGCCCGCCGCATGTTGCCGATGGCGCCGATCGTCTCGGCCCGTTCGTTTGCCGAGCGTGCCTGGCCGTATATGCTCGCGTGGTCCGACCTGGGGCTTAACGGCAAGGAGCGTATGACGGTCGATTCGCTGGCGCGCGCCGAGGTGCGCCGTTTTGCTGACGAGGATACGAGCGAGCGCGTGCGAAACGAGATGATGGGCGTGCTGGGCGAGCTACTGGGTATTTCGCCCGAGCAAATGGAGGAGCTGCGCTCCGAGGACGGTCAGCGTCGTTTGCACGAGGGAATGAAAAAGTTCGAGGGCGAGGTTCAGGACGCCATCGATAAGATGATGGGCGGTCAGGGCGGCCCGCAAGGTGGGCCCCAGGGCGGACCGATGCCGCACCCGCCGGTGGATCCAAGGCAGTTCCCCTTTTTCTCTCAAAACTAACTCTGGGATAGGGCCAAGGTTACGCGGTTTTACCAAACCGCGTAACGAGTCGACGCTGCGCGAGCCCCTGCCGGGCAATCTGCCGCTCAAACCGTCGCTTGCGTACAGAAGTACGCGGCGCTCCTCTTTCGTGACACCTTGCCACGGCAGGGACTCGCTCGCTGACTTATGCTCAACCTATGGTTCAACCTTGCTTGCTAGATACGGTCGCTGTTGTGTTATTCTAGAACAGACGTTCGTGAATAGTGCGCGGGGCCTTGCCTTGTGCTTTGAAAAAGACGAGGGGAGGTTGGCTTGGTTATCTTGGGCATTGACCCCGGTTTGGCTCATACGGGTTGGGGGATTATCGAGGAGCGTCGTGGCGAGGTTCGCTGCCGTGCCTATGGCTGCATCGAGACCAGTGCCGGAAGTCCGCTCGCGGTGCGCCTGTCGCATATCGCCCGCGACCTCAAGGGTGTCGTGGAGCGCTACCGCCCCGATACCGCTGCTATCGAGAGCATTTACTTTGGCGCCAACGTTCGCTCGGCCATCCCTACGGCTCATGCCCGCGGTGCTGCACTCGTGGCGCTTTCGGAATGCGCGCTCGAGATTGGCGAGTACACGCCCATGCAGATCAAACAGGCTGTTGTGGGCACCGGCGCCGCGGACAAACGGCAGGTCGCCTACATGGTGCGCACGCTCACGCAGCTCGACCACGACCCGCATCCCGACCATGCCGCCGATGCCCTGGCCTGCGCCATCTGCCACGTAAACCTCAGCCGCACCCGCGCCCTCACCGGTGGCGAGTTCTATCAACAGAGAGGAACCGGATACTGATGATTTCCCAGCTCCATGGAACGCTTGTCGAGGCCACGATGAGCTCTGCTGTCGTCGATGTGTCGGGCGTTGGCTTTGAGCTCGGCATTTCGGGCAGCACTGCGGCCACGTTGCCGACGCCCGGTGGCGAGGTCCGCCTCTACACGCGTATGCAGGTGCGCGAGGACGCCATGACACTTTTCGGTTTTTCCTCTAAGGATGAGCGCACGATGTTCGATCGGCTCGTGTCCGTTTCGGGCGTTGGCCCGCGCTTGGCGCTCGCCGTGCTTTCAACCTATACCGTGGGGCAGCTGTATTCGCTGGTGATGGCCGAGGACGACAAGGGCATGGCCAAGGTACCCGGTGTGGGCAAAAAGACAGCTCAGCGTCTGATCCTGGAACTCAAGAGCACCTTTGCCAAGGATAAGGGCTTTGTGCCGGTCGACGTGATTCCCGGCCAGGTTGCGATGCCCGTGCCCGCTGCTGCTCCCTCGGCTATCGATGATGCCCGTGCGGCGCTCCTTTCCATGGGCTTTAGCCCGCAGGAGACCGATGTTGCCCTGAGCGGGTATGATGGGCAGAATATGCGTGTCGAGGATCTGCTCGGCGCGGCGCTTAAGCGACTCGGAATGGATGCGTGATGTGGGAAGCCGATGACTCTCAGGACCTGTGGGCGACGCCCGGTAACTCGCCGGCGGCATCCATGGCGCACGGCGAGCGCATGGTGGGCTCGGAGCTGACGGCCGAGGACCTCGATGTCGACCGCACTTTGCGCCCCCAGCGCCTGGACGACTACTGCGGCCAGGAGCACATCAAGCAGAGCCTGCGCGTGTTGATCGAAGCGGCGCAGAACCGTGGCGAGACGCTCGACCACGTGATTTTCTCGGGTCCTCCGGGCCTGGGCAAGACCACGCTGGCCACCGTTATCGCCAACGAGCTGGGCGCTCAGATCAAGACCACGAGTGGCCCCGCCATCGCGCGCACGGGCGACCTGGCGGCCATCCTTACTAACTTGCAGCCGGGTGACGTGCTGTTTATCGACGAGATCCACCGCCTCAACCGTTCGGTCGAGGAGGTCCTGTACCCCGCGATGGAGGACTTTGCGCTCGATATCGTGATCGGTAAGGGTCCGGCGGCGCGCTCGATTCGCCTGGATATTCCCAAGTTTACGCTGGTGGCGGCAACGACTCGCTCAGGCATGTTGACCGGCCCGTTGCGCGACCGCTTTGGCATTTCATATCGCCTGGATTACTACACGGTCGAGGAGCTCGCCCAGATTGTGACGCGTTCGGCAACCATCCTGGGCGTGACGATCGACCATCCCAGCGCGCTCGAGATCGGCTCGCGTTCGCGCGGCACGCCGCGTCTTGCCAACCGCCTGCTCAAGCGCGTGCGCGATTACGCACAGGTGCGCGGCAACGGCCCCATCGAGCTCGATATCTGCCGCCAGGCGCTCGAGTTCTTCGAGATCGATGAGCTCGGTCTGGACTGGATGGATATTCGCATTTTGGAGACGCTCGCCAAGACGTTCTCCGGTCGTGCCGTGGGACTTACGACCCTTGCCAGCGCGGTGGGCGAGGATCCGGGCACGCTCGAGGATGTCTATGAGCCCTATTTGCTGCAGTGCGGGTTGATGATTCGTACGCCGCAGGGCCGTCAGGCAACCCTTCGCACCTTTGAGCACCTGGGGATTGAACCTACCGTTTAGGGCGCTTTGTTTTGGCGGGCTGTTGGACTATCGCTGGGCATCGGGTAAACATATCGCCGTTCATCGGTTATGGGCGTTTTACTATTGCGCGCCCGTGCTATGCTGAATTGGTCTTTTTCTCATTCGGTAACGAAAGGACCGCCCATGCCTACTGACATCGAAATCGCACGTTCTGTCACGCCGCTGCCTATTACCGAGGTGGCCAAGAACGCCGGCGTCGACGTTAAGCACCTTATTCCGTACGGCTTCGACAAGGCTAAGGTTGACTATTCACTGCTCAACGAGCCGACTGATCACCAGGCTAAGCTCGTCCTCGTGACCGCTATCAACCCAACGCCTGCGGGCGAGGGCAAGACCACCACGACCATCGGTCTGGCCGATGGCCTGCGTCGCCGCGGCGTCAAGAGTGCCGTGGCCCTGCGCGAGCCTTCGCTCGGTCCCGTCTTTGGCGTAAAGGGCGGTGCTGCCGGCGGCGGCTGGGCTCAGGTCATCCCCATGGAGGATATCAACCTGCACTTTACCGGTGACTTCCATGCCATCGGTGCTGCCAACAACCTGCTGGCCGCCATGCTCGACAACCACATCCAGCAGGGCAATCAGCTCGGTATTGACGTTAAGCGCATCACCTGGAAGCGCGTCGTCGACATGAACGACCGTCAGCTGCGCCATGTTATCGATGGCATTGGTGGTAAGGCCCAGGGCGTGCCGCGCGAGGACGGCTTCGACATCACCGTCGCCTCCGAGGTCATGGCAATCCTGTGCCTGTCTACGAGCATCAACGACCTCAAGGAACGCTTGGGTGAGATTGTCGTCGGCTATAGCTTTGCCGGCGAGCCCGTCCGTGCCCGCGACCTCAAGGCCCAGGGTGCCATGGCCGCGTTGCTTAAGGACGCGCTCAAGCCCAACCTGGTGCAAACGCTCGAGGGCACGCCCGCGTTTGTCCACGGCGGTCCCTTCGCCAACATTGCCCACGGCTGCAACTCTATCATGGCCACGCGTATGGCGATGCGCTTTGGCGATGTCGCTATTACCGAGGCCGGCTTCGGTGCCGATCTGGGTGCCGAGAAGTTCCTCGACATCAAGTGCCGCATGACGGGCGTTCGCCCCAGCGCTGTCGTGATCGTCGCGACCGCTCGTGCGCTGAAGTACAACGGTGGCGTCGCCAAGGCCGACCTCAACGAGGAGAATCTCGAGGCACTCAAGGCTGGCATGCCCAACCTGCTGCGTCACGTCGACAACATCCAGAACGTTTATGGTCTGCCCTGCGTGGTCGCCATCAACCGATTCCCGACGGACACCGAGGCCGAGCTTGCGCTCATCGAGTCCGAGTGCCAGAAGCTCGGCGTCAACGTTAAGCTTTCCGAGGTCTGGGCCAAGGGCGGCGAGGGCGCGCTCGAGCTGGCCGATGAGGTTATGCGTCTGATTGAGCAGCCGAGTGAGCTCAAGTTTGCCTATGAGGACGGCGCCGATGTGGCCGACGCTCTCGAGGCCATTGCCACCAAGGTCTACCGCGCCGACGGCGTTGACTTTACGCCGGCCGCCAAGCGCCAGCTCGCCGAGCTGCGCGAGAACGGCTTTGGCAACCTGCCGGTGTGCGTCGCCAAGACGCAGTACAGCTTTAGCGACAACGCCAAGGCCCTGGGCGCTCCCGAGAACTTCCGCATCACCGTGCGTGAGCTCAAGGTTTCTGCCGGCGCCCACTTTGTGGTCGCGCTGACCGGCAGTGTTCTGACCATGCCGGGTCTGCCCAAGGTGCCCGCGGCCGAAAACATCGACGTCGACAACGACGGCAACATCACCGGCCTGTTCTAAGCCTGCTGTCCATAGCTGCTAGCCCGCCCCGTCGCGCCTACCAAGGCCCGGCGGGGCTTTTTGATCCCAAGGGGACGGAGGAAAACGGATCACTCAGAGGGTTGGTCCTACAGAATGATCCGTTTTCCTCCGTCGCATGCGGATCATTTTTTGCGGCGGCAATGTTGCGCAACAAGAATGGAGATTTCTCTCGTACGGTGTAGTTGGAAGAACTACGCGGGCGCATTGCGGCTGCGACGAGAGACGGGAGATGCGATGTATTGCACCAAGTGTGGAGCTCAGATACCCGATGGCTCCACGTTTTGTACGAGCTGCGGCGCTCGCGTGGGCGGCGTTGAGGACCAGGCGGAGCCTGTGGCGTTTCCGGTAGGGGACGCGCCGGCGACCGCTCCTCAGGGTGCCCCGGCTCATATGGC
Organism: uncultured Collinsella sp.; assembly: GCA_900541235.1. Taxonomy (GTDB): domain Bacteria; phylum Actinomycetota; class Coriobacteriia; order Coriobacteriales; family Coriobacteriaceae; genus Collinsella. The sequence goes on along the minus strand of UQIW01000003.1, from coordinate 26,726 downwards.
GGCGCAGCCTCGTTATGAGGAGTCTGTGACCGAGCCTGCCGAGGCCTCTCAGCCGTCTGTTCCGACGCCGCAGTCTAAGAAACCCAAGCACAAGGGCCGTATCGTCGCTGCCGTTATCGGCGGTGTGGCCGTTGTCGCCATCGTGGCAGCAATCGTTGTCGTGCCGCGCATCGGCGTGTCGTCCGAGGTGACTTCGGGCGGCAAGGGCTATGTTGTCTGCGCGTGCGAGACCAAGGTTCTGCCTAAGAACAGCAAGGGCAAAAAGCTCGATAGTTATACCGTCGAGCTGGCGCCGGTGTCCGGCAAGGGCAAGAGCTACACCATCAAGGTCGATGGTGAGGACGGCTTTGCCATGGAGGACTTTGGCGAGCTGCCCGACCAGAAGTACCAGATGACCATCACCTCGGGCAAGGGCAAAAAGAAGAGCACGACCACCATGAAGGTCGACTACACCAAGGAGGGCTCGGACGCCCCTAAGAGCGTTGAGCTCACGCAGTCCAAGAAGGAGGCCAAGGCATCTGCCAAGGCAGCGGTCAAGACGGCAAATGAACTGTTCACCGACAAGATCCTCGAGTACCAGAAGAAGTACGGCGAGGGCGAAGCTGTCGAGTTCGATGAATATACGTATGGAGCCCAGGGTGTTGCTTACGCAAAACTTGTTGACTTTGATGGTGACGGCCAAGATGAGCTACTGATTGAGTATTCCGATGAACCGGTGGACCGTGCGGATAACGCGGCCGCTGCGCATCTTGAAGTCTGGGCGTATAAGAATGGCAAGATTGAGAAGGTCTACACGCCAGAGGCGATCGTGGGCACTCAGGAAGCGTGCGTGACTTTGGGTGCTACTGAATATGCGGGTAATATTGGATTTACGCAGTGGTTTGACCATGGGAAGGAAATTAAACAAAGCGACGTCTCTGGCGAAAGTGGCCCTTCTGCCCATGAATACCAAGTTAAATTCATCGGGTATGATGGTCAATCATTCAAGGCAATGACGGACCTTATTGCTCTGAGGGAATTCAACCTTGGCTATTCTGGCGTTTATGGTGTGTTATTTTCCGATAAGGACTCGATAAACGAAACCATCGCAACGGTGGCCACGACGCTGGAGCAGCTGAAATCGAAGGACTCTGACGATGCGCAGGCGAGCTACGAGGCCGTTTCCGCAACGCAGGATGTTGACTTTACGGCTGCGGTTGGCGAAGGCCCGCTGGATCCGTCCCCCGATGATACGTGCCAGATTTCGGCTACGTGGACCTATCCTCAGGTAAAGGGCCAGGGCGTGGGCGTCGCCAAGTTTAACAAGGATATGGTCCAGCTCGTTGCGGACACGCTCGATGCGAGCAAGCAGGCCTCGATGGATGACGAGGACAGCCGCGTGACCATGATGTATACCGCCGAGATCGTCTCGATTGACGGCGATATCGCCTGCGTGCGAACCTACACCGACAGCTATCAACCTCCGTATCGATCGGAACGGGTGACGAGGTCGGCGTACTACAACCTCAAGACGGGTGAGCAGGTTTCGCTCGAGGATTCGCTTGCGCAGCATGGGCTCTCGTTCGACACCCTCAAGAGCGAGGCCAAGCAGGCAATTAAGACAGCAAAGCCGGATATAGATTCCGTGTCCGAAGACAACATCGACGATGACGATAACTACACCGAGGATCATTTCTACTACGACGGCAAGGGCTATATCATCGTCCTCGATACTGGCGAGTTTGACTGCATGGCATGGGATACCCACGACTTGGTTGCGCACGCCTTCGACTCGAGCTATTCCTGCGGTCAGGATGTAACGCCCGAGCGAGCCAAGGCCACGTACGTACCCAATGAGTAAGGTAGGCCGCGAGAGATAAATTGAACAGTCCCCGGTGGCACAAAACGCAGCGCCCCCGGGGACTTTTTGATGCAAATTGGCTCCGAAACAAGCTATCTGGGCCAGCCGCGCCACGAAAAGCGCCCATCTACTACGTTTGCCAGGGTTGGACCGACCATGGAGCGTTTTTTAACAATGCGGCAAGACGTTTACCTGCGGTTTTGTTAACACAAATATGGCTATGGTTGGCACCCTTGGGTTAAACGTAGTAGATGGGCGAATTTTTTGGTGCACAGCCCAAGAAGAGGTCGCTAGCCGCGCTGGAGGCCGAAGAGTTTGGCACGCGTCGTGTCCTTGATGAGCTTGCTTTTTGCCATGACGTTCCTCGATTCGCTTGTGACCGTCGACCGCGCATGTCTTGTAGATACCGGCGGGCTTTGCCCATCATAGGCTTTTGCGCGGGTAGAATGCATTGATAACTTGATGCTTACGGGCGACGGAAAGGAATCGTTGCATGGACCAGGATAAGACGACCGTAATGGGTGGCTACGGCTCCCCGCGGACGGGCAATGGCGCCGATGAGACCCGCGTCGTGCCGAATCCCGGCTACGTTGCCCCCGATACGACGCAGGCGTCGGCCGATCCCACGCGCGTTGTGAATTACGGAAACGCAGCGCAGGACCCGTATGGCGCCTCGTCGCAGAGCCCCTACGGCAACGCGGCGGCAGACCCTTATGATGACCTGCTGCAAAATCCCATTCCGCAGCCTCAGCAGACGACGTATATGCCGCGCACGGCGCAGCCGCGCTACGAGTCGCGCGACCGATATGCGCGCGAGCCGTATCGTGAGTATCCCAAGTCCATCCCTCAGTATGGCGAGGACGAGGAGAAGAAGCCTTCGCGTTCGTCGAGCGTGATCAAGAAAATTCTGATTGTGCTGGCGATTTTCTTTGCCCTGTCGGTTGTGTTTGCCATCGTGTCGGGCATGTTCAACAAGCGGGGCGCCACGACTGATACCACGGCCGAGCAGACCGAGACTACCCAGTCCGGCACCGTCGACCTGAGCGACATCCCGGGGCAGTATTGGTCTAACGCCAAGAAGCTCCTCAAGTCGCGTGGGGCCGACCTTTCGAATGCCGTGATTCTGACTGACGACGGCTCGACGCCTGTTGTCGACGCCAACTGGGTGGTTACGTCTGCCTACTATAACGACAACGGTAACCTCGAGATTCAGCTCACGCGCAAGGACGGCTCGTCGGGCAATGCGTCCGGCGACCAGGGCACCACGGACAGCTCGAGCTCCAACACGCTGGAGGACCTGAACAACAAGGCGCAGGAGCTGGGGGATAAGGTCCAAGAGCTGGGCGGCACGGCTCAGAACCTCGGCGATACCGCACAGAATCTGGGCGATATGGCAACCAACGCCTGGGATACGCTGCAAAATGGTATTTCGGGCGCGCAGGGGAACTAGCGGTCGAGCTGCTAGAACCTTAGCGGTACAAACAAAAACGGGGCGCAGGATCGCGTGACCGGACGCATAGGCGCGTTGGTCGGCGGTCCTGCGTCCCGTTTTGCTGTCGATTACAGCTGCTCGGCTGGACGCTCGGGCGAGCTGAAGCCCGAGTCAAAGGTGACGACGCACGAGGCGTCGGGCCTGCGCTCGTGCACGATGCGCGTGACGAGTTCCAGCAGCTCCTCGTCAGATATGTCAAAGCCGTCGGGACGCACCAGGTCAAAGGACACAAAGCCGTCGTGCTCATGCAAGTCGTGGATGGAGAGCGCGGGGTCGATCTGCGCTACGCCGCGCTTGACCCAGCCCCGTAGGTCGTCGCCGGTTGTCGCAATGGGGTCGCAGTGCAGCGTGATGTCGATGCCCATCTGATGCTTGATGTCGTGTTCGATGGTGTCCAGAATCTCGTGGTGCTCAAAGGCATCGCCCTCGCCGGGCATTTCCACGTGTGCGCTGGCAAACTGACGGCCGGGGCCGTAGTCGTGCACCATGAGGTCGTGTGTGCCCAGGACCTGGGGGTACGACATAATCCTGTCGCGGATTTCCTGGACGAGCTTGGGGTCGGGCGCTTGTCCCAACAGCGGGCTGATGGCGTCGCGCACCAGGCCCATGCCGCTGATGCAAATGAAGATGCCCACGCCCAGGCCCGCCCAGCCGTCGAGGTCAAAGCCTGTCGTTTGCGAAATAAGCGCCGCCGCCAAGACCGAGCCCGAGGTGATGACATCGTTTTTGGAGTCCTGCGCCGTGGCGATAAGCGTCTCGGAATCGATGCGGTTGCCCAGCGTGCGGTTGAACGCGGCCATCCAGAGCTTGACGAGCATGGACAAGACAAGGGCCGCCATGGAGAGCGCCGAATACGCGGTGGGGGAGGGCTTGATGATTTTGGTGGCCGACTCCAAGATCAGGTTGATGCCGACGGCGCAAACGAGAACGGCGACAACCAAGCCGGCGAGGTACTCGTAGCGGCCGTGGCCATAGGGGTGCCCCTCGTCGGCCGGACGGCTGGCAAGGCGGAACCCGAGCAGGCTCACGATGTTACTCGAGGCGTCGGAGAGGTTGTTGAAGGCGTCGGCGATGAGCGAGACAGAGCCGGCGAGCAGGCCCGCGATGCCCTTGGCCAGACACAGGGTGATGTTGAGGCCAATACAAATGAGGCTTGCGGCAAAGCCCGCGTTAGTGCGACAGGTTGTATCGACCGGCTCGCCCTCGCTGCCGGGAACAAGCGTATGTACCAGCCGATTTACGAATAGCATAACGATCGTCCTTACAATCATGGTTAAGGGGATAGTGTAGCTCGCATGGGCGCACCGTGCGCCGGTGTTCAGAAAATGCAGCAATGGTCTGCCCGCGCTAACGGGCGCGAGGCGGAGGGGGGACGACTGCCCGCGCCTTCGAGTTCACTGCGCCTTCTCGTCCGTTCGGGTGCTCCATTTTGGGCCACATGGGTATGGGCATGCGCCGATTTGCTCGACATACTTAATGTCGGCAGCCCCTGTGCAAAGGAGGACGTATCCATGGACGAGATGTTTGCCATTAAATGCCAAAACTGCGGCGGCCCTATGTACTCACACCAGGCTAAACGCAGCTTTGAGTGCGCCTATTGCGGCACGGTCGTTCCGTGGCAGGCCGATGCGGGGGAGCCCAAGAGCGTCCTGGGTATCCGTCATACGCCGTTGACGGTGGTTGACGGGCTGCTCAAGCTCACGCACGTCTCGCAGCTCGAGCGCCCGGAGGACCCGGACTGGTATTTCTTTAATTCGTACTGGCGCAATCAGTCGGTTTTGGAGCATCTGCTATGGGAGGACCGTGGCACGGCGCAGGAGTTCCAAGAGGCTACGCACGTGAGCATCCCGTGCCCCTTCTGCGGCGCATCCTTTGAAGGCGAGTCCACTCAGTGCGTGTTTGAATGCCCGTCCTGCGGCAATAAGATCGGCGTTGCCGACCTGCTCAAGCCCGGTACCTTCAGCAAGCGCCTGACCATGGGCGTGGGTGCGGAGTATGTACCTGGGCAGGGCGTTCCTTGTGAAATCTCGCCGCAGCAGGCGCGCGCCAACGCGCTGCAGCTGGTGCGCCAGTACCCCGACGCCTTTGCCGGGCACGACGTGGAAGACGCGATTCAAAATGACATGATGCTCTTTTACTTTCCCATGGCGCTCGCGGATTTGCGCATGATGGCAAGCTTCCCGGGCAAGGGCCTGAGCAAGGAGATCTTGGTGTACTACGAGGTGCTCGACTGGGCGTATCCGCGGGCAAACTACCTGGACGTTCGTCTTATGGGCATTTTGGAGCCGTGGGACTTTGGCAAGGTGGGGCCGTTTGATCCTGCCATGCAGGAGGGCGACTTCCGCGTCGTTTCCGTCGATGCGTCTACCAAGGACCAGGTGGTCATTGATAAGCTGGCGCTCGACGTTGCCGGCAACGACGCCGAGGCGGTGCTGGGGCTCAATAAAAAGAGCATCCGCACCTGGGCGCGTAAGGCCCGCAAGCACAAGGATGGCCTGGTGATGGTGCCGGTCTACTTTGTCGATCGCCCGGCGTCGGATAGCCGCGATGGCGAGCAGGTGCGCATCGCCGTGAACGGCCAGACGGGCCGCGCGGCCGCGGTGGTGTTTAGCGACAAGCGCGAGACGCATGTGGTGGCACCGCTCAATCCCAACGTGATGCTGTCGAGCGAAAGCACCGTGCACGCCACGCCCATCGAGGTCAAATACGTTAAATCACCGTTCCTGTACCAGATCGTGCGCCGTGGAGGCGGTGAGCAACCGCGCCAAGTGGCAGCAACTGCCGAGGGCTCTTACCGAGAGGAAAAGCCCAAACGCCGCGGCCTGCTGGGTGCGCTATTTGGGAAGTAGGGGAGTGGTGCTGGTTAGTCTTATGACGCGATAGCTAGGGGTGCGGGGCAGTTTGCAGAAGCGCGAGCTGCCCCGTTTTTGTGCGGCGAGACATGGCGTCCGAGCTGCCGTAGAGACTTAGCTAAATGGCTATTTAGAAGAACTACTGCTTGCCAAATGCGCTGAATTAGAAAATGGGGTTAAAGAATTCTGTACCGTCGATAATTACTGCAAGCGCGTCTACAGTGGCGGAACCCCCTCAACGAAAAATGCCAGTTACTGGAACGGGGCTCTGCCGTGGCTTTCATCCGGTGAAACAAGAGCCAGGTTCATCATTGGAGCAGAAAAGACGATTACGCCCGAAGGTGTAAGGTGCTCGTCTACAAAGCTTGCCCGTCGTGGCAATGTCGTTATGGCGTCTGCCGGCCAAGGCTTCACCAGAGGTCAAACCTCGATGTTGTTATTTGATGCGTATGTGAACCAGTCTATAGCGGTTATGGAGCCGAAGGAGGGGTGTGGCTCATATCTCCTGTTTGCCCTTGCCAGAAGATATGAAGAGCTTCGGGCCTGGTCAGACTCGACATCAACACGTGGAAGCATGTCGGGAAAAGTGTTGAAGCAGTTTGCACTGCCTCGTTTATCGAACGCTCAACTAGGACAGTTCGAAACGTTTGCAAACCCCTTGGTTCAGAGGATCGAGATCAATTTGCGTGAATCGAAATCTCTCGCTGCCCTCCGTGACGCTCTTCTTCCTAAACTAATGTCAGGCGAAATCGATGTCTCGAAGGTCGATCTTACGCAGCTAAATAGCCATTTACTTCACTATGTACAACGCGCCGTCCACACTGTGGCTATCGTACTCGACGAAAGGAGCAGCGTGGAAACCGTTATCAATACCGTGCTTTCGGAAATGCAGGGCCTTCTCGACCCACACCAGCTCAAGCATCTAGCCATCACACTTAGGCAAACGCTTGGACCAAAACAGGCAGAGCCAGGGCAAGACCTGCTCTCGCTATTTCTCACCGCTAAAGAAGTTGAGGGATGCTCGCCTAAAACTATTGCATACTATGAGGCAACTTTGCGGCATATGAACGCGGCACTTGCTAAGTCCTATACGCAGATCGAAAGTGATGACCTGCGACGCTATCTCAATGATTACGAGATGGCTCGCGGTTCCAGTAAAGTCACAATCGATAATATACGTCGCATCATGTCGAGCTTCTTTTCGTGGCTTGAGGATGAAGACTATATTGTTAAAAGCCCTGTAAGGCGTATTCGCCGCGTCAAAACTGCTCAAATAACCAAAGAGGTGTTAAGTGACGAGGAGCTGGAGATCTTGCGAGATGCATGCGAATCCAAGCGGGACCTTGCCATCGTTGATCTTCTCTCTTCGACCGGCATGCGCATTGGCGAGCTTGTGCGACTCGACAGGAAGGACGTCAATTTGCACGAGCGCGAATGCCTTGTAATGGGAAAGGGAAATAAGCAGCGCCCCGTTTACTTCGATGCGCGCGCTAAGCTTCATCTTACGGAATATCTTTCGAGCCGTGCTGACAAGAGTCCTGCATTATTTGTCGCGCTCGATTCCTCAGCTCGACGTATTACGGTGGGGAGCATAGAACTCCGTTTACGTGACCTAGGCAGAAGCGCCGGTATCAACCGCGTTCATCCGCATAAGTTTCGCCGTACGCTTGCCACCCATGCGATCGACAAGGGAATGCCCATAGAGCAGGTGCAAAAGCTGTTGGGCCATGCGAAAATAGACACAACCATGTACTACGCCATGGTTAATCAGAGCAATGTGAAGGCTTCGCACAGGAAGTATTTGGAATGAGCTGGACGCAAAAGACCTTGGGAGAGATTGTTAATCTAAAAAGGGGGTTTGACCTCCCTTCCAGCAGCAGGGTTGATGGCCCCTATCCGGTTTTCTCATCTTCGGGACAAACGGGCACGCATTCGGAAGCCGCTGTTAAGGGTCCATGCGTCGTAACTGGACGCTACGGAACTATTGGCCAAGTTTTTTTCTCTGATGCAGCTTGCTGGCCATTAAATACTTCTTTGTACTCGACAGACTTTAAGGGCAATGATCCTAAGTTCGTTTATTACCTACTCAAAACTATTCCATGGCGAGACTACTTAACTGCAAGCGCCGTGCCGGGCATAAATCGCAATCACGTTCATCTATGCCCGGTCTGTGTTCCGGATCACGAAACACAGACCGCTATTTCTGGCGTCTTGGGTTTACTGGACAATAAAATTGAACTCAACACTAAGCTAAATGGCTATTTAGTAAAGGCGTGCGACGTTCTGTATTCGAACTATACGGCTGGCGAACAAGCTGCAGGGTGGCCAATGGGCACGCTGGAAGATCTACTTGAGATCAGGTATGGCAAGGATCACAAAAAACTTAATGATGGAAATATCCCCGTTTATGGCTCCGGTGGCTATATGCGTTCCGTCGATCGCTTCCTCTATAGTGGCGAATCTGTCCTGATTCCAAGAAAGGGTTCGTTGAATAATGTCATGTATGTTAGTAAAAAGTTTTGGACGGTAGACACGATGTTCTATGCAGTGCCTAAAAGCCCCAACGTTGCAAAGTACGCATATCAGTTCATCAAGCGACTCGATTTGGCATCCATGAATTCTGGTTCAGCCGTTCCTAGTATGACCACAAAGATTCTTAATGCCCTTCCGGTTCCGATTCCTCCAAAAGAAAGCCTGCACGCTTTTGACGACCAGCTTCAGCCATACTATTCAGCGATTTGCGCCAATGCAATTGAAAATGAACTGCTTGCCGCACTCCGCGACGCCCTTCTCCCTAAACTCATGTCAGGAGAAATCGACGTCTCAAAGGTCGATCTCAAGCAGCTAAATAGCCATTTAGCTTAGAGTTTGCTTGCTGCTTTGCATATATCGCGTCAAGTATCGAAACAATTTGATGCTGAACCTCAGTTTGCGGTAAATCGATTTCGATTCGTGCCACGTCTTTGGGATGGACACGGAATACCTTCATACCTCTCGTGTACTGCCGGAGCTCTCTGATAAAGCGCGGAGAGCTCATAAGATAGTTGAGGTAAGCCGGCACGACGAGGTCTCGGCGATTGACGCGCACGATGGTTGTTTCGGTGCCTGAAATGGTAGGCTTTTCCTTTGGATTGTTAAACAAATAGGCATGACCAAGGTCATCGACTGTCTCTGAGGTCAGCACATATACGATGTCTTGGTCTCTGAGACGCTGACTGTCTTTTATCTTTTCGTTGTTAAGGATGTATGGGATGGGTTTTGCGGGGTCTTCAACGTCGATGTGTAGGTCGAAACCTTTGTAAAGATCTCCATAGTGAATGTAAAGATAGGCACCCTTATCGTACATGCGGGTACGAGGGACGCTGGCGCCGCGGTAGAAGCTACAAACGTCACCAAGTGCGACTCTACATCCCATAACCAATCGCCTCCAGATTCTTCTTAATCTGCTCCTGCAAGCGGTTGGACTCTTCAAAGCACTTTGAAATCTCGCTGGTTAGGCGTGCCATCTTCTCCTCAAACGGCTCGCCGTCGTCTTCGAGCTCGGCAATGCCTACGTAGCGACCGGGCGTCAGGATGAAATCTTGCTTGGCGATTTCATCCAAATCCGCTATGGCACTGAACCCTTTCACGGGCTCGAACTCGCCCTTGCGGAAGGAGTCGAATGCGGATGCAACTTTGTTGATGTCCTCTTCGGTAAACTCGCGTAGTTTGCGAGAGACCATGGTGCCCATTTCGCGGGCATCGATGAATAGCGTCTTGCCGGACTGAGCCTTCTTCTTGTTCAGGATCCACAGACACACGGGAATTTGGGTGCTGTAGAACAGCTGCCCCGGCATGGCTACAATGCCCTCGACCAAATCGTCCTCTACGATAGCGCGTCGAATATCGCCCTCACCGCTCGTCTGGCTCGAGAGCGACCCGTTTGCCAATACGAGGCCAATCTTGCCCGTGCCGTTAAGATGCCAAATCATATGCTGCATCCAAGCGAAGTTAGCGTTGCCCGTGGGCGGCACGCCGTACTTCCAACGTACGTCTTCCTGCAGCGCTTCGCCGCCCCAGTTCTTGAGGTTGAATGGAGGGTTTGCCAACACATAGTCAAACTTTTCATTCTTGTGCTGGTCGGCACTGAAGGTGTCGGCGTAGTTGCCCAAGTCAGCCTCGATGCCGCGAATACCGAGGTTCATCTTTGCGAGCTTCCACGTGGTAGGGTTGCTCTCCTGGCCAAAGATGGTGATGTCCTGTACCACGTTGCCGCCATGGTGCTCGACGAAGGCGGCGGACTGCACGAACATGCCTCCGCTGCCGCAGCAGGGGTCGTACACACGACCGTGGAAAGGCTGGAGTATTTCAACCAGCGTGCGCACGATGCACGACGGCGTATAGAACTCGCCGGCGTTTTTGCCCTCCATTGATGCGAATTTCTGCAGGCAATATTCGTATGCGCGCCCTAACAGGTCTTTCTCGCTCTCGTTATCGGTCATTTGTACGTTTGTGAATAAGTCAACGACGTCGCCTAAGCGCCGCTTATCTAGTTCGGGACGAGCGAAGTTTTTGGGCAGCACGTCTTTGAGCTTATCGTTCTCGCGCTCGATGGCGCGCATGGCACTGTCAATGATCTGGCCAATTTCGGGCGTATGCGCCGCCTGCGAGATATTCACCCAACGTGCTTCTTCGGGAACGAAGAAGACATTCTGCTCCATGTAGCAGTCGCGATCCTCCTCGTCGCCGTAACCCTCTGCGACGAGCTCTAGGTAGCGTTCGTCGAAACGGTCCGAGAGGTACTTCAGGAAAATAAGGCCTAACACGACGTTTTTGTACTCGGCAGCGTCCAAGTTGCCACGCAGCACATCTGCAGCGTTCCACAGTTGATTCTCAAAGCCAACATCGGCCGTGTTCTTCTTGGTGTCCTTAGCCTTGCTTTTAGCCATGCTGTTTTAACTCCCTATGCTGCATTGTCGGCCCAGAGTTCGCACTGATCCATCACGGTGGCCAGTGCCGACTCCATGCCCTCTGGCGGATACTTATGATGTTTGAGCAGGCGCTTGATTGCAACACGCATAGCAGCACGAGCACTTTGCTTTTTCTGCCAATCGACCGTGCGCATTTCGCGCATCTTCGCAGCGAGCTCTTGCGTAATGGCGACCAGCTCGTCATTTCTTTCGCGATAGTAGTCGGCGACTGCCTGCGGTTGTGTTAGCGCCTCGTAAAACGCAAACTCCTCTTCGCTAAGCCCAAGCGCCTTTGCCTTTTGGTTTTCGGAAAGCATCTCTTTCGCCATCTTGAGCATTTCTTCGAATACCTCAGCGTTTGTGAGCTGCCCGTTGAGATAGCCATTTACCATGCTTTGCATGAGTTCCGAGTACTTTTTTGCCTGCGTTATGCTCTTTCTGCGGTAGCCCTTAATCTGGTCGTCGATGAGTTTTTTCAACAGCTCGTAAGCCAGGTTCCTCTCTTTCATACGCGAGAGGCTCGACAGAAACTTGGGGTCAAAAATCGAAACGGTTTCGTCTTCCACCTTAAACAAGTCTATTACGCCGTCGGTATGGACGATGTTCTGTTCGAGTAGTGCATTGATGCGGTCATTTACCTGCTTAAGGGTAAGTTTGCCTCCGTTTTTGCTGCGGGTGCCGCCCTGCTCGGTGAGCTGAAGGACAAGCTCTCGAACAACCTGGAAATAGCCAGCCTCGATGCGCTGCATGTCTGTTGCGCGACTTTTGGCGAGTCCATAGGCTTTGAGCATGACTCCTGCCTGCTCAACAAAGTCGCGGATGATATCTTCGTCGCCGGGTGCAAGGATATGATTTACTCCACCCGTTATGAGTTCGCTTCGACGTGCGGCGGACTCGGTGCTCATGAATTCCGAATAATCGTATCCGAACATTTTGTCGCGACAGACCGCCAGTTTTTCCAAGAACTTGGGATAGGCGGTTTTCCCGATATCCATGTCGCCGTATTTCTTTTGGTCGCGTTTGGTGTAGTCCTTCATGGCGCGTTTAAGGGCGTTGGCTATGCCTACGTAGTCAACAACCAATCCGCCAACCTTGTCTTTATATACTCGGTTTACGCGTGCGATTGCCTGCATCAGGTTATACCCGCGCATGGGTTTATACACATACATGGTGGCAAGGCTCGGCACGTCAAAACCGGTGAGCCACATGTCTACGACGATTACGATTTTGAGCGGGTCAGCATCATCCTTAAAGCGCTTTGCCATCTCCTTCACATGGGCCTTATTGCCTACGACGTCGAACCACCACTCGGGGTCCTGATTGCCCATGGTCATGACAACGCCGAGCTTGCCCTCGTCCTTCCAAGAGGGCCGCAGCTTGCATATACGTTGATATATAGCCATGGCAGCGGGGCGCGAGTACGCAACGATCATTGCCTTGCCGGTGAGTTCGTGCGCACGGTTGGTCTCATAGTGCTCTACGATGTCCTGACATAGGGCATCGATGACTTCGGGTGCACCTAGAACGGCGTCCAGATTTGCAAAGTTGCGCTTGCTTGCGTCAATGGTTTCGGCGTTAGCCTGCTCGGTGAGCTTTTCGTACTCATCATCAACTTTTGCAAGGATGCCCTGATCCAGCTTGAGTGCGACGACGCGGCTCTCGTAGAACACGGGTCGAGTTGCGTCGTCCTCTACTGCCTGAGTCATGTCGTAGACGTCAATATAATCGCCGAAAACCTCGCGAGTTGATCGATCTTCGGCAGAAATAGGGGTACCGGTAAAGCCGATGAAAGTCGCATTCGGAAGGGCGCGGCGAATGAGCAACGCGGTGCCCGTGTGCTTCTTGCCGTCACGGTCGTATTTCTCCTCGAACCCGTACTGCCCGCGGTGCGCTTCATCCACCATCACGACGACGTTCTTGCGCTCGGAGAGGGCGATGGCCTCCTCCTCGAACTTCTGCATGGTGGTGAAAATGATGCCGTTGGCGCGGCGGCTCGAGATCTGCTGCGCAAGATCGGCGCGGCTCTGCGCCTGAACGGGCGTCTGGCGCAGGAAATCTGAGCATCTGGAGAACTGCGCGAACAGTTGCGAGTCGAGGTCGTTGCGGTCGGTAATTACCACGATGGTCGGGCTGTCGAGTTTCTCTTCGAGCAGATGGGCAAGGAAAACCATCGAAAGCGACTTGCCCGAGCCCTGCGTGTGCCAGAAGACGCCGCCCTTGCCGTCGCCGCCGATGGCCTCATGCACGCTCTCGAGCGCTTTGTTCACCGCGAAGTACTGATGGTATCCCGCGAGGATTTTCGCGTCCTCGGAGAACAGAATGAAGTTCTTCAGGATGTCGATGAGCCGCTCCTTGGGGAACATGCCGTCCAGAGGCGTCTTCCAATCGGCGTACTGGGTGGCCTCGTAGCTTCCATCGACGCTCTTCCACTCAACGAAGCGCGACTCGTTGGCGGTGATTGTGCCAACCTTGGTGTGAAGCATGTCACTGGTGACGCAGAAGGCGTTGTACACGAAAAGCGATGGAATCTGTCGTTTGTAGTTTTGAATCTGTTGGTAGGCATCTTCGCTGTCAGCGTCGGCTCGAGCGGGCGACTTCAATTCAAAGAGAACGAGCGGAAGACCGTTAACGAATACGATGACATCTGGACGTTTGTTGGTGCCGCGTTCGATGTAGGTCCACTGGTTAACAACGTGGAAGCTGTTCTTTTCGGGATTGCCGTAATCGACCAAGCGCACGATGTCTGTATGCTCTTCTTTGCCGTCAAACCAGCTTGCCTCCACACCGTTCTGCAGCATGTCCATAAAGATGCTGTTCCTGACGATGAGGTCGCTGCCCTCGATTTCTTTTAGTCTAGTTATTGAGGCATCAATCGCGCGTCGGTTGAGCGTGGGGTTAATGCTCTCAAGAGCGGGCCCAATGACGTCAGGTAGGAAGGCGTCCTCAAACGCGTCGGAGGAACGAGCGACATCAGGTCCATAGAGGTGCTCGTACCCCAGACTCGTTTGCAAGTGGTCAATGATGCCTTGTTCGAAAGCATCCTCATTAAATGACGTTGAGGAGCTGTAATCGACAGCAATCATGCGCACTCCTTACCTTATGCTTTCACGATGTTGGTGAGCTTATCCACCATTGCATTCTAGCAGTTAATCTTGCGTATATTGGTATATCTGACACCCGTTAGTTGCCATTTGGCCTATTGGCTGATCGTGCCCGAATGACAATTGGTGGCAAGTTTCTCTTACTTATTAAACTGGCTCCTATTTACAGGCGCTCGTGTTGTGACAGTTGCCCAAGCGCTTGCTTGAAGCTGTTGTTGATGATCTTGAGATCGTTTCTCGCTTGCATTTTAATGAGTATCAGGCCGGAGGCGATGGCGGATGTGGTGCGATGGTGCCAAGAAAAGCGCCTAGACCTGGGTGAAGAACCGAGGCCGCGAGCGCTTTTCTATTTCTTTGGTCGCATGGATTGTCTGTTCTGTTGGCCGCGCCGGCGTTGTTTCTTTGCTCTCGTTCGCGCGGTATCCGCTTGTGGCGGTGGATGTAAATAAACGGTGGAGCGACTGCAAAAGAGCCGCTTCACTGGGTAAAATCAGGGTGTGCCGCGGAACCCGCTCCTCAGTCGGTCAACTTTGGAAGCGCGGGCAACGCAGGTGCTATCGTCTTAAAGGGTCGGCTGCAACCGACCCTTTTCTATGACTCCCTTCGCTATCCGTTACTGCTTATTTTCCCGCCAGATCGAGTAGAGGTTCCGGGCAATGCCGGTCAGATACATCGAGAGGCGCAGGATTTCAAGAAACAAGTTCATAGGCTTCACCCCAATCGGAGATCGGAGCGTTGCCAGCAGGCGGATTCCGCGGCGGTCATAATTCTACCTTACGGGCCGTGGCGGGAGACGTTCGGCCCCTGCATTAGAGCGATGTCGATCTGGCTGGTAATCAATCGAAATGATGCGACGGAATGAGGTTGGATGTCATCGACGAGTACGATATTGTTGAGTTTGTCGGTTATGCAGATGGCAAAAAAGGACAGCATTGTGCCGTCTGCTTCTGCGGTCGTGACATTGCCATTGTCAGCCTAGACAAGTACGTACGTGTTGCTCTGTTCAAATGCAAGGAGGGCTACAGTGATTGCTACGCCTCGCTATGGAATAAGGTACACAAGTGATCTGACCGGTGAATACAGCGAGTACGTCATCGACTCCGTCGACCTCCTCAACCTACAGCTTGCGCCGCATGGGATGAGCTTCTTTTTCGACACGATAGACGTTCACCAGCAGATTATCGGCGGTAAGCACTGCTGGGACATGTTCGGCTGGGCCATCCCAAACGACGAGGTATCCAAGTTTGAGCCGATTTGGCTGGCCGGCGAGGACGAGAAGCTTGAAGGCTACAACGGCTATGTCTGTGCAAGCTGGGAGGACCGCGACGGTCGGCCCTATGCCGTCATCGACGGCAGCCTTCTCGAAGATGCTTGCGCGTGACCGCTTGGGAACGGGTGGGCCTCCAGCCCTATTCGATGTCGTCGAATTGACGTCTATTCATTTGGCTTTTTGGGCAGTGCTGAACTTGTTGGTAATCAAACTCGTCCCAGCCTTCGAGCATCGAGACGATCTTGTCTAGGTACTCATCCGTCAAGCGTTGATAAGGCTCGTTGTCCCTGATGTCCAGGACCGTTGGCTCATGGTCCGGCTCTGGAATCTTCGCAATCTCCGCCTTCAACTCGTCGACGAGGCGCTCATATTCCGCGACCTGGTCGTCGGTCGCACTGTATTTTTTCCTTGAATAGTCAGCGTAGCCATTTCTAGTCAGCCATTCCATGACGTTGTGCTGTTGATCGTCGTTCGCTTAGAACGACATGTCATTTCCGTATGCTCTACTATAGCTTGCAAGTGCCCTGCTGCCGGCAGTCAATTCGTAGTCGCGTGCCTCGTCAGCGTGTTTTGGGGCAGTGCCGATTTAACTGACAATTAAACGGAGGATGGTCGCGCCGCGTCCACGCGGCATGAAAAAGGCCCCGCCGGGGCGAGACCTTAAACTGTTCTAGTAGAGTGCCTCGGGCTCAGGCTTGAGCTTGGATGGCTTACCGATCTTCAAGCACTTCTCTATCTCGGCGATAGGGTCGCTCATGCAGTAGGCGTAGCACCTCTCATGGAAGGTCTGCTCATACTCACGCATAAGGCGCTCCAGCTTCGCGCTGTCCTCCTTGCTGAGGTAGATGTACATGTCAGCCTCTTCCCAACTTGCCAAGCATCTCATTGAATAATTTATCCGATTTTATGAAATAACGCCTTAGCTGATCGGCGGATTCTGGGCTGGTTAAGCCAGCACTGAAGAGCCTGACAAACGCCTTGAGCGCGATAAAGTCGTCGTCCCAGCTATAGCTGGGACACGACGTTCCGTTTTTGCATCGATTGTCAGCGATGCCGGGAAGGCATCCGATGTGTCGACGTCGGCTCGTCCTATTAAGTGGACTCAAAAGCGTCAAATTCGATGCCAAGAGGGGGCTTTGTTAAGGGCATGCGATTGCCTCAAATCGGCAATAAAAAGCCGTCCCGGGGGACGGCTGTCGGCAAGCGCCCGGATTTGAACCGGGGTCTCCTCCATCAAGGGCACTCCAGACTGTGCTACTACTTACCTTGTCTATATTTTCCATTCTGAAGCAACGCGGTCAACCGTGGCCCGTCCGTCCATAGTCGGGATTTTATGGAACTCACTATGGAAATGCCCATCATGGGCATGCGTGAAATACCTGGGTACGCATGGCCCATAATGCTCATTGAAATTACGAGTTGTATCGTGTTTCGGGGTAGTGTTGATTTATCGGACGATCAAGCACGAAGGACGCTAAGGACGAATCGTTTGAGGTGATGGGTGGGCCGTTTCCAAGACCACTCGCGAGGTCCGATTAGCTGGATAGAGAGATGGTGAGATGAAGAAAGTCGATATAAAGACTGCTGACGAAGCGATAGAGGCGCACATGGGGCGCTTCGGCTTTATCCCGTGGGGTCTTTCTACCATGGCAGACGAGTATATAGTTGCTGCGGTTGAGAAGGCCCTTAAGACCGGGGAGCCGTGCAAGTGCGAAGCCCCCAAGGGATGCATCTTGTAGAGCGCGATTGCTCGGCCGTTGGGAAGCAATTTGATATAAGAAAGAGAACACGATATGACGAGCTTTGGGGCGGAACCTACAGTGGGGCTGGATGATAGGTTCAGAGAATACATCACTGATTCTGTTGAGCTGCCCAACGTCCAGCTGGGTTGTCATGGAATGAGGTTCTTCTTCGATACCGTTGACGCCACTCAGCAAGTCATTGGCGGGAAGCGCTGCGAGGACATGTTCGGCTGGGCCGTCCCGAACGAGCTTGTGGATGAGTTCACACCCGCCTGGATTGACAACGATAACGTATAGCTCGAGAAATACGACTACGTTTGTGCAAGCTGGGAGGATCGGGGCAGTCGGCCATATGCCGTCATCGACGGCGACCTTCCCGCGGAGGCCCATGTGTGAGAGTGCCCGCGCCGGGCATCTTTTGCCTCTTGGTCGTTTTCTATCGGCACCAGATCCATCCCGAAGGACTGATAAAATGTAGCTGCATGGCGGTTCCGCCTTGGGCTCGGTCTGGGGTTGGAACCGTCTTTTCTACTTAATGGACTTCGCCTCGCCGCTACTCTCCGATAAGATAATACGCTGCAAAAGGACGTGCACCCTGGTTAAGAACCGAGGCCCACGTCCTTTTGCGCGCAAAGGCATACGCTTCAATGAAATGAACGGCGATACTCTGCCCAGGTTCCTAACCCGGGGGGTGTTCGCCGTCCATATTCAGTATAGCGCACCGGGGTATGGCTGAACGACTGGCGCGCGGGCGTTGGGAGCGCATGGACGTAGCCCGTGCGGGTTGTTTTCAAGGCTGAGCTGATCTTGCTGGCGACCGGGCTCTATTGAGAAGCGTTCGCATCGTGATCTCGCGGTAGCAATCGAACTGAAGGTCAAGCCTTTATTCCACTTTGAGCTGAGCAAGCATCTGTCCGAAGAAGCTGAGTTCGGATGGCTCATAAATGAGCGAATCGCCGCCCGCGGTCCTGTAGAGTCCGCAGGGGAGGTAACGCCCGTCGGGGAGGACGTAAAGGTTTCCTTCCTCCCTTAGTTCCGCTGGGAGCATCGGGACCTCGTTCTCGTCCACTTGGAATTCGTCAATATTCGCGATCTTCCTCTCCATGATGCCTCCTGCCTTATTTATTGAATGGCACCCTAAAACAAGCAGTTCTCAATCAGCTCTTTACCGCGCAAGGTATCGATCCACTCCTGCGGGATGGCCTCGATACCGTAGGCCGTGCCTGCGAGGGCGCCGGCGACGGCTGCGGTGGTGTCGGTGTCGTCGCCCAGGTTGACGGCGGCAAGCACGCAATCTTCGTAGCTGCTAGTGTTGACGAAGCACCAGGTGGCTGCCTTAAGCGTGTCGCGAACGAAGCCACCTGACCTGATTTCGTGCTCGGGCACGTCTTTCAGCTGGAACACCCATGAGGGGAGCGCGTCGTTCATCACATCCCTCATCAGCTCGACAAATATGATGCATGTGTCGGCCGACGTTCTGTGGGCGTGCGTTATCGCGGAGACCATGCTGACCTCTTCGTCTGTCGCATCGGTGAACGCCAGGGGCGCGATGCGCATGAGCGAACCGTTGCCGTTGTCGCGTTCGCCGGAGCCACCTTTGCCGGTGTGCAGGGCGCGAGCAGTCGTGCCGCCGTAATCGAAAACGCCGTCGATCGTATACTCGCCACGGGCAATCCAGCCTACGAACTTGTCGCGCATGTCTGCGGTGTCGATATGCCCAAGCTCCCTAATCGAGTCGCAGGTAGCAAGCGTCATGGACGTGTCATCGCTCCAGGTGCCGGCGGGCTGCCCATGCGTGCCGTAGCCGACCATGTCGGTGCATTCGAACGCGCCACGAGGTCTGAACTCGTAGGGAACGCCCAGCGCGTCGCCGACGGCGAGCCCATAGATGCAGTCGCGCAGTGTTGTTTTCGGTCTGTCTGCCATGGGAAACACCTCTTGTACTTTGGATTGAGGATCTGCAGCTACCTGCGGCAATGTGTCCAGCCCAATTCGGGACGCAGTGAGTTCCGAATTGGGAGAGCTTGTCAGCTAATCTGACAAATGAAAAAACCCGCAACGCTATTGCTTTATACAGCAATAGGGACCTCTTTTGGGCGCCCTGCCTTTGGCGCGTCGGCGAGTCGTGCCTCGATGGAAGCTTTGGACACCATGCGCTTGGTGCCGTCCTTCCATGAATCCAACAGTCCTGCATTTATCAGTTGCGATACCCGTGCTGAGCTAACACCGAGCATACGCGCGGCATCCGCTGTAGTGACGGCGGGGATGTCGGCGAGTTCGCGGCTGACGGCTACGGCGATAATCTTGCCGCCGTGTCGCGGCTCATGTCCGAAGTCTGGCACGGGAAGTTCAATGCCACCCATAAGGTGATCGTCGACCATACATGCGAGAAAATCAGCGGCGCTTTCGACAGCGTCGTTTAGGTCGGAGCCAAACGTTCCTCCTCCGCCCAGCGAGCCACATGGCACAGCATCGACAATGCCGTCCGAATCAAAGAACTCGAATTCCCATACGTAAACCATGTAAGACCTCCTCCGATGCCGGCGATTTGAGGAACATCCTAAGAGCCCACCAAGCGTATCGAACACCTTTATTGTTTCTAGTTTAAGGCCTCGTGCGGACACGATTTTGGTGCTCTGCGCACGACCGCGAAAAGGGTTTGCAGTGACTAAAATGTGGTCATAGAGATGGTTTTATCGAACTCCATGGGGGTGGCGCGCGTGGATAACAACACGTTGCTGTTTCACGATAAGGGTGCCGGCGTTTTCAAGGGAATAAGCATCTATCCCAATCGTATCGAGGCGGTCGTGAAGAACGACTTCTTCGGTACCCATACCAAGATCGTCTACCTCAAGGACATTACGGGTGTCAACGGGGTCAAGGGTAAGCGCGTGTTCCTCCGTAATAGGTTGCTGACCGCCTGTTCCTACAGGCTGAGCAGTCACTCCCAGGCTCAGGAATTTGTCAGCGTGCTCAATATGGTGATGTGACCGGGCGCTTTCGAACACAAAAAACCGGGATGCAAGGAGTCGCACCTTGCATCCCGGCTGAGCTAAAACGGCGCCGCTGCATGCCGTTGAAGCTTTAGCGTTTAATCTCGATATCGTCGAGCTTAACGTCCATGGCCTCGGTCTTGGCCTCGGCGATATCATCGGCAAACTCCAGGGACTTCATCATGGTCTCGACGGCGTCCTTGTGTTCCTCGACGTTGTCGATACGCACGTACACGCTGCCGCCGTCAACGTCGGTGAAGTACTCGGTCGTCACGCCGCCCGAGTGCGTAAAGTAGGCGCTGCGCCAGGTCTTGCCGTTGTACTTAACGGGATCGCTCTCGGTCCATCCGGAGTTGGCCTTCCACTTTGCCTCGTAGTCAAACAGTTCATCGGCGTTCTTGTCAGGATCGAAGACGGGGATGATGCGGTCGCTGGCATGCTCGCTCTCGGTGAACTTAAACTGGGCCCTGTCGGCGGTATCGCCTGCGACGTCTGTGATTTCGACGCCCTCGGGGACTTCGACCTTAAACCAAATGAAGTCGGTCCTCATATCCACGGCTGGTTTTTCTGCTCCGCCGCCACCGCCACTTCCGGTAGCGCCGCCGCTGCCACCGCAGCCCACCAGGGCAACTGCGGCAAAGAGACTGATGCAGAGGGTGAGAATCGCAAAGGCCTTCTTTTTCATGGTCGTGTCCTCCTCGATCTGTAACCGCCCATGGATTACCTGCCTTTACTGTACGCGCGAGCGGCTCGTTCAGGTGGGCCATGTGTCCCATTCTGGGGGCCTGATTTGCGCCGACAAGTGGCAATATGCTCGGGCGTAAAAGAGGGAAGGGCCGGCCGATCCGATCCTCCCCTGGCTGGGCGTCCGATCATTTAATGACTGCGCATGCGATGCTGCGTGCGATCCCCTAATGCTTGATCTCGATGCTCGAAATCTCGACTTCGCGTGCCTCGGCAACTGCCTTCGCCATGTCATCGGGAAACTCGATGGAGTTGAGGAGCGCCTCGGCTTCTTTCTTATGCAGATCGAAGTTCGAGATGAGGACGTAGACGCTTCCCGGCTCAACGTCGGTAAAGAGGAGGGTTGAGACGCCGCTGTTGTCCTCGTACGTTCCGACGAGCCACGTCCTGCCGTTATACTCGACGGACCCGCCATCCTTCCAACGGAACGTATCACCTTTCTTTTCTGCCTGGTCGGCGTGGGATTCCTCTGCCGTCAGCGCTTTTTTCCAAACGGGGATAAAGCGATCGGCCGAACCGTTCTCGTCTTCGGGGAAGGTGAGCTGGACCCTGTCGGCATTCTTGCCAGCGGAGTCGCTTACGCCAACGCCCTCGGGCATCTCGACCTTAAACCAAATGAAGTCAGTCTTCTTGGCAACGGGGGCCGTTTCCTTGCCTTCGCTCTTTGAGGTGCTGCCGCCCCCGCCCGATGCGTTCCCGCCGCAGCCGACAAGGGCAAACGCGGCAAAGAGGGCGATGCAAAGGGAAAGGATCGATAGGGTCTTTTTCTTCATGGTGGCGTCCTCCTTGTCTGCCGATGACATCACGGCGCCGCATGCTGTTGGGGTGCTGATTGCGCTGGCGGCGGATGTCTCTGTGTACTGTGCGGCTTATACCTCCGTTCATCGCTTGTGGCCGTTGCGCGGCCGTGCCCCAACGGGTTCCTTACTTATAGATATGCCCCAGCTTGTTCTGTCCGGGAGTCTCGAAAGGTGGGCCATATGTCCCATGTTTGCGTGTGCGGGCTTGCCGCAAGGTGGGCCTGGTGCTGGGCAAGCGTGCGGTTTGGTTGATGCTCCCAATGTTGCGCAACAGCGATGCTGGCTTGAGGTTTTAGACTTGGCTGTGACAAAAGCTAAACCACGAAAGGTCGAACGATGTTCTGTCAAAAATGCGGACAGCAAGTGCCTGATGGATCGACGTTTTGTACGCACTGTGGGGCTTCGCTGGTTGGCGGTTCCGTGCCGACGCCTGCGGGCGCTGGCCCTTCCTCTGCCCCGGGCCTGACCCAGTCGATGCCGCCGGTCGCGCCCGCGCCTCAAAAGCCCAAGAGCAAGGCACCGATCATCATTGCTGTGGCATGTGCCGCTGTGGTCCTCATCGGGGGCGGCACGGTGTTTGCGCTTACGGTGCTCAACGGGTCAAAGAGCTCCGGCACGCAGATTTCGGTGATCGATACCGGGTCTTCGGACGAGAAAGATTCTTCTGCCAAGAAGAAGAGCGACAAGTCCAAGGACAAAGAGTCTTCGTCATCGGATGACGAGGCCGTTCCCGAGGACGAGTCGGCATACTACGGCTCGGGCGATTCGGACGATTACCTAACCGACGTGCATACGTACACGAACGACATGCATCCTTATAGCATGTCGATTCCCAATCGCTTTGAGATGGAAGATACTCCCAGCGGCAGCAGCACAAGGTACGAGGATCCGGAGACGGGTTTTGTGATCAGCCTGTCTGGCTACGTCAACGTTAACGACGAAACTGCACACGAGATGTTTGTCGATAAGGACACCTCGGGCAAGGCCGACCTCTATACCGCGGAGGGCGACAACTGGTACGTGGTTTCGTGGCGCGAGGGCGACACAATCATTTACGAAAAGACGATTGTCACGAACTCGACGGTTGCTACGGCGCATTTGGAGTACTCGACTGCAAACCGCGACATGGGGTCGAAGGTTATCGATACGCTGCTGCCGACGTTCCAGGTGGACTAGGCAGCTGTGTCTATAGCCGGCAATCGGAAACGCCGATAGCCAGAGCTCCTGATCTGTTACCGCCTATGGATTACCCGCCTTTACTGTACGCGCAAGTGACTCGTAAGGGTGGGCCATGTGCCCCGTGTTTGGTGCGGTGGGGCGGAGCGTGGCCGGGGCTGCGAATCTTGACGACGGACGCAGCCGGTTAGTCATCGTGGGTGCCTCGCCACAGCTTTTTGTGCAAAAAGGGGTCCGAACCTTTTGCGGTGCGGACCCCTTTGCGTTGCAACAAGTTGCTGCGGCGTGTTTCGAAGTTGAAATTACTTGCGAACCTTAGACGCGACAGCGCTGGCGGCAAAGCAGACAATCGCCATAACACCCATTGCAGCGATGACGCTGGAAGTGCCGTCACCCGTTTTGGGCAGAGCCTGCTCGTTTGCCTTGGTCTTATTTGCAGGCTTGCCGGCAGGCTTGTTGTCGGAAGGCTTGGGCGCGGGCTCGTCCTTCTTCCACTGGGCGAACAGCGCCACAGGAGCGGAAAGCTCAACCGTAACGCCCGCGGCATAGCTTGTGCCGGAGCCATTCTTTGCGGTGTTCCAGCCCACGAAGGAGTAGCCCTTGCGCACCGGCTGCTCGGCCGTAACCTCGGCTTCGGTGACGCACTTAACGGGTGCGAATTCGGCAGCCTGCTCATCCTCGGAGCCGTTCAGGTCGTAGGAGAGATCGTAGGCCTTCTCCACGAAATCAGGCTTGACGAAGCCGCAGTACTTGCACTTAGGGGTCCCCGTGCGAGTCCAAGTACCGGCATTGTCAGAGGCCCACTCGGTGTAGGCGACATCGTAGGCGTTGTCATGCTCGCCGTCGGTGTAGCTGTGGGTTTTCTTCTCGCCTTTGAACGTCTCGCCTTTTTTGGACCACACGAGAGTGCCGTCAATCTTGACATCGGTACGGCCGGTGTTGTTGCCCGACTTGCCACCAAAGCCAAAGAGCTGCGAGCAGGTGGTCCTGTCGCGCGCAGCCGTGACGGTATTATTGCCAGTAATGTTGAGGATGAACTTGTGGTCCCCCATAAGAGAGTCGTTGATATTCAACGCCTGCTTGTCTTTGTCGCCATTCGAGTTGAACGTGCAATTATTCACGTTAACGGTGATGTCCTGCGTGCTGGCTTCTCTGTAGACGTTGATGACCTTACCGGTTGCGTTAAAGGTGCAGGTGTCAAACGTCATGACCGGCGAGCTGTAGGTCCACAGGGAATAGTCTCCATCAGGGGCGTTGAACGTAGTGCTGTTGAACTCAGCGGAGGTGTAGCCCCAGTAGAACGTCTTGCCGTTAATGACACAATGGTCAACGACAGTCTTATTGGCGCGGATGAAGCCAAGGTAGTCTGCGTTGCCGGAACGCAGCGTCATCTTCTCGAACGTTACAGTGCCGGCGCCATCGAAGGAATAGTCGCCGTTGTACTCGGTGCCAAAGTTGGCGGGATCGGGCACGAGTGCGCCGATGTTCCATGCGGTTTTATCGTTTCCCTGGCCCACAAAGGTGAGGTCCTTGTCCTTGGTGTGGCCCACGGAGCTCACGCCGTAGAGGGTGTAGTTGCCCTCGCCGAGCTTGATGGTGTCGCCGCTTTCCGCCTCGGCGGTGGCGGTGGCAAGATCGTTGTAGCTTGCACCGGTGCGGGCATTGGTGATCGTGCTGGTAGCGCCGTCTGCAAAAGCAGGCGACGCGAGGCCTATCAAGACAAACGCAGCGGTAACAAACGCAGCGATCGCACGATATGCCGTTCTGGTTAACGACTTCATGCTGACACTCCTTTTATTCCGGTTTTAGCCAACATATATAGTTTAGATTCTGTAAATTTTTTTCCGAGCGTGTTAAAAATTAGATTGCCGATAAGTTATAACCACACAGTAAAAACACAGGAATTTGTAAAATGTTGCAAGTGTTTTTGCAACAAAATTGCGTCAGCGACAGCATTTTGGGCGGTTGCAACGCTCCCGCCTCTTGGGTGGATCGCTTGCCGACTGCGCGACGGTGCCACTTTAGGTGGAATTTTCTATTGCCGGCAATCGAAAACGGCGATAGCCGAGGCTCCTGACAGCCGCTTTCTTATGGGTTAGACTGGGCTTCGAAAAATCCGATGAATGGGACAACTGCCTCCTGGCATCGTTGCCCCATTTTTATTTTGGCGTGTTATGGCCTCGACTGCCGGCACGCCAGATAGAGGTGTTTCGATGAGCCAAGAGATGATGGATAAAACCTGTCGCGGTTTTGCCGAGGCGTTGGCTGCACGCGAGCCGGTTCCCGGCGGCGGCAGCGCCAGCGCGTTTGTGGGAGCGCTGGGTGCCTCGCTGTGCGGGATGGTTGCTCGCTATGGCGCGACGAACCCCACGCTTGCCGATCGCGCAGGCGATCTGACGCGTGCATTTGCCCAAGCGGATGAGTTAGCGCAGGAGCTTGTGGGTCTGGTCGCCGAGGATGTTCGCGCCTACGGGCAGGTGTCGGCAGCGTATGGTATTCCGCGTGAGGACCCGACGCGTGCGGCTGC
Organism: uncultured Collinsella sp.; assembly: GCA_900541235.1. Classification (GTDB taxonomy): domain Bacteria; phylum Actinomycetota; class Coriobacteriia; order Coriobacteriales; family Coriobacteriaceae; genus Collinsella. Next base: position 1,240 of record UQIW01000003.1, on the reverse strand, counting down.
AATTCAGGATGCGTTGCACGTGGCCGCCATGCCGCCATATCGGATCATGGATGCCTGCGGGCGCGCGCTGGCGCTGCTCGAGGACATGGCCGATAAGGGCTCGCGCCAGTTGCTGTCCGATGTGGCCTGCGGTGCCGTGTTCTGCCGCGCCGCCATGCAGGGCGCGAGCTTGACGCTCTTTGCGAACACCACGTCTATGAAAGACCGGGCACGCGCCGAAGAGCTCGAGGCGGCGTGCGATGAACTGTTGGATACGTGGCTGCCGCGCGCCGATGCGCTGGCGCGCCGCGCTGCTGACGCCGCAAGGAAGAGGGGATAGCCATGGCAGAACTGCTGAAGGGTGCTCCCGTTGCCCGTGCTTTGACCGAGGAGCTCGCTGCTCGCTGCGCGGCTTTGCGTGAGCGCGGCGTTGTTCCGACGCTTGCTATCGTGCGCGTGGGCGAGCGCGAGGACGACCTATCCTACGAGCGCGGTGCCCTCAAGCGCTGCGAGAAGGTTGGCATTGAGGCTCGCCGCGTATTGCTTCCCTCCGATGTTTCGCAGGATGAGCTGCTGGCGGCCATCGAGGGCATCAATGCCGACCCTGCTGTTCACGGCTGCCTGCTGTTCCGCCCGTTGCCCGCTGGGCTTGACGAGGATGCAGTTGCCGCGGCACTCGATCCCGTCAAGGACGTTGATTCCATGACGCCGGCCTCGCTGCTTACCACGCTTTCGGGGCGAGGCGAGGGCTTTGCCCCCTGTACGGCCGAGGCCGTGCTGGCTTTGCTGGACCATTATGGCGTGGAACTGGATGGGGCAAAGGTCGCAGTCGTCGGTCGATCGCTGGTGATTGGCCGTCCCGTTGCCGCCATGCTTACGACCCGCAATGCCACAGTGACGACGTGTCATACGCATACGCGCGACTTGGCTGCCGAGTGCCGTTCTGCCGACATTGTTGTTGCTGCGGTTGGACGTGCGCGCACGATTGGCGCGGATGCGGTTCGCGAGGGCCAGACAACCATCGATGTGGGCATTAACTGGGACGAGGCCGCCGGCAAGCTGGTCGGCGACGTCGATTTTGATGCTACGGAGCCGATCGTTAACGCCATCACGCCCGTGCCGGGCGGCGTGGGGGCTGTAACGACAGCGGTTCTTGCCAAACACGTGATTGAGGCGGCGGAGCGGGTCGCGCGCGCAGACGTGGTGTAAGAGTGTCCTGAGGTCCGTCGCTGCAAGTCCCGATGTTACTCCTTCTTGAGAC
>UQIW01000002.1 GCA_900541235.1 uncultured Collinsella sp. | reverse complement strand
CAACCGTATTCCAGATTCCAGGACGCCGGGCCGACTCGCTTCGGATGGGGCTCTACACCAACTTTCTCGACACTACCGCTAGGGCCCCCGCGGCGGCGGTGAACGCGGCCGCTGCGTGGGAATTTGGGATGGGGGCGGGTTCCGAAACGCCTGCGGAGGGGAGAACCCCGTTGGGCGGGGACTATTCGTGATGCTTGATATCGCATTGCAGTATGGAAGCACGGATCATCTTCGCGATGGTCCGACCGGTTGATGGGCTAGGACGCGCATTCAGCAGGGAAGGGGATGGCTTTTAATGCCGCTTTTGGCTTATGCGTGCCGCGCTCCGCGTATGGCCATCCTGCGGTGCTAAAGCATTCTTGAAGTCTGTTAAGTGAATTCGTTTTAATCGCGCACGTGGCCGTTTGCCCATGTCGCATAACAGGATTCACTGTTGATTGCCCGTGTGATGACAGCGTGAGTTTCGGGGGGGGGTGGCGTGAGCGGAGTCGCCGCGTTGTATAAGTCTGGCCGGCCCGACTGATGTGTCGATCTGTCGGGCCGGCCGAGAATGGTGAAGAGATCTCGCTGTTGAATGAACGAATGTTACAAGCAGCTCTTCAAGGCGCTTTGGGCGTTGGCTGGGGCTGCGCAGTCAATCGCATGCAGTGATAGGCGAGGCGATTGCTCGATGAGCCGGCGACTAGTTCTGTGCTGCACTCGTCCCGGTGCCGTCGTTGTCTGCCGAGTACCAGAATGCGTAGGCCGCAACGACGGCATCATAGACGGCTGCGACTACGTTATCCACGACGGCTGCAAAGTTGACCACAACGGGAACGGGGCCGGTTTTGGAATCCATCTTCTCTACTTCTGGGGTCTCATACATGGGAACATCTCCTTAGAATTGTGACAGGACGCTCAGGTCGCCTAGATCATCGTCGATCAGGTCGATATAGAGGTCGCCGTCCATATTGATGTCTGCAATCAACGATGAGATCTCTTCCATCTCGTCAATCGAGTGCATACGATTGGCCAACGCGGTAACAACGGGCTTATCCCAAACGGTTGCCATTCCGGCATCGTAGTATTCCTGAAGGCTGTGTTTGCGAACGTTTCCGATGATGAGAGGTATATAGGGGGATGCGACGATATCGCCATTGGCGTGGATGGCCACTTGGTCAAATTGCATTTGCAGTTGAGGGAATCTGACCAAGTGGTCGATGGGGTCGCCCCACTCAAGCATGAAATAGCCTCGATAGTCCGGATCGTATCGAAGGTCATTGATCGTGTTGACTAGCCGACGGTATTGATTATTCGAAGGGCGAATCGTGCGGTTTCTTCGGGCTCTACCGAGGAGCATGAGCGGCTGAACTCTAAGGTCAATTCGGTCAGTTCTACCCGACGATTTCAGCTTGTCTCGAAGCATCGTGCAAACTGGTTTGAAATCGTCGACATTGAACGATGTCGGACAAAAGGCAATTGAAAGGTGCAGTGAGGTTTCGTTCAGCGTGATATCGATGGCGTCGAGCACCCGGTCGTATAATCCCGAGAGTCCTCGCATATGTTCGTGAGAATCGCGTAGGCCATCGAGGCTAAACTGTATGCCGTTTAAACCGGCGCGTTCGAGCTCATGCAAAGTATTTGAGTTTGCGAGCAGACCGTTTGACACGAGGTTGCATTTGACGCCAGATGCGCTGAGCCGCCGCAAGGACTCGATGACAAGATCCTTTCGCAGGAGGGTCTCGCCTCCGCAGAAGCAGAAGCTAAAGGGGTGCATTTGACAAATCTAGTCGACGAGTTCGAGGACTTCGTTGTCGGATAATTCGTTCGCGACGACATCGTTTTCTCCACTGTTGTTGAAGCAGTGTAGACAACGAAGGTTGCATTTGTTTGTAATGTCGAGCGCAACGCTGTGGGGCGCTCCGATTATTGCCGGCATGCTCATTATTGCTTCTTATCGAGCGGGCGAACAAACAGCTTGACGTCGCCCGAGTCGAGCTCATTGGGCAGGGTGCCGACTAAGGAAAAGCCAAGGCGCTGGTCGGAATGGTCAAGTTGTTCGGCGATTGGGGTGGAATCAGGCGCGTCAATTCTGAGCGCGCGGTAGGCTTTGGGAGCGGAAGATCCGTAGTATTCCGCAAGGCGGTCGAGCACACCGGCAAGCAGCGTGGAGCTGCATGAGATAAATTTGATGATGACGCTGCGGCCGGCGGGATTAGTGGCCGGCTCGCATATTATCAATCCATTAATTTCTCCGGACTGGCTCGTGAGTAGAAAATAATCATGGGTAAAGGAAAAGAGCCTTTGGCGAAGAACCAGAAAGTTCTCCAATTCGGGCTCAACGTCGAACTCAGAGAAATAGATCCTATTGCCATTTTTGGACTGTTTTGCAGAGAGGGATTTTGCAGCCGCCTCTTCGATTTCAGCAAACCTGCTCGCGTCCGCGAGAATAAGCAGCTCGTCGGGATTCACCGATGTTAGGTAATCGGAGCCGAAAGGGTCGTTCATATATCTCCCTTCTTTCTTCCAAACGATAAGACAGTTTACGGTCAGGCTATGCAGGGTTTGGGCCAGGTCATGCGCTAGCGTCTCGCGCGGTTGATCTGGGTATTTTTCTTGGAACAGACGGAGAATTTTGGGCAAATCGCAGGTGCCGTCGCATAAGTCAAGAATCTCTTTAGCGACCCTGTTGAGGATCGTATAGATTTGTTTCCCATCTGAGCTTAGGACGCTCAGGCGGTTATTTGGTTCACTGCGAAGGTAGCTTGGGTCGAGGGGGATAGGGATGACTCCAGGCAATGATGAGATTTGCGCGCTCCAAACATTCACGGATTCCATTGATCTCCTTTGGTTGTGGCCTATCTTCCTCGAATAGCAACTCGTTCGATAAAATATCACAAATCGAAACGATATATAAAAGAATATATTTATATCGATATACAATATTAGGTTAAAAAAAGTTTTGATGTTTGTCGATAGGGCTGGTATTGAAGGAGTGGACTGGAGTGATGGCGATGTCGGACGTTGTGGTTTCAATGGTGGGGTCATGCCTGCTGCTGTTGTTCGGAATAATGATATATCGAGGCAAGCTCACGGGATTGCTTGCCGGAATGTCATTGCTATCGGGAGAGCGTTTAGAGGAGGCAAAGCGGACGGCCGAGTCTCTAGGCGCAAACCGAGTGGTGGGGGCGTCTATAGTTTTCTCCGCAATATGCCTTTTTCTCTCGTCCCTTTTTCCGGACAAAAGGGCTATTCTCGGTCTGATGGTGGCTGCTGTTATAATCGCCGCGCTTGCCTATGCAAATAGGGGGCTTATTCGTATGTATATAAAGGTGAAATGGAATCCTGGGCACCGCAACCCGAGATAATGTCTTGAGCAAGGATTAACAACAAGGGATATATGGGAGCGATTAAGCGGCGAGCAAATTCAGTTTTGGATAAAAGGCCGCTTGATGGGAGCTGGCATGTTTAAGAAGACGGTTCACGAGTTGTTTCGGTGTAAAGGGTCATGGCTTTTCGTGATTCTCATGCTGGTGAATTTTGCTCTCTCGTGCGTCATGCCCGCCTTAAACGGTGGGTTTGTAGACTTTCTCGTGACGAATAGGGATCCATCTCGCGTCGTGTGGTTTGCGGCCTTTGTTGCGGGCATAGGGATATCGGCCTCCTTCATGTCGTATGCGATGGGTGTGAACGTATCGCGCGTCATCTTGGAGATGACGACGAGACTGATGGGGACCACGTGTGAGTCGTTTGAACGGGGGCCCCTGGAAAAGGGGGAGCAGGCGGATCCATCCTATACAACGCAGAGGGTGTATGCGGATTCGAATGCGGTGTCATCGTTTGTCGTGAACAACTTCCTGACGATCGGGCTTAACATCGTTCTGGTTGTGTTGATATGCATCATCCTGTTTTCGATTAATCCGGTGTTCCTGGTGTTAAGTGCATGTTCGCTTGTTGCGTACTTCATTTTATTCAGGGCGTTGAAAAAGCCGTTGTACAACAGTTCGCTTGCGAACAAGGAGGGTTTGAGTAAGCTTTTCGCGTCCGTGAGCGGCGAGCTGTCGCAGTTGTTTGACATTAAGTGCGATGGCGCATATAACCAGAGCGCTCGGACGCTCAAAGGGGTATTCGAGGGGTACTACCCGATTTACATGAAAGCAAGTAGGGTCTCGAATCTGGCCACATCAAGCGACGGCCTGATCTCGTCTGTGTTTCGGGGGGCACTGCTCGTGATCTCCGGGATGGAAATATTGAGCGGAAGAATGAGCTTAGGCGAGTTCACAATGGTGAACTCGTATTACTCGATGGCGTTCGGATGCTTCAAGTATTTTTTGAATTATTTCAAATCGTATCAGGACGCAAGGGCCTCGTTCGACCGATTGGGGGCTCTGACGGAGGACGCCGAGGACCGCGGCACCCTCACGGTTGGGCACGTGGAGAGCATATCGTTGTCCAACATCGCGTACCGATACGCGGGAAAGCCCTACTTATACCGCGACCTCTCCGTGGAGGTGGAGGAAGGAAAAACCTATGCCATTACCGGGCCGAACGGATGCGGAAAAAGCACGTTTCTGAAGGTGCTCCTTGGACTATATTCTGCTGGGGGACATCGGGCTTTGGGGTCGGTGCCATATGAAGAGCTCGATATGGAGACGATCCGACGGGACCTGTTTGCGGTGTGCCCGCAAAAGCTCTTTATTCCGAACGAAACGGTGGAGAATTACCTTGAGAGGACGTCGATTCGGGGATCGAGCGAAAACCTCCGAGAGCTTGTGCCGAGTTTCTATCGAACCGTCGAATCGTTAAAAGGCAAGAATTGTAGAGACCTTTCTGGTGGAGAGTATCGAAAGCTAAGGATATTCGCAGCACTTCGCAGGCAGCCGGAAGTGCTTGTGTTCGATGAACCAACGAACGATTTAGATGGAGAAAGCCGTCGGGAGTTCACGGAGTATATTCATCGAAATCCCTTCGATCAGCTAATTCTTGTTGTAAGCCATGATCAGGATTTGATTTCAGCATGCGATAGGAAGCTGGATTTGGATTTCGATCCGAAAAATGGGCAATGCTGATGGGAAACGCTTAGAGTTCGGGCTTGCGCGTCATGGAGTAATCTTTCCTCTTATCGAAAATCGTTACAATATAAGAAAAACAGTAAGCAAGAAGAAATGGCTCGGGGAAGAGCTCGCTGCTGTCAGTGATATTGGGTCTATATCCAGATAACACGGAAGGGGCCGTCCTCTACAACGGGGTATCACAGCGTCGCATCGACCGATACGCATTGCGGCGGTGCCGAGTTGGCATTACGGAGCAAGAGCCCCCTATTGTTGGGGGGACGATCCTCGATAATCTTACGCTGCTTTCTGATGATTTCGAGGCCGACAAACTGAATCGGATGCTTGCCATATTGGGGTTAGACAAAATGATTGCCGCTGCGGAGAACGGGGCGGCAGCGATGTTTGGCAGCAAGAAAGGAGGGGTGTCCGGCGGGGAGAAGCAGAACATCGCAATTGTGCGGCAGATGTTGAAATCGCCGGACGTCATGTTGTTTCTTGAGTCAACTTCAGCGCTTGATGCGAAGAGCCGGAGCGCGCTAATTAAATTGCTTCATGAGGTTAAGAGAGACCATATTGTAATTGTTGTCACTCATGACGAAGAGATGCTTGCGGCTTGCGACGAGGTCATTCCGATGCCCGGATGCTTATCGGGACGTGGCGTTGAAGGCCCAGAAGATCGAAATGGCGTGGGTGTTGGGTAAGTCCCTACGCGTACGACGTTGGGTTTCTGATCTTCATCGTCCTGCAAAGAAGGCTTTGTAACACGTTTCCCCTGGGAGGCCCCTTTTGTCCGTAGTGGCAAAGAGGGGCTTTTTCGTTTCCCTCTTGCGGCGGAGGGGGACACCATGCGCCTATACAGGACGACCTGCGCGCTTTCGTCGGATGACGGGCTATGTGTCGAGATGGGGGTCTCGGGTGGAGGCCGCGTCGCGGTCGCGGTCGGCCAGCGACCATCGGTACGGCTCAATCGTATTACCAGAACTAGTAAGGAGCCGCCCTTTCGGACGACTCAAGCTGTAATGGGGCTTTTTTAGCTACCCCGGCCGTTACTCCGCCAAAGCATTCGCGCTATCTGCCGGGGTGGCTAAAATAGCCCCGTCCCAAATTAGCTACTCTGACCAAAATCCCTGGGACAAATACTTCTGATAGATTTTGTCTTTCTTGGCTATTGCGTAGTTTAAGAGATTCCATTCCAATAATTACAGCTTTTTGCTAAAGCGTTTTAGCAGTTTATACCGCTTTTGACCTGCGACTACGTTGTACTGGTATCTTCATAAGGTAACCACCTTTACCTACCGTTTACCGCCAGTTTTAGCACGTTTACCAAACCGCGCAGCCTCTGCTCAAGCCCGCCCAAAACCCGCCGTATAGTTCCCTCACGGTCCGCATCCGGCGGGTCGATTCGTTACCACGGTCGTGTGTGCGAACACATAGAAGGGGAAGTATCGTGAGCGATTGCAAGAGGGTTTACCGTTTTGGAACCGACGCCCAGGGCACTTGTGTCACCGAGGGCGACAAGTCTATGAACTTTGTGCTTGGCGGCAAGGGCGCTAACCTTGCCGAGATGAGCCGTATCGGCCTGCCGGTCCCCGGTGGCTTTACCATTACCTGCCAGACCTGCGTTGAGTACTCCGGTGCCGGCAATGTTTGGCCTGCCGGCGCGCTTGACGAGATCGTTGCCGCCGAGGCCGACCTCGAAGCCCGCTGCGGCAAGAAGCTCGGAGATGCCAACGATCCGCTGCTCGTCTCGGTGCGCTCTGGCGCTCCGTTCTCCATGCCCGGCATGATGGACACGGTCCTCAATCTGGGCCTCAACGACGATTCCGTCCTGGGCCTCATCGCCCAGACGCAGAACCCGCGCTTTGCTTGGGACAGCTATCGCCGCTTTATCCAGATGTTCTCCAACGTCGTCATGGGCGTCGACGCCGACCTGTTCGAGAACGCCCTGACCCAGGCCCGCCTGGTTGCCGGCGTCCGCGTCGATTCCGAGCTTTCGGCCGAGGACCTGCAGGAGCTCGTCGAGACCTTCAAGGGCATCTTCTCCGCCAACGTCGAGGCCGCCCTGTACCCCGAGCTCGAGGTCGCCGATGGTAAGCCCGTCTTTCCGCACGATCCGGAGCTCCAGCTTCGCCTTGCCATCCAGGCCGTCTTTGGCAGCTGGATGAACGAGCGCGCCTGCATTTACCGCAAGCAGCACGGCATCTCCGACGAGCTCGGCACCGCCGTCAACGTCCAGGCCATGGCTTTTGGCAACAAGGGCGAGACCTCTGCGACCGGCGTCGCCTTCACCCGCAACCCGGCCGACGGCACCAAGGAGTTCTACGGCGACTTTCTGGTCAACGCCCAGGGCGAGGACGTCGTCGCCGGCATTCGCAACACCGAGCCCATCGCCGATCTCAAGACCACTCCGGGGCTTGAGTCTGCAGGCGAGGAGCTCGAGCGCGTCTTCCTGACGCTCGAGGATCACTATCGCGACATGTGCGACATCGAGTTCACCATCGAGCAGGGCAAGCTCTGGATGCTCCAGACCCGCGTGGGCAAGCGTACCGCCACCGCGGCCCTGCGCATTGCCATCGAGATGGTCGAGGAGGGACTGATCACCCGTGAGGAGGCTGTGAGCCGCATCGACCCTGCACAGCTCGACCAGCTCCTGCATCCGCAGTTTGATTCCTCCAAGAAGTATGAGGCGCTCGCATGCGGCCTTAATGCCAGCCCTGGTGCCGCCGTGGGTGAGGTCGTGTTCTCGAGCGATGACGCCGTCGCGCGTTCCGCCGAAGGCCACAAGGTCATCCTGGTCCGCTGGGAGACCAACCCCGACGACCTGAAGGGCATGGTTGCCGCCGAGGGCATCCTGACGAGCCATGGTGGCAAGACGAGCCACGCCGCCGTTATCGCCCGCGGCATGGGTACGCCCTGCGTCTGCGGTGTCGAGCGCTTCCATATCGATGCCGCCGAGAAGGTCGTGCGCATCGAGGGCAGCGATCGCGTATTGCACGAGGGCGACATCATTTCCATCGACGGTACCCAGGGCATTGTTGTCGATGGCGCGGTCGACCTGGTCTCCGCCGAGCTCACCGGCGACCTGGATGCCATTCTGTCCTGGGCCGACGAGATTCGTCTGGAGGAGAGCGACGGGCACGCCAACCACGTGCGCGTCAACGCCGACAACCCCGAGGACGCCGCGCTCGCACTCGAGTTTGGCGCCGAGGCTATTGGCCTGTGCCGCACCGAGCACATGTTCCTGGGCGATCGCAAGAACATCATCCAGAGCTTTATCCTTTCTGACGATGAGGCCGTGAAGCAGCAGGCCCTGGCCGACCTGCTCAAGGTTCAGACCGAGGACTTCCTGGCGATGTTTAAGACCATGTCCGGTCGCGATGTGGTCGTCCGCCTGCTCGATCCGCCACTTCATGAGTTCTTGGATAATCCTCGAGAGCTCGAGGTCGCCATCACCAAGAAGGAAGCCGCTGGCGCCAGCGAGGAAGAGCTTGCCGTCTTGCGCGCCCGCCTGCGTCGCATTGACGGCATGGTCGAGTCCAACCCGATGCTCGGCCTGCGCGGCGTGCGCCTGTCCGTCGTCTTTGGCGATCTGCCGCTCATGCAGGTCCGCGCTGTGGCCACGGCTGCTGCCCGCCTTCTCAAGGATGGTGTCGACCCACGCCCCGAGATCATGGTTCCGCTCGTTTCCATCACGGCAGAGCATGTCCAGACCCGCGAGGTCATTGAGCGTGTCATCGCCGAGGTTTCCTCCGAGGAAGGTGTCGAGCTCAACATTCCCGTGGGCACGATGCTCGAGCTGCCGCGCGCCTGCATGGTCGCCGACGAGATCGCCCATCATGCCGACTTCTTCTGCTTTGGCACCAACGACCTCACCCAGACGACCTTCGGCTTCTCCCGCGACGATGCCGAGGCCAAGTTCATTCCGCTGTACCTGCACAAGAAGATCCTGAAGGACAACCCCTTCGAGACCATCGACACGGCGGTGCTGGAGCTCGTGCGCTTGGCCGTCGAGAAGGGCCGCGCCACCAATCCCGACATGCACTTTGGCGTGTGCGGCGAACACGGCGGCGACCCCAAGTCCATCAAGGGCCTGTTTAACGTGGCCGACGTGGACTACGTGTCCTGCTCGCCCTATCGTGTGCCCCTCGCACGTCTGGCTGCCGCCCAGGCCAAGCTCGAGGCCAAGCGTTCCGCCTAGCGTTTAGCGTTTAGACGCCTAGCGTAGCCCCCCTTCATACCGCCCGTCTCATTCGTGAGGCGGGCGGTTATCATGTGCGGGTTTTGTCTTTTTGTCTGCGCAAAAAATTGTTCTTGCAGCAGAAACCCGCGCGTGTATACTCGAATACGTTTGTTCAACTACGTGCCGGCCAAGGTGGTACGGCACCTCTAGAAGAGTAAGGAATTGCACATGGATTACATCCGCGCAATCGAGCGTCAGCAGATCCGCGAGGACATTCCTCAGGTTCGCGTCGCCGACAACGTCAAGGTTCACTACCGCATTAAGGAAGGCGACCGCGAGCGCATCCAGGTCTTCCAGGGCGACGTCATCCGCATGGCCGGCGCCGGTGCCCGCGAGACCTTCACCGTCCGCAAGATGTCCTTCGGTGTCGGTGTTGAGCGTACCTTCCCGCTTCACAGCCCCAAGATCGCCAAGCTCGAGGTCGTTCGTCATGGTCGCGTCCGTCGCGCCAAGCTGTACTACCTCCGCGACAAGGTGGGCAAGGCTGCTCGCATCCCCGAGAAGCGCTAAGAAGATCGCAGCGTCTGTCCACTCGTTTGGACACAAGGGTCACCTTCGGGTGGCCCTTCTTTTTATCTGATTTGCATGCAAGGAGGGCCTGGTATGGCCAACATGACGAGCTCGGTTTCGGCATCGCAGGTTGCCGGTGAGTTGGCGAGCGCTACGTTTGAGGAGATTCCTGCCCTCGTGGAGCATTATCGCGAGGATCCGCGCCAGCAGGTGATCAAGGCTTGTGAACGCGCCCTCAAACGCCATTCCAAAGAGGTCGCCGAGCGCGAGCGCGTCAATGGCATGTACGAGCTTATGCATGAGCTTGGCGGCGATGGGGTGGTCGTTGGTGTCGACGAGGTGGGTCGCGGATCGGTGGCCGGTCCCCTGACGGTGTGTGCCGTGTGCCTTCCCATGGAGCCGCGCATCTGGGGCATCAACGATTCCAAAAAGCTCACGCCGGCGCGCCGCGAGCTGCTCTCCGTGAAGATTGCCGAGGTGGCGACGGCGATCGGTTTTTGCCATATCGCGCCGAAGGATATCGATGAGATGGGCATGGCCCGTGCTATCCGTACCGCCGTTGCGGGCGCCGTGGCCGATACGGGACTTGAACCCGACTGCGTCCTCATGGATGGCAACCCCTTGGGCGCCGTTCCTAACGAGCGTGACGTGGTGAAGGGCGATGCCAAGATCGCCTGTATCGCCGCGGCGTCCATCATGGCCAAGGTCACGCGTGATGAGATGATGGTCGAGTACGATGCCGAGTATCCCGAGTACCATTTGGCCGAATCGAAAGGCTACGCAAGCCCCGAGCACATCGAGGCCATTCGCAAACATGGACTTTGTCCACTGCACCGCGTGAGCTTTTGCGGAAACTTTCTGCAGACTGAGCGCCTTTTCTAGGTCAATTGTGGAGACAGGGACCTCAGGGGTTTTATAAACCTGCTGGTAGCGGGCCGTATGCAACAGCATTGCTGCGTACGGCCCGTTTTTTGACGGCATTTGGTCAGCTTTTGGTTTGCTTCCGGTACTTACCCGCATGAAAGGTGCCCTCATCATCGGGGCAATGCAGTGTGCGGGAAAGGAGACCCCATGAGTGCCGCAAGCAAAAAGAGCAAGACGCAGCAGCTCAAGGAGCGTTGGGAAAACGGCGAGCTCGACTGCGGGGCGATGACGCCCGAGTTTATCAAGGGACTCAGTCCCCGCGAGCTGGGCATGCTGGGCGAGCTGATCACCATCGACTACTTTAACGAGCGCGGCTACACCTTGCTGGAGCAGGGTTATCGTTGCACCGAGGGCGAGGCCGATCTGGTGCTGCTCGATGAGCTCGACGATGTCGTGGTGATGGCCGAGGTCAAGACCAGACGCGTTGCACTGGATTGCGACACGCGGGTCTTTCCCGAGGAGGCCGTGGACGCCCAAAAGCAACGCCGTTACCGCCGCATCGCAAGTTGCTACCTCATGGAGCATTATCCGCTCAAGGCGATTCGCTTCGATGCCGTGGGTGTCACCATTCGTGGCGGGCATATCGCCGAGATCGAGCATCAGTACAACGCGTTCGATTGGCAGGTGTCGTGATGGCGTTCGAGACGTTTGCCGTTCACGCGGCCTGCATCCGCGGCGTCGAGGCGATTCACGTCACGGTCGAGGTCTCGCTTGCCGGTGGCGTTCCGGGCATCCAGATGCTCGGTATCCCGAGCATGGAGGTGATGGAATCTCGCGGGCGTATCCGGTGCGCCATGCGTTCGGCAGGCTTCGAGATTCCTCGGTCGGGCATTACCGTCAACCTGGCACCTGGCGATATCCGTAAAACCGGCAGCGGCTTCGACCTGCCGATTGCCATCGCGGTGCTGGCGGCCGATGGGCAGATTCCCCGCGACAACCTCGATCGTTGTCTTATCGCTGGTGAGCTTGGCTTGGACGGTACGGTGCTTCCTGTCAAGGGCGAGGTGGCGTTTCAGCTATTGGCTCGCGACATGGGGCTGTCTTTTATCGCCGGCAGGTCCGACCAGCATGTGCCACTCGCGGGCGTGGATTGCGGCTTTATCGACCATCTGTCTCAGCTTGCTCACGGCATGGGCGATGCCGCACGGCACTACTTGGATTCCGAGGGTGTCGAGGCGACCTTTGAGCCCGAGCTCGACTATGCAGACGTGCTGGGGCAGGAAGTCGCTAAACGCGGCATGGCGCTTGCGGCGGCAGGAGAACTCGGCTTGCTCATGATCGGGTCTCCGGGATCGGGCAAGACGATGCTCGCACGCCGTATGACCGGCATCCTGCCCGAGCTTTCCGTCGAGGACCAGCAGGAGGCACTGTGCATCCATTCGGTTTTGGGCGAGAACATTGATGGCTTGTTGGCGGGGCACCGGCCCTTCCGCAGTCCCCATCACAGTATTTCGACCGCAGGCCTTATCGGCGGCGGGCGCCCGGTGCACCCGGGTGAAATCAGCCTTGCTCATGGCGGCGTGCTATTTTTGGACGAGCTTGCCGAGTTTCCCACGGGTGTGCTGCAGACGCTGCGTCAGCCCATCGAACGCGGCTACGTCAGGATCGTACGCGTCGACGGGGCTTTTTCCTTCCCGTCGCGCTTTCAGCTGCTGGCTGCGAGCAATCCCTGCCCCTGCGGCTTTTTGGGCGACCGTGAGGTGCCATGCCGCTGCTCGGCATCGATGGTCGAGCGCTATCGGTCTAAACTGCGCGGTCCTTTGGCCGACCGTATCGACATGATGATCGATGTGACCCGTCCCGACCCCCAAGTGATTATCGAGGGTGCGGAGGGTATGTCGTCGGCTGAGTTACGTGACTACGTTGTGCGCGGTCGCGCTTTTCGCGCTTGGCGCGAATCCCGTATGGACGATGCGGATGCCGAGGCCGAGGATGACGAGACGCGGTCCATTGACGGCGTCGTTTCGACCTTTGAGCTTGATGATGCTGCCGAGAAATGCGTACTCGGCCTGTCCAAACGCACACATCTCACAGGGCGTGGCATCGTGCGCCTGGTTCGCATTGCGCGCACGATCGCAGATGTCGCCGAGAGCGAGCAAGTGACGCAGGACCACGTGCTCGAGGCGGCGATGTACCAGGGAAGGAGGGACCAATGATGGCCGAGGGGACCTTTGAGCTGCATCCAGGTGATGCGTTGTATCCCGAGACCGTTTTGGAGCTTTCTGATGTACCCCAGACGCTTTATGTGCGCGGCAACCCCGAGGTGCTTTCGACGCCCGCGCTCTCCATCATCGGCGCGCGAAAGGCCTCGCCGTATGGTCTTGCCGTTGCAGAGCTTGCGGCAAAGGTGGCGGTCGAGGCGGGAGTGACGGTAGTTTCGGGCGGCGCGGTCGGTTGTGACCAGGCCTCGGGTTGGGCTGCGGTCAACGCCGGCGGCAAACACGTCGTGGTAATGGGGACGGGTGCCGACGTGGTCTACCCGCGTTCGAGCGCGGGGCTTATTACGCGCACGCTCGATACGGGTGGCGCGGTCGTGTCGATCTCTCCGTGGGGCATGGGTCCGCGCAAGTTTGCCTTTCCGCGCCGCAATCGCGTGATCGCGGCCCTGTCGCAAGCCCTCTTTGTATCCGAGGCGGGTATGCCTTCCGGGACGTTTTCTACAGCCGAGGCTGCTATGGATTTGGGGCGCGAACTTCTTGCCGTGCCGGGGTCGATCCTATCGCCCGAGTCGCGTGGCACGAATTACCTCATTGCGAACGGTGCCTGCTGCATCATCGACGAGGAATCTATCGAGATGGCTATCTCACGCATCTACGGAACCCTGCGCTACTCGCGCCCCGATGCTCCCGGCATTGCCGACTTGGATTCAACACAGCAGACCGTGATGCATGCGCTCATCGCCTCTCCTCTCAAGGTCGACGACATCGTGGCGCTCGTCTCGCTCGATGCTGTCGGCGTACTCAAACTCCTGGGTTCGCTTGAACTCGAGGGTCTTATCGAGCGCATGATGGATGGAAGGTATGCGCCCTCCAAGTTTGCCCTTCACGCCCAGACACCCTTCGGTCACAATGGAAAACGTGTCAATTAGAAAGGTGTTTGCAGATGCAGTTCGATCAGGTGACAGTTATCGGTGGTGGTCTGGCGGGTTCGGAGTGCGCGATCCAGCTGGCAGATCGCGGGTTTGCCGTAAAGCTGTGCGAGATGCGCCCCCAGGTGAGCTCTCCGGCCCACCATACCGATCACCTGGCAGAGCTCGTCTGCTCCAATTCGTTTAAGTCGACCCGTCCGGATTCCGCGGCCGGTTTGCTGAAGGCCGAGCTCGAGCGCATGGGTTCAGTCCTGCTCGATTGCGCCCATCGCGCGGCTGTTCCCGCCGGCGGTGCCCTGGCGGTCGACCGCGTCAAGTTTTCCGAGCTTGTCGAGGCCGAGGTTGCCGCTCGTCCCAATATCGAGGTCGTGCACGGCGAGGTTACGCAGATTCCCGAGGGTCACGTGGTCATTGCCGCGGGCCCGCTGTGTTCACCGGCGCTGAGTGAAGAGGTCATGAAGCTCGTCGGTGGCGATGCCCTTGCGTTCTTCGATGCCGCTGCGCCGATCGTCGATGCCTCCACGCTCGATATGGACGTGCTGTTCTCGCAGTCGCGCTACGAGGAGCAGGGGAGCGGCGACTATCTCAACGCTCCGCTCAATAAGGAGGAGTACGAGGCCTTTATCGAGGCGCTTACCACGGCCGACCGCGTGGTGCTCAAGGATTTTGAGGGCGGCGATCTGTTCCAGGCCTGCCAGCCTGCCGAGGAGGTTGCACGCACCGGCAAGGACGCTATTCGCTTTGGCGCCATGAAGCCCGTCGGCCTCACCGACCCGCGTACCGGACGTCGCCCCTGGGCGGCGATTCAGCTGCGTGCCGAGAACAAGGAGAAGACCGCTTACAATCTGGTGGGCTTCCAGACCAACCTGACCTTTGGCGAGCAGAAGCGCGTCTTCCATATGGTGCCGGGCCTGGAGAACGCTGAGTTCTTCCGCTACGGTGTCATGCACCGCAATACCTTTGTCGACGCTCCACACGTGCTCGATGGCACCTTTGCCGTGCCCGGTACCGGCGTGCGCCTGGCCGGTCAGATCACCGGCACCGAGGGGTACATGGAAGCCGTGGCGACAGGTCTGCTCGCGGCGCTCAACACCTATGCCGAGGCTATCGGTGCCGCGGGCGTCGAGTTGCCCCGCGTGGGCGCCCTGGGTGCGCTCGTGGGCTATGCGACCGATCCTGCCACCGTGGGCTATCAGCCCATGCATGTCAACTTTGGCCTGGTGCCGCCACTCGAGGATGGTAAGCGCCGCAGCAAGCGCGACCGCTACCAGGCCTATGCGGACCGTGCGCTCGAGGCCCTTGACGCCTATCTGGCTACTCGCCCCGATCTGTTTGGAGGCGACCGGTCATAGCCTTTGACCTGTACGACACCGTCGACTCGTTTATCGCCTATATCGCACGCGTCGAGGGACTTTCTCCCAACACGGTGACGGCCTATGGCTCGAGGCTGGAGCGCTTTGCTGCCTGGTGCGAACGCGAGGGCATCGACGCTCGCGCCGCCGACGTACGGACCGTTCGTTCCTATTTGGCCGAGCTGTCGCGTGGCCAGGTGGCGGCTCGGACCCTTGCGGCACACCTGTCTGCCATTCGCTCACTCTATCGGTGGATGGCTGTCGAGGGGATTGTCGAGGGCGATGCGGTCTCGGCGATCGCGTCGCCCAAGCTGCCGCGTGACCTGCCGGGCGTCCTTACGACCCAGCAGGTCGAGGCGCTGCTCAAGACGCCTGATACCTCAACACCCGCGGGACTGCGCGATGCGGCGATGCTCGAGTTGCTCTATGCCTCGGGTGCCCGCATCTCAGAGCTTGCGGCGCTCAATGTGGAATCCATCTCATGGTCCGAGCGCACGCTGCGCCTGTGGGGCAAGGGGAGCAAGGAGCGTATCGTCCCTCTGTATCGTCGTGCGCTCGATGTGACGCGTCTCTATATTGAAGAGGGGAGGCCGGAGTTGCTCGCTCGGGCAAAGCGCCGCGACCTCGCTACCGGGCCGCATCCGCTGCTTATATCGGCGCGCGGCAATCGCATGAGCGCCGCGATGCTCCGGCGGCGGTTCCATACGCTGGCGACGCTCGCCGGCATTCCGGCTGACATCGCCCCGCATGTGATGCGCCATACCTTTGCGACCGACTTGCTCGAGGGCGGTGCGGACCTGCGCTCGGTTCAAGAGCTGCTAGGTCATGCGAGCCTGTCCACGACGCAGATCTACACGCATCTCACACCCGATCGGCTTAAACGTGCCGTGGCTCAAGCCCATCCCCGCGGCGAATAGTGGCTGGTCCGTCCCGCGCCGCACTCAGGTGTGTGGTTTTGATTGCGGGTTGGCAGGAAGAAGCATTCCTGCTATCATTCATCGGGTTGCTTCACGGCAACAGGTTTTTATCACGCACGCGCGGCTACTTCATACCGTGGTGCCCGGGCTTTGGTAGCACATGTCCGGGTTGGTTTTGGAGGATGACCCCGCGCGGAGGCAAACCACAGGAGGTTTAACATGGCTACCAAGATTAATATCCGCACCCTGCTCGAGGCCGGCTGCCACTTCGGTCACCAGACCCGTCGCTGGAACCCCAAGATGAAGCCGTTCATCTTCGGTGAGCGCAACGGCATCTACATCCTCGACCTCAAGCAGACCATCCTCGACGCCGACCAGGCCTACACCTTTGTCAAGAACGTCGCCAAGGGCGGCAACGTGCTGTTCGTCGGCACCAAGAAGCAGGCTCAGGAGGCCGTCAAGAACGCTGCTGAGCGCGCCAACATGCCTTACATCAACCAGCGTTGGCTCGGCGGTATGCTGACCAACTTCGTTACCATCCGCTCCCGCATCAACCGCATGGAGGAGCTCGAGGCCATGGTCGAGGACGGCCGCATGGCAGTGCTCCCCAAGAAGGAGCAGGCTGTTCTCGGTAAGGAGCTCACCAAGCTCCAGACCAACCTCGGTGGCGCCCGCGACATGAAGGGTCTGCCCCAGGCTCTCTTCGTCATCGACACCAAGCGCGAGGAGAACGCCATCAAGGAGGCCCAGCGCCTGAACATCCCCGTCGTCGCCCTGATCGACACCAACTCCGATCCCGACGAGGTCGAGTACGGCATCCCCTGCAACGATGACGCTATCTCCGCTGTCACCCTTATGTGCGAGCTCATGGCTGACGCCTGCCTCGCTGGCTCCGGCAAGGAGCAGGTCTCCGAGGCCGAGATGGCCGCCGAGCCCAAGGCCGAGTAAATCAGTCCTATTTAAGTCTTTTTCATCTCTTTGAAAGGAACCACAATGGCCCAGATTACTGCCGCTATGGTCAAGCAGCTCCGCGAGATGACCGACTCCCCGATGATGGAGTGCAAGAAGGCTCTCGTCGAGGCTGACGGCGACATGGACGCCGCCGTCGACGTTCTGCGCAAGAACGGCCTCGCCAAGGCTGCCAAGAAGGCTGGCCGTGAGACCAACGAGGGCGCTGTCGCCGCGTTCGTCTCCGAGGATGGCAAGACCGGCGCTCTGCTCGAGCTCTCCTGCGAGACCGACTTCGTCGGCTCCAACGCCAAGTTCACCGGCTTTGCTTCCAAGGTCGCCGAGGTTGTCGCCACCACCGAGCCGGCTGACGTCGACGCTCTGCTCGAGAAGCCGATGGGCGAGGAGACCGTTTCCTCCGAGCTCACCGAGATGATTCACATCATGGGCGAGAACATGAAGATCTCTCGTTTCGCCGCCCGCAAGGCCGAGAACGGCGCTCTCGCTTCTTACATCCACATGGGTGGTAAGATCGGCGTCCTCGTCGAGTTCGCCTTCGAGAAGGCCGAGACCGCTCAGGCCGACTCCTTCAAGACCTTCGCTCACGACGTTGCCCTTCAGGTTGCCGCCGTCGCCCCGATTTGCGCTACCCGCGATCAGGTTCCGGCCGAGACCGTCGAGCACGAGAAGCAGATCTACATGGCTCAGGCTGCCGAGTCCGGCAAGCCCGAGGCTATCCAGGAGAAGATGGCTGTTGGCCGTCTGGAGAAGTTCTACAAGCAGTCCGTGCTCACCGAGCAGGAGTTCATCAAGGACAGCTCCCTCACCATCAAGAAGTACGCTGAGCAGGTCTCCAAGGGGCTCGGCGATACCATTACCGTCGTTGCCTTCGACCGTCTGGTCCGTGGCGAGTAAATAAGCTCTTGTAGCTGGTAATGAGCAGGCTGTGGGTTTTACTCACAGCCTGCTTTTTCATGGCTCTTATCAGAGCCTTTGCTATCATATTGAGAGTCTAATTAAAGGAGGATCGCTTTGTCCGACATCCGATATAAACGCGTGCTTCTTAAGCTTTCCGGCGAAGCGCTGATGGGCGACGGCCAATATGGCATCGACCCCAAGGTTACCGACCATCTTGCTAAGCAGGTCAAGGAGCTGCTCGCCGTTGGCCATGAGGTCGGCGTCGTTGTCGGCGGCGGCAATATTTTCCGCGGCATGGCAGGCGCTGCCGGTGGCATGGAGCGTGCTCAGGCCGACTACATGGGCATGCTGGCAACCGTTATGAACGCGCTCGCCCTGCAGGATGCCTTCGAGCATAACGATGTTCCCTGCCGCGTGATGAGCGCTATCCAGATGAACGAGATCTGCGAGCCCTATATTCGCCGTCGCGCCATCAACCACCTTTCCAAGGGCAACGTCGTTATTTTTGCCGCCGGTTCGGGCAATCCGTACTTTACGACCGACACCGCCGCGGCTCTTCGTGCGTGCGAGATCGGCGCCGAGATTCTGATTAAAGCCACCAAGGTTGACGGCATCTACGATAAGGATCCCGTCAAGTGCGCTGATGCCGTCCGTTTTGACAAGATTACCTATCACGAGGTTCTCGTCCGCGGTCTGCAGGTTATGGATTCCACCGCTACGGCACTGTGCCAGGATAACCGTATGCCGATTTTGGTCCTCAACATCGATGGCGAGGACACCGTCAAGCGCGCGCTCGCGGGTGAGCCCGTCGGCACGCTCGTCTATCAGGAGGATTAAGCATGGCAGAGAACATCACCGCCCATATGGACAAGTCGCTCGAGTCCCTCAAGCATAACTTCTCCAAGGTCCGTACCGGCCGCGCCAATGCCAACATTCTGTCCGACATCACCGTCGATTATTACGGTGTTCCCACGCCGGTCACGCAGGTTGCCGCCGTCAAGACCCCCGAGGCCCACATGCTGCTCATCGAGCCGTGGGACAAGGCACTCATCAACGCTATCGTCAAGGCCATCGGCGCTTCCGATCTGGGTATTACCCCCAACTCCGATGGCACCGTCGTTCGTCTGCCGTTCCCGGCTCCCACCGAGGAGCGCCGTCGCGAGCTCGTCAAGGAGTGCCGCGAGTACGCCGAGCAGGCCAAGGTGTCTATCCGTAACATCCGTCGCGACTTCAACAACAAGCTTGAGCGCGATGAGGAGCTCACCGAGGACGATGTCCGTCGCGAGCAGGCCAAGGTCCAGAAGCACACCGATGAGTATGTCGCCAAGGTTGAGGAGCTTCTGAAGGAAAAAGAAGCCGAGGTCATGGAGATCTAAGGTGCAATACGACGAGCATAAACTGGTCGAGTACTTTGCCGACGCCCCTGCGGGCGTCGGTTTTTCCGACCTTGACCTCAATAACATTCCGCACCATATCTCGTGCATCATGGACGGCAATGGTCGTTGGGCCACATCGCGCGGTCTTGCACGCACCGAGGGCCACAAGGCGGGTATCGTCTCCCTTCGTGAGATTATTACCGCCTGCGTGCGTCTGGGCGTCGACGTACTTTCGGCCTATGCGTTTTCTACCGAAAACTGGAACCGCCCGCAGCATGAGGTCAACGTCTTGATGCACCTGTTTGCCAAGACGTTTATCGACGAGCTGCCGCTTCTGAAGCGCGAAAACGTGCGCGTTGTCTTTTTGGGTGACATTTCCGCGCTGCCCAAGAAGACCCGCGACGTTTTTGAACGCGGTCTTGCCGAGTGCGCCAATCACACCGGCATGACGCTGGCGCTTGCCGTCAACTACGGCGCGCGTGCCGAGATTACCCGCGCTGTCCGTCAGATCGCACTCGACGCTGCCGCCGGTAAGATCGATCCTGGCGCAATTGATGACGACATGGTGGCTTCCCACCTCTATACTGCCGGTCTTCCCGATCCTGAGCTTGTGATTCGCACTTCTGGTGAGCTGCGCCTTTCGAACTATCTGCTGTGGCAGGTGGCTTATTCCGAATTCTACGTCACCGATACCTATTGGCCCGACTTTGATCGTTGGGGCCTTGTCGACGCCATTTTGGCCTATCAGGGCCGTGACCGTAGGTTTGGTGGACTGAGCAAGACCGAGGAGGCTTAATCGTGTCCGATCGTCCCAAGGCATCTGCTCCCAAGACGCCTGCGCGCAAAGCTGCCACTGCGGGAACGCCTGCAGTGAAGAGCGGCACCGGTTCGTGGCTGGCGGGCTTTATTACCCGTGCCGCCGCCGGTATCGTCTACGCCGTTGTCTTTATCCTGTGCCTGGTTTTGGGTATCGTGCCCACGGCCATCTTTGTTTCCGTCATGAGCGGTCTGTGCTGTTATGAGTTTTTCCGTATGACGAGGCTCGATGGCAAGATGGCTAACGAGCGCATGGGTATCGCTGCCGCCGTACTCTTTCCGCTGTCGGCGTTGGGCGATTCGATGTTGCTGAATGCCCTGCTTTTTGCCCTGATGCTCGCTGTGGGCATTTGGTATGTCTGGTCGCCGCGTACCCGCATCTCTGATGTGGCCGTGACGCTCATGGGTCCCATCTACACTGGCTTTATGCTGTCGGCTATCGTGCTGCTGCGCGATGCCGTGCCCGGTTTTGCCGGCGCCCTGCTTTCAGTGGGCGTTTGCGCGTCCCTTTGGGTCTCCGATTCGTTTGCCTACATTGTGGGCAGCCGTATCGGCAAGCACAAGATGGTTCCCAAGATCTCTCCCAAAAAGAGCTGGGAGGGGTTTGTCGGCGGCATCCTGGGCTCGGTTTTGATTTGGCTCATTCTGTGGGCGACGCACTTCTACAAGCTCAGCCTGCCCTATGCGCTGCTGTGCGGCGTGGTCGTGTCCATTTTGGGCGTTATCGGCGACCTTATCGAGTCGCGCATCAAGCGTGGCGTGGGCGTCAAGGATTCCGGCAACCTTATCCCGGGCCATGGCGGCATGCTCGACCGTAGCGACTCGCTTATCTTTGGCTGCATTACCGCTCAGCTGCTTTTGATGATCGGAGGCGTGCTGTAATGTCATTCCAGACGACGTATGGCCCCGATGGACGCCTCCGTGTTGCCATCCTGGGTTGTACGGGCTCTATCGGCACCCAGGCACTCGATGTGTGCCGTCAGCATGCTGATCGCCTGCAGGTGACGGCGCTGTCCGTTAATTCCAGCACCTCTGAGCTCGTTGCCGCTGCCCGCGAGTTCTCGGTTCCGGCGGTTGCCGTGGCCGATGTCGCTCACGGCGATGACGCCGTGCTGCAGGAGTTGCCCGAGGGAACGAAGCTCGGCGTTGGCGCGCATGCGGTTTGCGAGCTCGCGCGTCGCGACGATGTCGACTGCGTGCTCGTTGCTATTGTGGGCGCCGCCGGTCTCGAGGCGAGCCATGCGGCCTTGACCTCGAATAAGCGCCTTGCCCTTGCCAACAAGGAGTCCCTCGTCGTCGGTGGCGACTTGCTTATGCCGTTGGCACAACCGGGCCAGCTTATTCCAGTCGACTCTGAGCACTCCGCCATCTACCAGTGCTATCTGGGGGAGGACTCGCGCGAGGCTCATTGTATTTGGCTTACCTGCTCGGGCGGTCCGTTCTTTGGCCGTACGCGCGACGAGCTCAATCGCGTGACGCGTGCCGATGCCCTCGCACATCCCACGTGGGCCATGGGTGCCAAGATCACCATCGACTCCGCCACCCTCATGAACAAGGGCCTAGAGCGCATTGAGGCCATGCATCTGTTTAACTGCGACCTCGATTTCATTAACGTGGTCGTGCAGCGTCAGTCCAAGATTCACTCTATGGTCGAGTTTGCCGACGGCTCCGTGATGGCGCATCTCGGTGCTTCCGACATGCGTATTCCCATCCAGTTCGCGTTCTCGTATCCCGAGCGTTGGGATACCCTGGCGCCTCGTATCGATTTCCGCGAGCTGGGGCAGCTCACGTTTGATGCTGCCGACATGGATACCTTCCGCTGTCTGGCACTGGCCGAACGTGCCGGCAAGACGGGTGGCACCATGCCGTGCGTGCTCAATGCCGCCAACGAGGTCGCCGTCGATGCCTTCCTGCACGATGGCTGCAGCTTTACCGATATCGATCGCATTGTGGAATCCTGCATGGATGCCCACGATATGCAGGCGGTCGATTCGTTTGAGCAGCTTCGCGACATCGATGCGTGGGCGCGTGAAAAGGCTGCGCAGGTACTCGCCGCAACCCGTTCCTAACCCATAAGGATTGCTTTTTCGTTTTATGGATACTGTTCTGAGCGTTCTCTCATCGGTCTTTTGGGGCCTGCTGATGCTTTCCGTCCTCGTGTTTTTGCACGAGGGCGGCCACTTTTTGGCGGCGCGTGCCTGCGGCGTCCGTGTGACCGAGTTCTTTTTGGGCCTGCCGTGCCGCTTTGACATCCATTACACGTCGCGTCGCATTGGAACCAAGTTTGGCGTGACCCCGCTGCTGCTGGGTGGCTACGCTGCCATCTGCGGTATGGATCCGACCGATGTCTCCTGCGCCGATCGCGTGCTCGCGGCTATCTACCGTCATGGTCGCGTGACCGTGGCCGACCTTGCTGTCGAGCTCGAGCTTTCCGAGGAGGATGTGCTCGAGGCTTGTGCTCTGTTGCTGGGCTGGGGCTCCATCGCTCCCTGGTATGAGGAAGGGGAGAAACCCTCGCCGAGCTACTATCCCACCAAGTATCAGACGCTGCCGCGAGACGCGGCGGGTTACACCACCTTTGACGGCCGCCGGTTCGATCGAGAGCATGCGACTGCCGAGGGCGATGTGTGGGAGCTGCCGTGCGGCGAGGCTGATTTCTTGGCGCAAGAGCGCTCGCACACTTATCTTGGCCAGGGCTTTCTCAAGCGCGCCTTTATGCTGCTCGCGGGCATTCTCGTCAATATCCTGACGGGTTTTTTGCTGCTTATGAGCATCTATTCCATTGCGGGCGTCACCGTGCCGATCGATACCAACGTGATCGGTCAGGTTGACGAGGGGTCTATTGCCGCCAAGGCGGGTATCGAGGCTGGTGATGCGATCCTTTCGGTTGACGGTGTATCGTGCTCCACATGGATGAACGTTTACGATGCCATCGGCAAGGCCGCCGGTAAGGACGATATCGCCATCGAGTACGAGCGTGACGGCAAGCAGCATTCGACCACGGTTGCGCTCAAAGAGGACGAGCGCCTAGGTGTGTATGCCTCTACGCAGGTGGTCCGTTTGGACCCCATCACCTCGGCGCGTCTGTCATTCTCCTATGTTGTGCAGACCGCGGAGGGCGTGATGCGCCTGCTCCAGCCGCAGCATACGATGGAGATTCTCGATCAGTCTTCTTCGATCGTGGGTATTAGCGTTATGTCCTCACAGGCTGCTGCTGCCGGTCCTGCCACATTCCTTTCGTTTGCCGCCCTCATTTCGTTCTCGCTTGGCTTTATGAACCTGCTGCCCATCCCACCACTCGATGGCGGCAAGCTGGTCATCGAGATCATTCAAAAGATTGTGGGCCGCGAGCTTCCGCTCAAGGTCCAGACGATTGTGAGCTATGTGGGCATCGCGCTCTTTGTGCTGCTGTTTGTCTATATGCTTCGTTCCGACATCCTTCGATTTATTCTGTAGGGGAGTGTTTGGATTGTCTTTATCCCATCCTTTGCCTCGCGATTTGACGCGCCCCGTGCATGTGGGCGGTGTGCAGATCGGTGGCGGTGCGCCGGTGGTGGTCCAATCCATGACCTGCACCGATACCGCTGATGCCAAGGCAACACTTGCGCAAGTGTGCGCGTTGGCGCAGGCTGGCTGCGATATCGTGCGTGTGAGCGTGCCCACTGAGGCCGCGCTTGAGGGTTTCCGCACCATCTGTGCCGAGTCTCCGGTGCCAATCGTTGCCGATATCCACTTTAAACACAAGCTGGCCATTGGCGCTGTGGAGGCCGGTGCCGCCAAGCTCCGCATCAATCCCGGCAACATTGGCGATTGGGCCAAGGTCGATGCGGTGATCGATGCTGCGCTTTCTGCGGGCTGTGCGATTCGCATTGGCGTGAACGCGGGCTCGCTTGAGCAGGATATCGCCGAGCGCGACGACCTCACGCAGCCCGAAAAGCTCGTGATGTCGAGCGAGCGCTTCGTCAAGCACTTTGAGGACCGCGGCTTTACGAACATTGTGCTTTCGGCCAAGGCCCACAGCGTGCAAACGACGCTCGATACCTATCGAGCCCTGTCGCGTGAGATTCCACACGTTCCGCTTCATCTGGGTGTGACGGAGGCGGGTACCAAGCTCCAGGGCACCATCAAGAGCTCTGTAGGCTTGGGTATCTTGCTTTCCGAAGGCATCGGTGACACCATGCGTGTGTCGCTCACGGCCGATCCGGTCGAGGAGCCGCCGGTCGCTTGGGGTATTCTGCAGTCGCTGGGCCTGCGTCGCCGTGGCCCCGAGATTGTCTCGTGCCCCACGTGCGCCCGCTGCCAGGTTAACCTTATTCCCATTGCCGAGGAAGTAACCGAGCGGCTTAAGAACTATACCGCGCCGCTTTCGATTGCCGTTATGGGATGTGCCGTTAATGGCCCCGGCGAGGCTTCTGATGCCGACCTGGGCGTTGCTTGCGGACGTGGTCAGGCCTTGCTCTTTTCGCATGGCCAGATCATTGGTAAAGTAGCTGAGGACCAAATTGTCGACGCGCTTATGGCAGAGGTCGACAAGCTTATTGAGGAGAAATAAATGACCCGAGCAATGTATATGTCTAAGCTCTATGCGCCGACGCTTAAAGAGGATCCGGCGGACGCTGAGCTCGCCAGTCACCGCCTGCTGCTCCGTGCCGGCATGATCCGCAAGGAGGCCGCCGGCCTGTATTCCTACCTGCCGCTTGCCTGGCGCTCGATCCGTAAGATCGAGAACATCGTGCGCGACGAGATGGACGCTGCCGGCGCCCAGGAGCTTATGATGCCTATCATGGTCGACGCCGAGTTGTGGCGCGAGTCCGGCCGCATCGACGCCTATGGCAAGGAGCTTGTGCGCTTTGACGACCGTCATGGTCGCGAGTTCGTCCTGGGCCCCACGCACGAGGAGACCGTCACGGCCCTGGTGCGCAACGAGCTACGCTCCTATAAGCAGCTGCCCGTCAACCTGTATCACATTCAGGACAAGTTCCGCGACGAGTTCCGTCCCCGCTTTGGCCTGATGCGCGGCCGCGAGTTCATCATGAAGGACGCCTACAGCTTCTCCGCCACGCAGGAGAGCCTGCAGGAGGAGTACGACAAGATGAAGCAGGCGTACGCCAATATCTGCGAGCGCTGCTACATCAAGGCTCTGCCCGTCGTCGCCGATTCTGGCGAGATCGGTGGCGATACCTCCGTCGAGTACATGGCTTTGGCTGACGCCGGCGAGGCTTCGCTCGTCTACTGCGACGATTGCGGCTTCGCTGCCGATGACGAGGCTGCAAGCACCAAGGTCGTCGTGACCGAGGGTCCTGGTGACGGTACGCTCACCAAGGTTGAGACTCCGGGCATGGGCACCATTGAGGCTGTTGCTAAGTTCTTTGGGTTCCCCGAGAACGGCACGCGCAAGTCGCTGGCACTCATCGACGCCGAGGGCAAGCCGGTCGTGGCCATTGTTCCGGGCGATCACGAGCTCAACGATTGCAAGGCCGAGCACGTCTTTGGCAAGGGCTATCGCATGATGACCGACGAGGAGCTTCAGGCGAACGGTCTGCACAAGGGCTTTATCGGACCGGTTAACCTGCCCGATGGCATTCGTCTGGTCTGCGACGAGAGCCTGCGCGAGTCCAAACAGTGGGCCTGCGGTGCCAACGAGGTCGATTATCACTTTACCGGTGCCTGCCCCGAGCGCGACTTTACCGTCGATGAGTGGGCCGATCTGGTCACCGTTGTCGCCGGCGACCCCTGCCCGCACTGCGGCAAGCCGCTCTCCGCTGCCCGCGGCATCGAGGTTTCTCAGGTCTTCCAGCTGGGCACCAAGTACTCCGAGGCCATGGGTGCCACCTTTATGGATGAGGACGGCAAGGAGAAGCCGCTCATCATGGGTTGCTACGGCGTGGGCGTGTCCCGCTCGCTTGCTGCCGTCGTGGAGCAGCACAACGACGAGCACGGTATCGTCTGGCCGGTCTCCGTTGCCCCGTACGAGGTCGCGGTGATTCCGCTTGATCCCAAGAAGGAAGAGTGCGCTACCGTCTGCGAGCAGATTGTTGATGGCCTGTGTGCCGAGGGTATCGAGGTCGTCGTCGACGATCGCGATGAGCGTCCGGGCTTTAAGTTTGCCGATAACGACCTCATGGGCTTCCCGTATCAGGTGGTTCTGGGCAAGCGCGGCCTTAAGAATGGCACCGTTGAGCTCAAGGACCGTGCTACGGGCGAGCGCGAGGACGTGGCGATCGACGAGGTCGTTGCCAAGGTTGCCGAGCTTGTTAAGGCAGCCCGCCGTTAATCGACGATTTCGCTTGTAGTTCGATATGTGGGACGGCCCCGCATTTCTCCAATCGGGGAGATGCGGGGCCGTCCTATTATCTTGTAGCATCCTCGATATCTAAAAGGAAAACCCCACAGCCCATGCGAGCTGCGGGGTTTTCCATTGTGCCTCCGATGCGAAATAAATCGCTCAGATATTACTGATAATCGACGACGTCGATCCAGTTCTTCAGGAACTCATCGTTCACGTTGCGCTTACGAGCGAGCTCGGAAGCGGCGACGATGCTCGTCCACTGACGCACGACCTGCATGGGCATGTCGGCACGGTCGCAGTAGAGCTCCAGGTAGGCCTCGGCCTGGTCCTTGCTGTTGAGGGCAAAGAGCAGGTAGGTGGTGGCAACGTCGGCAGCAGGGGAGCCCTGGGTGGCGTGTGCCCAGTCGCACACATAGAGCTGGCCGTCGTCGCCGACGATGACGTTGGAGGGGTTGAAGTCGCCGTGGCAGACCTTGAACTCCTTGGTCATGCCGTCCAGACGCTCCTGAAGGTTGTAGCGCGTGGTGGCATTGAGCTGATCAAGGCTGTCGATCATGCGGGCGAACTTGTCGCGCTGACGGTTGAGCAGCGGGGAGGTGTAGCCGTGGATCTCGATCTGGAGGTCGACGAACATCTCGAGGTACTCACCAAAGCGCTGGGGCTCGGCAGTCATCTTCTCGGCAAGGGTGGTGCCCGGAACCTTCTCGGTCACGAGCGCCCAGCCGTTGGCGTTCTCGAGCTGGGAAACCTCGAGAGCCTTGGGGCTGCGGATGCCGCACTCATTGATGCGGGCAAGATTCAAAGCCTCGTTGAACACGTCGGAGACAGGCTTGGTCTCGTTAAAGACCTTGACGATCTTGTCGCCCAGGTCGTAAACGACCTTGTTGCCACGGCGGACGAGCTCGGTCTTGGAATCGGGTAGCAGCATGGTTGCATCCTTTCAACGATGCGATAGAAGCGACGGCGGGGGTGTGTGAAACACCCGTGCACCCCCGCCGCAAAAAACCGTGCTAAAAACTAGCAGACGGCGTAGTCCTGGGGCTCGCGGCCGTAGTAGGCGTCCAGGTAGAGCTCCTTGATCTCGCTCATGAGCGGGTAGCGCGGGTTAGCGCCGGTGCACTGGTCGTTGAATGCCTGCTCGGTCATCTCGTCGAGGGTGTCGAGGAAGTACTGCTCGTCAACACCGTAGTCGGCGATGGTCTTCTTGACACCGATGAAGTCCTTGAGCTCCTCGAGCTTCGTGATGAAGTTCTCGAAGACCTCCTTGTCGTCCTTGCCCTCGATGCCGCAGTACTTGGCCATCTCGGCGTAGTTGTGCAGCGCGTTGGGGTAAGGATACTGGGAGAAGGTACCCATCTTGACGGGAGCCTCGGCGGCGTTGTAGCGCATGACGCGGGTCAGGATGACGGCGTTAGCGATGCCGTGGGGCAGGTGATGGAAAGCGCCGAGCTTGTGGGCCATGGAGTGGTTGAGGCCCAGGAAGGCGTTGGCGAAGGCCATGCCGGCCATGCAGGAGGCGTTGTGCATCTCCTCGCGGGCGTGCGGGTCCTTGGCGCCGTTCGTGAAGCTGGAGGGCAGGTTCTCAAAGACGAGCTTGGCAGCGCGCTCGGAGAGGCCCTTGGTGTAGTCGGAAGCCATGATGGAGACGTAGGACTCGATGGCGTGGGTCATGACGTCGATGCCGGAGGCAGCGGTCAGGCCGCGCGGGGCGGTCATGCAGTTGTCGGCGTCAACGATAGCCATGTTGGGGAGCAGCGCGTAGTCGGCGAGCGGCCACTTGATGCCGGTCTCCTTGTCGGTGATGATGGCGAACGGCGTGCACTCGGAACCGGTGCCCGAAGAGGTCGGGACGGCGACGAAGTAGGCCTTCTTGCCCATCTCGGGGAAGGTGAAGATACGCTTGCGGATGTCCATGAAGTCCATGGCCATGTCCTCAAACTTGCACTCGGGGTGCTCGTACATCATCCACATGATCTTGCCGGCGTCCATAGCGGAGCCACCGCCGACGGCGATGATGACGTCCGGCTCAAAGAGAGCCATCTGCTTGGCACCGCGACGTGCGCACTGCAGCGACGGATCGGGCTCGACGTCGTAGAAGCAGTCGTGGGCGATGCCCATCTCGTCGAGCTTGGCCTCGATGGCGCGGGTGTTGCCATTCTTGAAGAGGAACTGGTCGGTGACGATGAAGGCACGCTTCTTGCCCATGACGTTGCCCAGCTCGTCGAGGGCGACGGGCGTGGAACCCTTCTTGAAGTAGACCTTCTCGGGAGCGCGGAACCACAGCATGTTCTCACGGCGCTCGGCCACAGTCTTAACGTTGATCAAGTGCTTCACCCCAACGTTCTCGGAGACGGAGTTGCCGCCCCAGGAGCCGCAGCCCAGGGTCAGAGACGGCTTCATGCCAAAGTTGTACAGGTCACCGATGCCGCCGTGCGAGGACGGGGTGTTGATGACGATACGGCAGGCCTTCATGACGTGCTCGAACAGGCTGATCTTCTCGGCCTGGGCGGGGTGCACGTACAGAGAGGCGGTGTGGCCCGGGCCACCGGCGAGCACCAGGTGCTCGGCCTTGTCGACGGCCTCCTGGAAGTCCTTGGCGTGGTACATGGCCAGGACCGGGGAGAGCTTCTCGTGGGAGAACTCCTCCTTGGCGGGGTCGGTGGAGGTGACCTCGGCGATCAGGATCTTGGTCTTGGCGGGAACCTCGATGCCGGCGAGCTCGGCGATCTTGGCAGCGGCCATGCCGGGGATGCGGTGATCGAGAGCGCCGTTCTTGAACATGGCGGCACGCAGGGCCTCCATCTCGGCACCCTGCTTGACGAAGTAGCAGCCGCGCTTCTGGAACTCGGCCTTAACCTGGTCATAGATGCTGTCGATGACAGTCACGGACTGCTCGGAAGCGCAGATCATGCCATTGTCGAAGGTCTTGGAGTGGATGATGGAGTTGACGGCGAGCAGCACGTCGGCGGTGTCGTCGATGACGACCGGGGTGTTACCGGCGCCAACGCCCAGGGCGGGCTTGCCCGAGGAGTAAGCGGCCTTGACCATGCCCGGGCCACCGGTGGCGAGGATGATGTCGACGTCGCGCATGACCATGTTGGTCAGCTCGATGGAGGGGACATCGACCCAGCCGATGATGCCCTCGGGGGCGCCGGCCTTGACGGCGGCGTCAAGCACGAGCTTGGCGGCGGCGATGGTGCACTTGGCGGCAGCCGGGTGCGGGGAGATGATGATGGCGTTGCGGGTCTTCAGGCAGATCAGCGTCTTGAAGATCGCGGTGGAGGTGGGGTTGGTCGTCGGGATGACGGCGCCCACGATGCCGATGGGCTCGGCGATCTTGGTGATGCCGTAAGCCTCGTCGCGCTCCAGGACACCACAGGTCTTGGTGTTCTTGTAAGCGTTGTAGATGTACTCTGCGGCGTAGTGGTTCTTGATGACCTTGTCCTCAAGAACGCCGCGGCCGGTCTCCTCGATGGCCATCTTCGCCAACGGGATACGAGCCTTGTTGGCGGCCATGGCGGCCTCATAGAAGATCTTGTCGACCTGCTCCTGCGTGTACGTAGCAAAAAGCGCCTGGGCCTCTCGCATCTGAGCGAGCTTAGCCTCAAGCGCCTCTACGTTGTCCACAATTGCGGGAGTAGTGTTTTCCGGTGACTTTTTCACCATTTGTGTCTCCTTGCGATCGGAGATTTACCCTACGCCTTGCATGATAGCAAGAAATTATTCGGTGAACGGTAAGATTCCTCTAAAAGGCACACTAAAACGCTTCAATAAAATGAAGCGTTTTAACTAAAACTATCTGCCTGCTGCATCGCCCCGCTCATTGGGGACAGACTCTCATGAGTGCTTTCACTCATTTGGGACAGACATCGTTTTGCCATTTTGCCGTTCTGAACCTGTTTTTGCCGATCATTGGATATAAATAGGTCACAGGCTCAGCATTTCGCGTTCCTTCTCTCCTTTTAGGTGTTGCCTGTTCAGTTTTGAAAGGAGAGATTATGCCCCGATGTGCCCGCGCCGTTTCGCTCACCGGCTATTACCACGTCTTTGACCGTGGCAACTCCAAACAGATTATTTTTGAAGATGACTCTGACCGATATCGTTTCTTATCGGACATCTCGGACAGGTTTGCACGCCATAAAGTGGCAGTGTTGGCTTGGTGCCTTATGGACAACCACTTCCATTTGATGGTTGATGACCCATATGACAACCTTTCAAAGGCAATGCAGTGCGCACTGACGGCGTATGCTAAGTATTTCAATGGGAAAACGGGAAGAACGGGCCATCTGTTTGACAATCGCTATTCGCGTGTTGCGGTTGAGTCGGACACACAGGCGGTGCAGCTACTCGATTATATCCATCTCAATCCTGTGAAAGGTGCGATCGACTCTCTCGAAGCATACCGCTGGTCAAGCTTTAGGGCATACCAGCTGGGCTACGATCCCTTTGACATCTGTGATGCGGCTCCTATGCTCGATATTGTCAGTGGCTCCCGTTGCTATTGCGAGCATCTCGAGGAAGTTGCCGGGCGCATCTGGTCAATGGAGGTTCTTCCACGCCGGCGGATCCCCGATGAGGAGGCCCTTTCCGTTGCGCGCGAAGTTCTGCCGAGCATAGATCCTGCACTGCTCAAAGCCCTGCCACGCCCCGAACGCGATGCGTGTCTGCTGAGGCTCAGGCGGGCACATCTCACGGTCAAGCAAATTGCCCGTATCACCGGCATCGGCGCTACAAGCGTGACCAAGGCCACCGTAGGCTGGAGGGAGGCTGCGTGAGGCAGGGGCCGAACCGCTGCCGGTATGCGTCATGTCTGTCCCAAATGCGTGAAAACACTCATGTAAGTCTGTCCCCAATGAGTGCAAAAAGGCGCCCTCATTGGGGAGGGCGCCTTTGGTAAGTTCTATGTGAACGCGAGGTCTTTGACCCGGAGAGTCCGAGGTACTTGTTGGTAAGACCTTATTTAGGAGCGCGCAACCTTGCCGGACTTGAGGCAGGTGGAGCAAACGTTCATCTTGCGACGGTGACCATCGACGACGACGTAGACGCGCTGGATGTTGGGGCGGAACTTACGGTTGGTGACGCGGTGAGAGTGGCTGATGGAGCGACCGGCAACGGGGTGCTTACCGCAAACTTCGCAAACTTTGGACATAACTGACCCTCCTTGGGCGACAAACGAACATGTCGCGTTAACAAACAAGCCTGAACTATAGCACAGAAGTCACTCCCTGTGCGCAATCTACACAGAGATATTCCTCTTTTGGCGATAGTGCCCACGCCACGGCCCTGGACGTAGATCCGATTTGCGTGCAGCAGAGGGGATTATGCCAGCTCGTGCATGCGTTTTCAAGCTCGTCCCACAAATATATATAGGTTTATTGGGCTTTGGGCTCCGTTTACGGATTGCTCTGTATTTATGCTCGCAATTAAGCTCGAGGTTGGCTACACTATCCCTTGACCATTAAAGGGGTACGAGATACCCACATGGAATTACATAGCTGCCAAAGAGCAGCCCTTCCTGTGGGTGTCTGGTCCGCTTTAAGCGGTCGGGCATCTATTTTTTTGACTGTGTCAGCAGTCAAGACATGTGAGGAAGGAGATCGATGGGCACGACTTCCCCCAAGGCGGTCATCATGGACGAGACCGCCGTCAATCGAGCGATGACTCGCATCGCGCACGAGATTCTCGAGCGCAACGAGGGCTGTGAAGACCTCGCTCTGGTTGGCATCGTCACGCGCGGCGACCTTCTGGCAAAGAAGCTCGCCGAGGAGATCAAGGAGATCGAGGGCGTCGAAGTTCCGCTCGGCAGCCTGGACATCAGCTTCTACCGCGATGACTACGCTACCAATTTCGCTCCCGCGATCCACGCTACCTACATTCCCTTCAGCGTCGACGGCAAGCGCGTCGTGCTGGTGGACGACATCCTGTATACGGGCCGTACCATCCGCGCCGCTCTCGACGCCGTCATGGACCTGGGCCGTCCGAGCCGCATTGAGTTGGCAGTCCTCGTTGACCGCGGCCACCGCGAGCTCCCCATCTCGCCGGACTTTGTCGGCAAGAACGTTCCCTCGTCGCATGAGGAGAACGTGCATCTATATATGAAGGAAGTCGACGGCCACACCGCCGTCGAGATCAACGACGTCGCGCCGGGCTCCCACGTGGGTTCTGCGCCGCTGGGAGGTGAGTAGTACCGTGGCGTTCAACCATAAGCACCTGATCGACATTACCGAGTACTCCGAAGAGGATATCAAGCTCATCCTCGAGACCGCCAAGGCGTTCTCCGAGGTCAACGAGCGTGCGATCAAGAAGGTCCCCACGCTCAAGGGCAAGACCATCGTCAACATGTTCAACGAGCCCTCGACGCGCACCCGCAGCTCCTTCGAGCTCGCCGAGAAGCGTCTTTCGGCCGACAGCCTTAACTTTGGCGGCTCCTCGACCTCCACGGTCAAGGGCGAGAGCCTCGTCGACACCGTCGAGACCCTCAACGCCTATAAGATCGACTGCATCGTCGTGCGCGATAAGCACGCCGGCGCTCCCTACATCGTCACGCAGAACTCGCCCGCAAGCGTCATCTGCGCCGGTGATGGCAAGCACAACCATCCCACGCAAGCCCTGCTCGACCTGTACACCATCTGGGAGCACAAGGGCGACTTCCACGGTCTGAAGGTCGCTGTCGTCGGCGATATCGCCCACTCCCGCGTTTGCGGCTCGCTGATTCCCGCCCTTAAGATCATGGGCTGCGAGACCTATGCCGTCGCCCCCGGCACGCTGCTGCCGCCGGCGCCCGAGGTCCTGGGCTGCGACCACGTGACGAGCGACCTCGATTCCGTCCTGCCCGAGCTGGACGTCGTCTACATGCTGCGCGTGCAGCAGGAGCGCCTCGAAGGTGCCCCGTTCCCGACCATTCGCGAGTACCACAAGCTCTTCGGCCTGACCAAGGACCGCGAGAAGCTCATGAAGCCCGATGCGATCATCTGCCACCCGGGCCCCATCAACCGCGGCGTCGAGTTCGACTCCTATATGGCCGACCACCCGCAACGCTCCGTCATCCTGGAGCAGGTCTACGCCGGTATCTGCGTGCGTATGGCTATCCTGTATCTGCTGCTTGGAGGTGCCGATAATGGCCTTGCTTCTTAAGAATGCCCACGTCGTCGACCCGTCTGTCGAGCTTGACGGTGTCGTTGACGTCCTGATTGACGGCGATAAGATCGCCGAGGTCGGCGAGAATCTCGCCGTCGAGGGAGCCGAGGTCCGCGACCTTTCCGGCAAGTACCTCGTCCCCGGCCTGGTGGATATGCACGTTCACCTTCGCGAGCCCGGCTATGAGGTCAAAGAGGACATCGAGAGCGGCACCCGCGCAGCTGCCAAGGGCGGCTTCACCGGCGTGTGCGCCATGCCCAACACCGATCCCGTCACCGATAACGGCACCGTCGTGGAGTTCGTCAAGTCCCGCGCTGCCGAGGTCGGTCACTGCCGCGTCTATCCGTCGGGCGCCATGACCCGCGGTCTTAAGGGCGAGGCCATGTCCGAGATGGGCGATATGGTCGCCCACGGCGCCGTCGCCTTCACCGACGACGGTCGCGGCGTGCAGAGTGCGGGCATGCTCCGTCGCTGCATGGACTACGGCAAGATGTTCGGCAAGGTCTTTATGAGCCACTGCCAGGACGAGGACCTGGTCGGCCACGGCCAGATCAACGAGGGCAAGGTCTCGACCCGTCTGGCTCTCGAGGGCTGGCCGGCTGCCGGCGAGGAGCTCCAGATCGCCCGCGACATCGAGATCGCCAAGCTGACCGGTGCCAAGCTGCACATCCAGCACATCTCCACCGCCCATGGCCTGGAGATCGTGCGTGCCGGTAAGGCCGCTGGCGTTCAGGTTACCTGCGAGGCCACCCCGCATCACATGTTCCTGACCGAGAACGACCTGGACGAGACCTACAACACCTCGCTCAAGGTCAATCCGCCGCTGCGCACCGACGAGGACGCCGAGGCCATCCGTCAGGGCGTCATCGACGGCACCGTCGACGTTATCGTCACCGATCACGCTCCCCACACCCCGTGGGAGAAGGCCCGCGAGTTCGAGCTTGCGCCCTTTGGCATGATCGGTCTCGAGACCTCGCTGTCGCTCGTGCTCACCGAGCTGGTCAACACGGGCAAGATGAGCATGGGCCGTATGGTCGAGCTCATGGCCATCAAGCCGCGTGAGATCCTGGGCCTCGACCAGGTTCAGGTCAAGGCGGGCTCCGTTGCCGACCTGACCGTGTTCGACCCCGCCGCAACCTGGACGGTCGGCGAGGACGGCTACGAGTCGCGTGCCGAGAACTCCGGTTTCGCCGGCCGCACGCTCACCGGTCGTGCCACCGATGTGTTTGTCGGCGGTAAGCAGACGCTCGCCGACGGCTGCATCTGCTAGCATAGCCTTATCGCTTTTGTGCGCGGTGCCCTTGCGGTGCCGCGCTTTCTGTTCGTTTTGACCATGCATCCGCATGGGGGATTGGAGCGTCTATGCCCACACCTTCCACTGCACGCATGCACGACTTCGAGGTCGTATCGAACCAGGAGATCGCCGACGGCATCTTCTCGCTCGTCATCTCGGCCCCCAAGCTTGCAAGTGCGCTCAAGCCCGGTCAGTTTGTGAACATTGCCGTACCCGGCGATGCGTCCTCGCTGCTTCGCGTGCCCCTGAGCTACTATCGCGCCGACGCCGAAGCCGGCACCGTCGAGCTGTGGTACGCCGTCGTGGGCGACGACACCCGTCGCCTGTCGCAGATGGGCCCCGGTTCCAAGTCCAACCTGCTGGGCCCTGGCGGCCGCGGCTGGCTGGTACCCGAGGGCACCAGGAAGGCATTGCTTGTCGCCGGCGGCATCGGTGTTCCGCCCGTGCTGTGCCTTGCCGGTAAGCTTGCCGAGCAGGGTGTGGCCGTCGACGTGTGCCTGGGCTTTGGCACTGCGTCCAAGGCCGTGGGCATCGATGAGTTCCGCTCGCTGTGCGATACGGTCAACGTGTGCACCGACGACGGCTCGCTCGGCACGCACGGCTTCTGCACCGATCCTGCCGCTGAGCTGCTCGGCGAGGGCGGTTACGACTACGTCGCCAGCTGCGGCCCCGCCGTCATGATGAAGAAGGTCGCCGCCGCTGCCGCCGAGGCCGGTGCGTACTGCGAGGTGTCGCTCGAGCGCATGATGAGCTGTGGCTTTGGCGCCTGCAACACCTGCAATGTCGAGACGGTCGATGGTATGAAGGGCGCCTGCATGTGCGGCCCCGTGTTCGATGCTTCCAAGGTGGTGGTCTTCTAGTGGGTACCGTGAACATGGCCGTCGATTTCGGCGGCGTCAAGATGCAGAACCCCATCAACACCGCAGCCGGTACCTTTGGCTACGGCTGGCAGTTCCAGAACTTCTTTGATGTCTCCCAGCTGGGCGCCATCACCACCAAGGGTTGTGCTGCCGAGCCCTGGCCCGGCAACCCCGCGCCCCGTATGGCCGAGATCCCGGGCGGCATGATCAACTCCGTGGGCCTTCAGAACCCCGGCGTGGCCGCCTTTGCTCGCGAGTCCGGTCCGTGGCTCGAGCAGCTTTCCAAGGACGGTTGCCAGGTCATCTGCCAGGTTGCCGGTCATTCCGTCGAGGAGTTTGTCCGCGCGCTCGAGATGTATGTCGAGCTGTGCCCCTGGGCTGCCGGCTACGAGATCAACGTGAGCTGCCCCAATATTGCTGCCGGCGGTGCCGCCATGGGCTCCTCGCCCGAGGGCGCCTCTGCCGTTATGGCTGCCTGCCGCAAGGTGACCGATAAGCCGCTGTTCGTAAAGATGGCGCCGGTCAACGTCGCCGAGATCGCCAAGGCTCTCGAGGCCGCGGGAGCCGACGGCCTTTCGGTCATCAACTCCATCCAGGGCATGGCCATCGACGTTCATACCCGCAAGTCCCGTGTGGCCAAGCCCAAGGGCGGCCTTTCGGGTCCGCTGTGCCACCACATCGCCGTTCGCATGGTCTGGGAGGTCGCCCAGGCCGTCGATATCCCCATCAACGGTGTCGGCGGCGTCATGACGGGCGAGGATGCGGCCGAGTTTATCCTGGCCGGCGCCACCTGCGTGTCGGTCGGCATGGCCAATTTCGTCGATCCGTGCGCCTCAATTAAGATCGCGCACGAGCTCGAGGCCTGGGCGGAGTCCCAGGGCGTGAAGGACATCAACGAGCTGGTAGGTGCTTTCGAATGCTAGAGACCGACGCCCGCGACCGCGTTATCGTCGCCCTCGACTGCGACCGTGAGCGTGCGCTCGAGCTCGCCCACGAGCTTTCTGGTCATGCCGCTTGGCTCAAGGTGGGCATGACGCTCTATTACGCCGAGGGCCCCGAGATCGTCAAGACGTTCAAGGACCTGGGCTTTAAGGTCTTCCTCGACCTCAAGTTCCATGATATTCCGCATCAGGTTCGCGGTGCCGCCCGCTCGGCCTCGCTTGCCGGTGCCGATCTGCTTTCGGTCCACGGTTTGGGTTCGGGCGCCATGCTCGCTGCCTGCCGCGAGGGTGCCGAGGAGGCGCGCGAGGACCGCGCTAAGCTCGTCGCCATCACCGTTCTTACGAGCATGAATCAGGATGCCTTGAGCGAGATTGGCGTCGAGTCGCCCGTGGCCGAGGAGGCCGCCCGCCTGGCAAAGCTCGCTCAGGCCAACGGCATCGATGGCATCGTGTGCTCGCCGATGGAGGCTCACGACATGCGTGAGCTGCTGGGTCCCGATGCCCTGATCGTGACTCCGGGCGTGCGTCCGGTGGGTGCCGCCCTTGGTGACCAGTCCCGCGTGGCGACGCCTTCCCAGGCTATCGAGCGTGGCGCCAGCCACATTGTGGTGGGCCGTCCCATCACCGGTGCCGACGATCCGGTTGCCGCCTTTGACGCTATCGTCGCCGAGCTGGTCGAAAACGTCGCGTAAAAGATTCCCCTAAGTCACCACTTTTGGGTCTCATTAGCACAAAATAGCCCCTGTGCCTGCGTAAACTTTCCCATCCTTTGTGTGGAATCGCAGGTCAGGGGCTTAACTTTGGGCGCAGTATATTGCACTTTTTGCGGGTATCGTCTAACCTATGGACCCGCGATTGGGCATTTTGTACGTTCTACGTGCTAAAATGCCAATTATTGAATCAGAAATAACCCAACTATTTGGAGGTACGAATGGCACTCCCTCAGCTTACCGACGAGCAGCGCAAGCAGGCTCTTGAGAAGGCTGCTGCCGCACGTCATGCCCGCGCTGAGCTTCGCGAGCAGATCAAGAAGGGCGAGAAGTCCCTCGAGTCCGTGCTCAACTCCGATGACCCCATCGCTTCCCGCATGAAGGTTTCCACCCTCATCGAGTCTCTCCCTGGTTATGGCAAGGCCAAGGCCGCCAAGATCATGGAGGAGCTCGGTATCTCCGCTACCCGTCGCGTCCAGGGCCTCGGCGTCCGTCAGCGCGAGCAGCTCCTCGAGCAGCTGACCAAATAAGTGAGCGCTCAGGATTCCAAGCTCTTTGTGATTTCTGGACCGTCAGGCGCAGGCAAGGGCACGCTCGTCACTCGTGTGCGCGAGCGCCGCTCGAACCTGGGCCTGACGGTTTCGGCTACCACGCGAGCACCACGTAAAGGTGAGGTCGACGGCGTCAACTACTTTTTCCTGACGCGCGAGG
Organism: uncultured Collinsella sp.; assembly: GCA_900541235.1. GTDB lineage: Bacteria > Actinomycetota > Coriobacteriia > Coriobacteriales > Coriobacteriaceae > Collinsella. The sequence goes on along the minus strand of UQIW01000002.1, from coordinate 116,245 downwards.
AGTTCGACCGCCGCGTGGCAAACGGTGAGTTTGTTGAGTGGGCCGAGGTCCACGGTAACTGCTACGGCACCTTGGTGAGCGAGGTCACATCCAAGCTCGCCTCTGGCTCGTCTCTGATCTTGGAGATCGATGTCCAGGGAGCCCTGCAGGTCAAGGAGCGTTTCCCCGAGGCCGTGCTGATCTTTATCAAGCCGCCTTCGCTTGAGGTGCTTCGCGAGCGTCTAGTCGGTCGCGGTACCGAGACGCCCGAGACGATTGAGCTGCGTATGGCAAACGCCGCCGATGAGCTTGCCCTTGCCGACCGCTACGACGACGTCGTGGTTAATGACGATCTCGACCGCGCGACCGATGAGCTCGTTCGCGTTCTCGATATGCATGAAAGGATCTGAGGTCCGTGTCCGTTGTAAAGCCTTGCATTGACGATCTTCTGGAGAAGACCGATCACAACCGCTTCCTGCTCGCTTCGCTTGCCTCCAAGCGCGCCTGCGACATCAATAGCATGCTGCGTGGCCAGCACAACCGTGTGCTTGCCGTCCAGGATGTCGATGACATCACCATCGGGCTTTCCGGTGCCGATACCATCTCGATGGCTATGGACGAGATTGTCGACGGCGACATCTCTTACGACGAGGCCCGTTACGAGAAGGCGCTCGGCCACAAGGTTGCTGAAGCCTAAATGGCGGCTCGCGTCTGCCTGGTCCACTATCACGAGGTTGGACTGAAGGGTAAGAACCGCGCACATTTTGAGCATATCCTCATGGATAACATCAAGGCGGCCTTGGCCGCCTTTTCCGTGAATGCCGTGTCTCGAATTTCCGGTTATATCCTCGTGACCTTTAACGAGCATCAGGCCGATGAGGCGGCGCGTGTCATCCGCACCGTTCCCGGCGTTGCCCGTGTGTCTTTGGCGTATCACACCAATCGCGACCCTCAGGAGTACTGTGCCGCCGCCGTGAAGGCGCTGCGCGAGTTTGGTTCCTTCGATTCGTTTAAGGTGCACGCCAAGCGCTCCAATACTGACTATGAGCTCACCTCGATTGACATCAATCGTCAGGTGGGCGAGGTGCTGTGTGAGGCCTTCCCCGATAAAAAGGTTCAAATGCACGACCCCGATGCGATGGTGCACGTACTGGTGGTCCAGGGTAGTGTCTACGTGTATGCGCGCTCCGAGCGCGGCGTGGGCGGTCTGCCGGTGGGTTCTGCCGGCAAGGTCGTGACGCTGCTGTCGTCGGGTATCGATTCTCCGGTGGCGACCTGGATGCTCGCGCGTCGCGGCGCGGTGTGCGTGCCGGTGCATTTCTCTGGTCGTCCGCAGACGCCCGATACGAGCGAGTATTTGGTGCAGGACATCATCCGTGCGCTTGAGCCGGGTGTCCAGATCGGCCGCCTGTACATGGTGCCGTTTGGCGACTGCCAGCGTGAGATTTCGGTCACCTGTCCCAGCAACCTGCGCGTGATCATGTATCGCCGCATTATGTATTCGGTTGCCGAGCGCATTGCACACATCGAGGGCGCCAAGGCCATCGTGACGGGCGAATCGCTTGGGCAGGTTGCCTCCCAAACGCTTGAGAATATCATGGCCGTTAACGAGGCCGTGAAGATCCCCGTGTTCCGTCCGCTCATCGGTTCGGACAAGCAGGAGATCATCGCGCGCGCCGAGGAGATCGGTACGTTCGATATCTCGACCGAGGCCGCTCCCGACTGCTGCACGCTGTTTATGCCGCGTCGTCCCGAGACGCACGCTAAACTCGATGCCGTGCATGAGGCCTGGGAGTTGTTCGATCACGAGGAGATGATCGAGCGCCTACTCAAGCAGACTGAGTACATCGACTTCGAAAGCAACACGTATAAGGCCCCCAAGACCTTAAAACGCAAACATTCGGAGCTTGCTCCGCGTGAGATTTACCAAGATCACGAGTAAATTTGTGCATAGACCGACGATGCGCCTGCATCGTCGGTCTTTTGCTATCTGGGCTTTTTGCGGCTAAGTGTTCATTTGCTGACGTGTGCCTGAATAAATGGACAGATTTGTGCAAGGTTTTGGTCGGTATTTGGTTTGACCGCTAAAACCGGTTTTGGAGCGTGGCTGTTGCAGGGCTTTTTTCCTGACACGATGGTGTTGGGAGGTTTTGCTATGGCGCAGCGCGAACAACACGAACGGGTCAAAAAGATGGACCGCTGGGCGGACAAGCTGCTCGGTCACAAGGCAGTGGTGATGGCGATACTGGTCGTCATTGCGATGGCGAGCGGCTTGGCGATGGCGAACCTTGGCGGCGGTACTGGCGGCGTGTCGTTTGAGCGCACTGATGGTTCGGGCTCGTTAGTGGAGCCGGGATCCGGCGATGCCTCGAGCGGAAAGACATCCGAAGGCTCTTCGTCTAAGGCGTCTGCCGCGGCAGAGGTCTATGTCGATGTTGATGGCGCCGTTGTGTCGCCCGGTGTATATCGCCTCAAGGATGGCGCGCGGGTGGCTCAGGCGATTGATGCCGCCGGCGGGCTGGCGCCCGAGGCAGACGTTACGGGGCTCAATCGGGCATCTAAGGTCGTCGATGGACAGAAGATTCACGTTCCAACGGTAGGGGAGCAGGTGTCCATTGCGGAAGCCGGTGTTGATGGTGGGGCTTCCGCATCATTGGGCGTGAGTGGCGCAACGGGCCTCGTAAACATTAATACGGCAAGCTCGGCAGAGCTGCAGACGCTCTCGGGCATCGGTCCCTCCATGGCGCAGTCGATTATCGATGAGCGGACAAAGAACGGTGCTTTTGCCTCGGTTGACGATCTGATGCGTGTGTCGGGAATCGGCGAGAAGAAGCTTGCCAAAATCAAAGATTGCATCTGCGTATGAGTGCGACCGAGCGCGAGCATGTGATGCCTCCGCGGCCCCTGATGCCGTGGACGATGGCCCTGTGTGCCGGCGTGTGCATGAGCTGCGCCTTGGTGCTCAACGTGGCCGCTGATGTGCTGCTGAGGGAGCAGGCGCCGGCGGTCGGGCTGCTATGGGCCATTCCCGTTGCGGCGGCGGCATTCGTTGTGCTGGCTCAATTTTGTGCACCGCTTGCCCCTTGGAAGCGGTGGCTGTATGCCGCGTCCGTCGGTCTCGTGGCGGGAGCGGTCGTCTCGGCGTGGTGGGCTGTGGGTGCGCTAAGCGCCTCTAAAGCGCTCGACGGTCGAGCGGCAAGCGGCCTCGAGTTTGTCGTGCAGGGCGATCCATCCATAAACGACGACGTGTATTCCTATACCTGCGAGGCACGTGCGGACGGTAAGAACTTGGCAACGGTTCGCCTATCGTGCGACCTCGAGCTCAAGGTCGGGGCGCACGCGCGTGTTATCGGTCGCGTTTCACGTTTTGAGAACGATGCATATGGACGATCGCGCGTGCTCCGAGGCGAGGTGCGCAAGGTTAAAGCCGTTCGGATTGTGTCGGTCGACGAGTGCTCTCCGGGGCCGCTGCTTCGGCTGCGAAATGGGCTGCTTGCGTCCATCGCGCCTGCGACCGACCCGGCGCGTGCGCTCATAGCCGGTGTCGCCTGTGGTCGTTCGGCCGAGCTGCGCGCCCAGCCGGCGGGCGACTGGTTTTCGGTGACGGGAACGGCGCATCTAATCGCCGTCTCGGGCAGCCATTTGGCTATCGTGGGGTTTGTAATCGAGGGTGTATTGCAAAAGACTCGGTGCTCACGTGGTCTTCAGCGGGCGATATTGGCGATAACGCTTGTGGGCTACGCTGCTTTTACGGGCGCGTCTTCCTCGGCCGTGCGCGCGTGCTGCATGGTGTTCGCGACGCTTGTCGTAAACGGCGCGGGGCGTCGCCGGCACGGCGCATCGGCACTCTTCGCAACCATGTCCATCTTTGTGCTACTGCGGCCGACGGTGCTGTTCGAGATGGGCTTTCAGCTTTCATGTGTCAGCGTCTTAGCCATTCTGTGCTTTTGCCCCTATGGGACCTTCGCTTTGGGTGAGCTGGGTGTGCCATCGGGCGTCGCCAGCATGCTTTCCGTCACGCTGTGTTCGCAACTGGCGACTCTTCCCATTACCATTCCCGCCTTCGGTACGTTCTCGCTCATTGCTCCGCTGGCAAATGCGGTCATCGGTCCGGTGGTGAGCGTACTGCTTGCTGTGTCGATTGTGATGGTTCCCTTTTCGCTCGTGGCACCGTTGCGGACTTGGGCGCTTGTTGTGCCCATGATTGCCGCCCGTTGCGCGCTGTTCTTCGAGCAGCTGTTTGCCGCCGTGCCGGATGCATCCGTGAGTGTGCCGCCCGATAGCATGTGGATTTACCTAGTGCCGTGTTTGCTGGCGTTTCTGCTGGTCTGGTGGCCGCGTCCCCGTGCACGTCCTATGGCGGTGGGGCTTGCATGCCTGGTGCTCTTGGCTGCGATTCCGTACGTCTACTGGGATCGATTCGCTCCGCCTTCGGTGACGGTGCTCGATGTGGGCCAGGCCGATGCGATTATTATTCGCCAGGGCGGCGCAGTGGCGCTCGTCGACTGCGGGCTCGACGAGCGCGTGGTGGCGGCGTTGGTTCGCAATAACGTGCACCATATCGATGCCGTCTTTGTGACGCATTGGGATGAGGATCACTGGGGTGGTCTGCCTGCCGTGCTCGAACAGTTTTCGGTCGGTACGATTGCCGTGGCGGCGGATGCGCTGGAGGATGCTCCTGCCGAGGTATTGAACCGACCTGGCGTGGAGTATCGGCAGGTGCGCCGTGGGGATACGGTCGATATCGGCTCATTTTGCGCCCGCGTGATGTGGCCATTCGAGTCCGTGGATGGCGAGGGAAATGAGGACTCGCTTGTCCTGCTGCTCTCATATGTTCAGGAAGGCAAGGGCCTGCGTATGCTCCTCACCGGTGATGCCGAGATCGACCAAGAACGGGAATTCGTGCAGGAGGTGGGGGATATCGACGTACTTAAACTTGGGCATCACGGCTCTAAGGTTTCAGTCGATGATGAGTTGCTGGACGTCCTGAAGCCCGAGCTTTCCCTCGCGAGTGCGGGCGAAGGGAATCGATACGGCCATCCGTCCGATGCCTGCATCGATGCCGTTAAGGAAGCGGGCGGCGTGTTCGCGTGCACTATCGAACACGGCGACATTACCGTCACGCCGGCTGCGAATGGCTTTGCGATGCGATGCCAGCGACCGTGACGACGTCGTTGGCGTGTGGTGGGCCCCTGGGCTAGAATGGCACGGAGCGAATACGAAGGCCTGCGGGAGGGGAGCGCAATGTCCGAAACCGGTCTGCTGCCGGCATATCTGATCGTCGGTACCGACGGAGTCAAGCGCGATCACGCCGTCTCGCGTATGAAAGCGCGTCTGGAAAAGTCGGGCATGGTCGAGTTCAACCTCGACGAGCGCGATATGACCAAAGACCCCGATATCGAGTCGATTATCGGATCGCTCAACACCTTTCCCATGGGCAGTGAGTTTCGCCTGGTAATCCTTGATGGCTGCTCAAAGCTCGCCAAGTCGGTCTCGGAGCCGCTCGTCGAGTATCTGGCGAGTCCCAGTCCCACAACGGTCTGCCTCATCATCGCCGACTCGCTTGCCAAGAACACGCGCCTGTATAAGGCGATCGCCAAGATCGACAAGAAGGCTGTGATCGATTGCTCCGGCACCAAGCGCTGGGAGCTACCGCGCCGCGTGCAGCAGATGGCGACGCAGCACGGCAAGTCGATCACGACGGCGGCCGCCGAGGAACTCGTCTCGCGTTCGGGTGAAAACACTCGCATGCTCGATAACGACTTGGCTAAGCTTGCCCAGATGGTCGAGGTGCCCCAGATTGAGCTTGTCGACGTTGAGCGCTGGATTGTACGTACGGCCGAGGTTCAACCCTGGGACTTTCTCAATGCGGTCTCGGCCCGTGACATGCGACGCTCGCTCGAGCTCTTCAATCTACTGCCCGCCAAGAGCTACGTGTGGACTTACACATTGCTGTGCGGCCGCATCCGCGAGCTTATCGTTGCCAAGGCGCTCGATGCGCGCGGACAGGGTCGTGAGCTGGCTGCAACACTTAAGCTCCAGTCCTGGCAGGTCAAGAATCACCTGACCTGGGCACGTCGCTTTTCGATGGCAGAGCTCGTTGCCGCGCTCGAGGGCGCGGTCGATGTGGAGCTCGCACTGAAGGGTTCGGCCGATTCTCAGACCGCGCTTTTGCTCTGGATTACGAACATCTTGAGAAAATCGTGATGATACCTGCCTATTTGACAAATTCGTTCTATCCCTTTGAGGGGGAGCGTGCTATAGTAGGCGCTTGCATGACCTCACCGTGTCTCAGAGGTGTCATACATTTTTTGCAAGGAACTCGAAAGGAACTCCAGAAGTGGCAAACATCAAGTCTCAGAAGAAGCGTATCCGCACCAATGAGGCAGCTCGCATGCGTAACAAGGCTGTCAAGTCCGAGCTCAAGACGCTGACCAAGCACGTCCAGTCCGCCGTCGCCGAGGGCGACGCCGAGAAGGCCCAGGCTGCCCTCAAGACCGTCACCAAGCGTCTTGACATGGCTGCCGCCAAGCATGTTATCCACAAGAACCAGGCTTCCAACCGCAAGTCCGGTCTTGCCAAGCTCGTGAACAGCATCAACGCCTAAGTTGTAAATTTCACACCACACAGATTACGCGCATAAATGGAGCCTGTTTTATGGAACAGGCTCCATTTTTTGTATCGCTCGGGTAAGATAGTCCGCATGAATACTTCAATTGACATTTCCCACATCCGCAACTTCTCGATTGTTGCGCACATCGACCATGGCAAGTCCACGATCAGTGACCGCATTCTCGAGCTCACCCATACCGTTGACGAGCGCGATATGGAGTCGCAGCTGCTCGACACTATGGATATCGAGCGCGAGCGCGGCATCACGATCAAGTCCAATGCCGTTCGCGTGTCCTATGACGCCGACGATGGCGAGACGTATCAGTTCAATCTGATCGATACGCCGGGCCACGTGGACTTTACCTACGAGGTCTCGCGCTCGCTGGCAGCCTGTGAGGGCGCGGTGCTCGTTGTCGACGCCACGCAGGGCGTCGAGGCGCAGACCGTCTCCAACGCGACGCTCGCCATGAACGCCAATCTGGACATTGTGCCGGCCATCAACAAGATTGACCTGCCCTCGGCCCATCCCGATGAGGTTAAGACCGAGATCGAGGATGACCTGGCGATTCCTGCCGATGATGCCGTGTGTGTCTCGGGCAAGACCGGCGAGGGCATCCACGATCTGCTAGAGTCCATTGTCTTTTTGATCTCTCCGCCCAAGGGCGATGCGAACGCGCCGCTCAAGGCACTCATTCTGGATTCGTACTTCGACGAGTATCGTGGCGTCGTCGCCACGGTGCGCGTCTTTGACGGATCCATCAAAAAAGGCGATACCCTGCGCATGATGCAGGCAAAGGGCGACTTTTTGGTCGATGGCGTGGGCGTCAAGCGTCCCGCCGAGACCCCGGTCGACGCGCTGACGGTCGGCGAGGTCGGATACGTGGTCACGGGCCTGAAGGACCCCGAGGCCGTTCGCGTGGGCGATACCCTCACGTGGGCGTCGAATCCCTGCCCCGAGCCGCTTCCCGGTTACCGCGAGGCCAAGCCCATGGTCTATACGGGCCTGTTCCCGATCGATAACAAGGACTACGAGAACCTGCGTGATGCGCTCGATAAGCTGCACGTCAACGACCCGTCGTTGGTGTGGGAGCCCGAGACCTCGGTGGCGCTCGGCTTTGGCTTCCGCGTGGGCTTCCTGGGCCTGCTGCACATGGAAGTCGTCAAGGAGCGCCTGGAGCGCGAGTTCAACTTGGACCTCATTGCCACGAGCCCCTCGGTGGACTATCACGTCTACAAGACTGACGGCGAGATGATTGATGTCCGTAGCCCGCAGGATCTGCCCGAGGCTACGCGCATCGAGCGTATCGAGGAGCCCTACCTCAAGGCAAAGATCATCTGCCCGCCCGAGTATACGGGTGCCGTCATGCAGCTCGCTATCGAGCACCGCGGCATTACTACCGACATGATCCATCTCACGAGCAAGTCGGTCGAGATGCGCTTTGATATGCCGCTTGCCGAGCTCATCTTGGACTTCTTCGATCAGCTCAAGAGCCGTACCAAGGGCTATGCCTCGCTCGACTACGAGTTCAACGAGTATCGTCCCTCCGAGCTCGTCAAGCTCGATATCTTGCTTTCGGGCGACGAGGTGGACGCGCTGTCGTTTATCGTCCACAAGGACAAGGCCTACGGTCTTGCCCGCGGCCTATGCGACAAGCTCAAGGAGATTATTCCGCGTCAGCTGTTCGAGGTGCCCATTCAGGGTGCTATCGGCAACAAGATCATTGCCCGCTCCACCGTCAAGGCGCGTCGCAAGGACGTGCTTGCTAAGTGCTACGGCGGCGATATCTCGCGTAAGCGTAAGCTGCTCGAGAAGCAGAAAGAGGGCAAGAAACGCATGAAGGCCATCGGCTCGGTCGAGGTCCCGCAGGAGGCCTTTATGGCGATCCTCAAGGTGGACGAGTAGGTCTATGGCGCTTTCTGAATACAGCAAGCGGCTGCTGGGCGCCTATGCCGAGCAGCCGTTCCTTATGGCTCCCATGGCGGGCGTGACCGACCCTGCCTACCGCATCATGTGTCGTCGCCGCGGTGCCAACCTTGCCTACAGCGAGATGGTGAGCGTGGCGGGCCTTGCCTATGCCAGCAACAAGACCTGGCGCCTGGTGCTACCGGCCGACGAGGAGCAGCAGATTTGCGTGCAGCTCTTTGGCTCCAAGCCCGATCAGTTTGCGAGTGCCGTCGCCGCCGTCGAGGAGCGTGTGGGCGATCGCCTGTCATTGATTGATATCAACATGGCCTGTCCGGCTCGCAAGGTCGTCACCAAGGGCGAGGGCTCTGCCCTTATGCGCACGCCCGATTTATCCGAGAAGATCGTCGAGGCCACGGTGGGCGCGGCGCATGTGCCCGTGACCGTAAAGATCCGCAAGGGCTTTTATGCCGAGGACCGTAATGCCGCGACGTTTGCCCAGATGCTCGAAGGCGCCGGTGCCGCCGCAGTCGCCGTGCATGGTCGTTGCGCCACGCAGCTCTACACGGGCCAGGCCGATTGGTCGGTCGTCGATGAGGTGGCCGACGCCGTCGAGATTCCCGTGATCGGTTCGGGTGATGTGTTCTCGGCCGAGGACGCTGCTGAGCATCTGCAAGGCTCGGGTGCCAGCGCGGTGTTTATCGCGCGCGGCATCTACGGTAATCCCTGGGTTTTTGGTGATGCTCGCGCCCTTGCGCTCGATGGCATACCGGTGCCGGCACGCAGCTCCGTCGAGCGCCTGGACGCCCTGCGTGAGCACCTAACGCTGACGCATGAGCTCCTGCCGCTCATGTCGCGTGCCCGCACGTACGCAAGCTGGTACTTAAAAGGCATGCCCCATGCCGCCGCTTGGCGTGCCCATGTGGTGCGCTGCTCCACTTACGAGGAGTTTATGGCGCTGGTCGATGAGATCGAGCGCGATGTGGTGGCCTGCGAGGCTGCCCTTGCCGCCGGCGAATCGGTGCCTCCACATCCGCTGGAGGCTTAAGGGTGGCCGTTACCGCGCTGTACGTGCACGTGCCGTTTTGCGCCCAAAAGTGCCGGTACTGCGACTTTGACTCGCGCAGTTTTGCTCCGTGCGACCTGAGCGCTGCGCTCGATGTCTATTTTGAGCAGTTGTTCGCGCGCCTCGATGCTTTTGGCAAGGCTAGGGCCCTTGAACAGATCCGCACCGTCTATGTTGGCGGTGGTACGCCGTCGCTGGCGGGGGAGCGCCTGGTGGAGCTGGCGCGGCGTATTCGTGCGTGGTGCGCCCCCGTTGAGTTTACCTGCGAGGCCAATCCCGAGTCGCTGACCGCCGAGCTTGCCGCTGCGCTTGCCAAGGTTGGTGTCACACGCGTCTCTCTGGGCGTGCAAACGCTCGATAACATCGAACTTACCGCTATCGGCCGTATTCACGATGCCGATCGGGCGCTCGCCGCCATCGCGACAGTCAAGAACGCTGGGCTTGACGTGTCGTGCGACCTTATGTGCGGACTTCCCGGGCAGACCGCAGCGAGTTGGAGGCGCACGCTCGATGGCGTGCTGGCGGCGGCTCCGCATCATGTGTCGGTCTACCCGCTCACGCTTGAGGAGGGGACTCCCCTTTATCGCATGGCGTGCCGCGACGAGTCGGTAGAGCCCGACGAGGATTTTCAAGCTTCGTGCATGGATGTGGCGCGTGAGCGTCTGGGTGCGGCCGGCTATCACCCGTATGAGGTGGCAAGCTATGCGCTCGACGGACATGAGTGCGCCCATAACATTGCCTACTGGACCGGCCAGGGCTATTTGGGCCTGGGTCGCTCTGCCGCGGGCATGCTCGATGCCGAGGATTTCGATCGTCTTGCAGGTTTGTTCCCCGGCGTGTCTTCTCGAGGCGATTCGTACCGCGTGCGTCTGGTGCAACGTGACGATGACGCGACGGCGTTCGAGGCCGAATATCTGTCGCAGCGTGAGGCTGCGGCTGAAGACCTGATGCTCGCTTGTCGCATGACGCGCGGTATTGCGTCCGATCTGTTGGTTCGTGCAGCTTGCGTCATCCCAACGGGCGAGCTGGCAGCTGCCTGCGATCGCGCGCTCGAATTGGGTCTTGCCACTTGGGTGCCCGAGACGCTCGGAGTCCATGAGGGACCCTTCACTTCGGCAGACGTCCTCGCGGGCCATGTCCGTGCTCGTTTAGCGCCCACCCACTTGGGCTGGCTCGATGGAAATGTGCTGTTCGAGCTGTTTTGGGGTCTAGCCTAGGCCGCTCGGGTAGAATTACCGCAATATATACGCTGCTGTGAGCAGGAGGTTGCCGCGCATGGCGACGATGAACGAAAAAGATTACTACGAGATTTTGGGTGTCTCCAAGGACGCCACCTCGCGTGATATTCAGAAGGCCTTCCAGCAAAAGGCCCGCAAGCTCCATCCGGACGTCAACAAAGAACCTGATGCCGAGGAAAAGTTTAAAGAGGTTTCCGAGGCCTACGCCGTGCTTTCGGACGAGCAGAAGCGTGCGCGCTACGACGCCATGCGCTCGGGCAATCCCTTTGCCGGTGCACCGACGGCTTCGCCCTATGGCGGTGGCTATGCCGGCAGCGCCGGTTACGGCAATCCCTTTGACGGCGGTTTCCCCTTCGGGGGCGCCTGGGGCCAGCCGCGTCGCGGGCAGGCTGCCTATAATCCCGAGAACGGCGCCAACGTGGTCGTCGATATTAAGCTCGACGCCAAGGAGGCCAAGGGCGGTGCCCGCAAGACCGTTCGCTATACGCGCTTCGATACCTGTGGTCACTGCGGAGGCTCGGGTTCTGTTTCGTCCGAGCATGCACATACCTGTCCGAGCTGCGGCGGTCGCGGCCACATCGACGTCGACCTGTCCTTCCTGTTCGGTGCCGGCACGTTCCAGTCGGTCTGCCCCGAGTGCGGAGGTTCCGGTAAGGTCGTCGCCGACCCCTGTCCCGATTGCGGCGGCAGCGGTCGAACCCGTGTGACCTCCGAGCAGACAATTGAGTTTCCTGCCGGCACGCACGATGGCGACGAGGTCCGCATTGGCGGCATGGGTCACGCCGGCACCAACGGTGCCTCGGGCGGCGATCTTGTCGGCCGTGCCCATGTTGAGGCCGAGCGTCTGGAAGGCAAGGCCCGTACCGGTTTTTACCTGATGGGCATCGTGGCGCCGTTTTTGGTGCTGTCGGCCATATCGGGCGTGTTCTCGGCCTTTGCCGTGATGTGCTTTATTCCGTTTGCCATGGGCCTTTTCATGGTGGTCTCGGACGGCGTGCTGCACCGCAGCCTGCTGTGGTGGAAGCGCGGCGCGATGCAGTTTGCCAACGGTTTTGCCAACGGATTTATGTTCGCGCTCGTGTCGGTTTGGTTTGCGAGCTGCTCGCAACGTGCCATGCTTTCGCCCTACGCAATGCAATAACATCTAGCCCTCTGTTTGCGGCCGGCCCAGCTTGGGTATAGGACGCACTGTGACAATAATGAAAGTCGGAAGGATTCGGTCGTGTCGGAAAATAGGGATTACTACGAGGTGCTTGGCGTCGACAGGGATGCCGACGCGCGGACGATTAAGCGCGCGTTTCTAAAGAAGGCCCGTACCGTACACCCGGACGTTTCGGACGACCCCGAGGCCGAGGCCAAGTTCAAGGAGCTTAACGAGGCCTATTCCGTTCTTTCCGATGAGCAGAAGCGTGCTAACTACGACCGTTACGGCACCGCCGACGGCCCTGGTGGTTCGGGCTACGTCGACATTAACGATATCTTTGGTGGCATGGGCATGGACGACTTGTTCTCGTCGTTCTTTGGCGGCGGTGCCGGCGGTGGCGCCCGCAGCCGTCGTGAGCGTCGTCGCGGACGTGACATGGCCATCTCGCTTTCGGTGACGCTCGAGGAGGCGGCGCTCGGTTGCAAAAAGACGATCAGCTATGACCGCCTTGCTCCTTGCGAGGACTGCAATGGCACCGGTAGGGCAGAGGGCGCACAGGAAAAGCAGTGCGGCCGCTGCCACGGTACGGGCTACGTCACGACGGTTCAGCGTTCGTTCTTGGGCCAGGTTCAGTCCTCTTCGCCTTGCCCCGACTGCCACGGTGAGGGCACGGTCATCGACCATCCCTGCGAGACCTGCGACGGTCAGGGCCGCACACCTTCTCACGAAAAGATTGACATCGATATTCCCGCCGGCGTTTCGACCGGTCGCCAGCTGCGCGTGAGCGGTTTTGGCGAGGCCGGCCTTCGCGGCGAGCCCTCGGGTGACCTGATCGTCAACGTGCGCGTCGCCGACCACGAGCGTTTTAAGCGCAACGGCGACGACCTGTACCTCGTGAGCGATATCTCGATTGCGCAGGCTGCGCTCGGATGCGAGATCGAGGTCGAGGGCATTATGCCTGACGAGGTCGTTAAGGTGACGGTTCCCGCCGGCGCCCAGTACGGCGACACCGTGAACGTCAATAATTACGGCATGCCGCGCATTGGCGGTGGCGGTTCGCGTGGCCGCCTGATCGTGCAACTGCGCGTGGTCGTTCCCACCAATCTTTCCAATAAGCAGCGCGAGCTGCTCCGTGCTTTTGCCGATGATATGGGCGATGACGTCGCTTCCGGTAAGAAGTCGGTGACCGACCGTATCAAGAGTGCCCTCGACGACATCCTCGATTAAGGAGCCCGCGTGCTCGCACCTCATATCTCTGTCGTCAACCTCGGCTGCCGTGTCAACCGGGTTGAGTCCGACCGTATCACTGCCGATCTAATGCGCCTGGGCTTTGCGATGGTGGAGCCTCAGGATGCTGAGCTGATCGTCATTAACACCTGTGCCGTTACGGGCGAGGCCGAGGCCAAGACCCGTAAGGCCGTTCGCCATGCGCTGGCCTATCCAAATGAGCCCTATGTGGTCGTGACCGGATGCGTGGTCAATCTGCATCCCGAGGAGCTGCTGGAGCTTTCGGACCGCGTGATCGCCGAGCCGTCCAAGATCGATGTCGCCGAACGCGTCTGCGAGGTGCTGGGCGTTGAGTCCGATAACGTTCCCGCCTGCAGCGACGGCGAGGTTGTCGACGCACTCGGTCGCTCGCGTCTGGGCGTGAAGATCCAGGACGGCTGCAACCATCGTTGCACCTATTGCATTGTGTGGAAGGCTCGCGGCCCCGAGCGCTCCGTGCCGGTCGAGTCCGTGCTCGAGCAGGTTCGCGAGGCTCAGGTGGCCGGCGTGCCCGAGGTGGTGCTGACGGGTGTGAACCTTGGCGCCTACGATGGCAAGAGCGCGACTGACGAACACGTCGAAATCGATGAGCTTCTCGAGGCGATCATGGAGCGCACGTCCATTCCGCATGTGCGCATTTCCTCGGTCGAGCCCATGGATATCTCCGAGTCCCTGCTTAAGGTCATGGCGCGCTATCCGCAGCGCATCGCTCCGTTTTTGCACCTGCCCGTGCAGTCCGGCTGCACAAGGACACTGCATCGCATGGGCCGTCCCTATAGCGCCGAGGCCTTTGAGGAGACGGTGCGCATGATTCGCACCAACTTGCCCCAGGTGTCTCTTTCGTGCGATGTCATCGTCGGTTTTCCCGGTGAGACGGACGAGGAGTTTGAGGAGTCGCTGGCTCTGTGCCGCCGCGTGGGCTTTTCGCGTATGCATGTGTTCCGCTACAGCAAGCGTCCTGGTACCCTTGCAGCCGATATGCCCGACCAGGTGCCGCCCGAGGTTATGGCCGAGCGTAGCCGCCGCATGAGGGCCGCGGCGCAGGAACTCGCCATTGCCGACGCTCGCCGTCGCGTGGGAACCGTCGAGCGTGCCGTGCTTGAGTATGGCGACAACCTGACGCTCGGTTCGTTCCATCATGCCCGTCTTGACGATACCTGTGGACTCACAGCCCCGTGCCTGCTCGATGTTGCTATCATCGGAGTCGATGATTCCGGCTTGGTCCATGCACGCAGGGAGGTTCATGGAAGCCTCGAAGATTAGACTTACCGTTCCCGAGGGAATTGATCCCTCGCGCGTTTTGGGTGCCGGCGACGGCGTCCTTCGTGCGCTGGAGAGCTTGGTTCGCGCTCATGTGGTCGCCCGTGGCGATAGCATCTCCGTGAGCGGCGACCCGAACGAGGTCGAACTCGTGGCGCGCTTTTTCGAGCATGCTTTTCGCGAGGCGGCCGCCGGGCGCACGCTGTCTGCCGACGATGTTTCTCGCTGTCTGGCCGTCCTGCGCGACGGTGAGCACGAGACTACGTCGCTTCGCGATGACGTGCTGCTTTCGTATCGCGGCCGCGTCATTCGCCCCAAGACGCTCGGGCAAAAGCGCTATGTGGATGCCATCCGCTCGCATACCATCACGTTTGGCTTGGGTCCTGCCGGTACCGGTAAGACCTATCTGGCCATGGCGCTCGCCGTTGCCGCGCTCAAGCGTCACGAGGTGGGTCGTCTGATCTTGACGCGTCCGGTTGTCGAGGCGGGGGAGAATCTGGGCTTTTTGCCCGGTACCCTTGAGGAAAAGATCGATCCCTACATGCGTCCGCTCTACGACGCCCTTTTTGACATGATGGATCGCGAGCGAACCGATGAGCTTATGGAGCGCGGCGTGATCGAGATCGCCCCGCTTGCCTACATGCGCGGCCGCACGCTGAGCGATGCTTTCGTGGTACTCGACGAGGCGCAAAATACCACGCCCGAGCAGATGAAGATGTTCCTGACGCGCCTGGGCTTCAACTCCAAGTTTGTGATTACCGGCGACCTGAGTCAGCGCGACCTGGTTGGTCGTCGCGGCGGTCTTGCTGACGTTGAGCAGATTTTGGGCCGTGTCGACGATGTCGCATTTTCGCACCTCGAGCGTGCCGACGTGGTGCGCCATGCCTTGGTG
This sequence comes from uncultured Collinsella sp., assembly GCA_900541235.1. GTDB lineage: Bacteria > Actinomycetota > Coriobacteriia > Coriobacteriales > Coriobacteriaceae > Collinsella. Next base: position 100,885 of record UQIW01000002.1, on the reverse strand, counting down.
GGACGTATCGTCGAGGCATACGATGCTTATGATGACGTGCGTGAGCAGCGCCCGCGCGACCGAAAGGAGTCCCGTTGAGTGTATTGATCAGCAACGATGCCGAGCTCGATACGCTGCTCGATGCCCAGGAGGTGGAGCACATCTGCGAGGTTGTGCTTGCCGCCGAGGGCGTTGAGCGTGAAGTCGAGATTTCCCTTTCGTATGTCGACGAGGACGAGATGCACGAGCTCAACCACGAGTGGCGCGGTATCGACCGCACCACCGATGTGCTCTCGTTTGAATGCGACTCGGCCTTTGACGAGGATATTCCCGCCGACGAGACGCTCGAGCTCGGCGATATCATCTTGGCCCCGCAGGTTATTGCCCGTCAGGCCCCCGGTTTTGGCAATAGCTCCGCTGACGAGTGTCGTCTGATGCTCGTACACGGCATGCTGCACTTGCTGGGCTATGACCATATCGAGGACGACGAGGCCGAGGTCATGGAGGCCCGCGAGGACGCCATCCTGCGCGATCTGGCGTTCGAGCGCGGCGAGGACCCCAAGCTAGTCCACGTCGGCCCCGTCACCAACCACGCCCACGACTAGGAGCCGTCTATGATTCCCGGATCGAACAAGGACCATCCGTCCTTCTTAAAGTCGTTTTCCTACGCCATGGAGGGCTTCGTTACCGCCGTCAAGACCGAGCGCAACATCAAGGTCATGCTCGTGGCGGGCGTGTGCACCGTCATTGCCGGCTGTATCGTGGGCCTCGACATTGCCGAGTGGGCCACGATTATCATCTGTTGTGGCCTGGTGATTCACGGCGAGCTGTGCAACACCGCTATGGAGGCTATCGTCGACCTAGCGACCCAGGAGCTCCATCCGCTGGCCAAGCGTGCGAAGGACATCGCCGCCGCCTCTGTTTACATTCTTTCCATCACCGCCGCAATTGTGGGCGTGCTGGTATTTGCCCACGCGCTCGGCTTTATTTAGAAAGGGATTCCCATGTCCGACAATATGCAGTCTGCCGATGAGATTTTGGACGACGAGTCCCTGGACGCGGTGGATACCGAGGAGCTCGAGGAAGTCGAGGAGTTCGACCCGTTTGAGGGCATGAGCGATGAGGAGCTCGACGCCCTGTGCGACGAGGACGACAACCTCGCGGGCTTTGGCGACGTGGAGCCCGGTTTCCGCAGCGGCTTTGTGGCCCTGGTCGGTCGTCCCAACGCCGGCAAGTCTACGCTGCTCAACGCCTGCTATGGCAAAAAGGTCGCCATCACCTCGCCGGTGGCCCAGACGACCCGCCGCCGCATGCGCGCCGTCGTCAACCGTCCCGGCTACCAGCTGGTCTTTGTCGATACCCCGGGTATTCATAAGCCCAAGGACGGCCTGGGATCCGAGCTCAACAAGAGCGCGCTGTTCGAGCTGAACGATGTTGATGTCGTCGCGTTTTTGATTGATGCCACCAAACCGATCGGCAGGGGAGACGCCTGGGTTGCCGAGCGCGTCAGATGCGCCCGTTGCAAGAAGGTCCTGGTGCTCACTAAGGCCGATGAGGCCGACCCCGCACAGGTCATGGAGCAGCTCAAGGCAGCCCACGAGCTCATGGAATATGACGACGAGATCGTGACGTCGTCGGTCAAGAACTTCAACGTCGATGCCTTTATCGAGACCGTTGCGCACTTTTTGCCCGAGGGTCCGCGTTGGTTCCCCGAGGATATGGGTACCGACGCTTCCGACGAAACGCTCGTTGCCGAGTTTGTGCGCGAGAAGGTTTTGCGCCGCACCCGTGATGAGATCCCGCACTCCGTTGGCGTGATCTGCGATGCACTCGAGCAGACCAAGAAGGTACTGCGCGTGCACGCCACCATTTACGTCGAGCGCGAGGGCCAAAAGGGCATCATCATCGGCAAGGGCGGCGAGATGATCAAGCATATCGGTATCGACGCCCGTCGCGATCTTGAGCGTATCTTTGGCACGCAGGTCTTTTTGGAGCTGGACGTGAAGGTCAAGGCCGGCTGGCGTGACGACGAGGCCCAGATTCGCCGCTTTGGCTACAACGCCGAGGACTAAGGTAGTTTAACAAACCCGCAGGTAGAACGCTTGCATAAAGGTTTTGCGTCCTAACTTGTCCTTACGGGTACCTAACTAATTTCCGAAATACGCGCTATCGACCGTCTCGATGAACAGTTCTTTGTCGGGGCGGTCGTAGTGTTTGCCGAGAATATTCTTTGCGGCATGCCCCATCATTTTGTCCACCATCTGGGCGGGAATGCCGTACTTCCAAAGCATCGCGGTTGCCCATGAGTTGCGCAACTTGGTCATGGTCAGGTAGCGCAAATCAATCGTCCCATTCCTGTAATAGCTGAGCCACTCATCTGTAATCCTCTTGCGATCCATCGGCATTCCCGTGCCTTTGTCGCAGATGTATGGCTCTTGGTCTTCAGTGCGTTGCTTTGCTATCTCGGCGAGCCGCAAGCTCCATGGTGGCGGAATGATGATTGCACGGCGGCTTTCTGCCGTCTTAAGCGGCTCAAAGCTGTTGTTCTGAGAATACTGGTGATAAAGGTCGTAGACGGCGTACGTGCGACCATTGTATTCATCAAACGTAATGTCTTTTACCGCCGCCGCCGCCGCTTCGCCGACACGGCATGAGCCTTTAGCCATTAGAATCGCCATGCTCTCGATGCGACTATCTCGCAACGATTCAAGGATGCTGTCAATTTCGGCTACCGTGTAGACTTCTAGCCCGCTGTCGCCTGTGTTTTTCTTTTCGCGCGGCATTTTGTATTTTGCGTCGATAAAAGAAATGCCGTCCACGTCATGAAGCCTTGCGCAATTGACGAGGTTGAGAACGATGATGTGCGAGACGTGAGCCTGAGCCGCAGTGAACTTGTCCAACCAACGCTGGTACTCTTCAACTCGCACTTTATTCATGGCAACGTTTGCCCATTTCGGCGAGACCTTTGACCTCCATGCACTACGGTAATTGACGAATGTGCTGCGCGACATATCGCCGGTCTCAAGCTGCTTTTCCAGCTGCGGGAAATACCATTCGTCCCAGCATTGCTCGAATGTCGGGCATGGTATCACGCGCTCATTGGGCGGCAGGCGGTGGAGTTGCCAAAGGCGGCGCAGCTCATCGTCCGCTTCGCGTGAGGTGCAGGGGTAGAGCGTCTTTGAGCGGCGAACGCGATTCAGCCCGTCCCACTCGCACCACCTGATGCGCCATTTGTTCTTGGTGATTTTGGTCTTCGTCCCCCATGACGAACGTGTCATAATTAAAAAAGTCCCTCCTGTCGGGCATAGCCGACTCTTGCAGCTTGGATGGGATTGTTTAGCGCTCCACGTGTCTTGGCGGATGGTGGGGCGCTTTCTTCTATAAACAGAAAATCTGTTTATCGCTACCAGGTGGCTCGCTCCTGATTGAGAATGATCTCGAGAGCGCCAACAGCGTTCATCAGCTCACCCTCGGCCTTGCGGTAGTCGCGGCTCGAGGTCTTCGTGCGCTCACTGATGTACGTGATGACCGTGGTAGGCATGTCGAGGTCGTTGAAGTCGATTTTCAGGGCGAGCGTATCGACGTACTTCTGCTTGTCGGAGACGAAATTGCCGCTCATGCCCGACATGGAGAAGTTACTCTGGCCGCCGAATGTCATCGAGCCGCCGCCGAAACTGCCGGTGGTCGCCTCGGAGCCGTCCACGAGCACAGAGAAGCCGCGAATGGATGCGATGGGGGCGTAGTAGGGCTTCGCCTCCATCGCCTTTTCAGCGACCAGCGAAAGACCGCCAGTGAATAGCGCGAGCGTGGCCTTGCCGGCGATGCCCATACCCTTCTTCTTGACCGCTGCGGTCGCCCTCTTCACGCAGATGACGCCGTGCTCGGTGTCGATGGCGAACTTGCCGTAATCGTGCGTGGGGGTGAACTCCTGCTTGCCCTTTTTGGCGCTGATGGCGCTCTTGAGCTCCTCAAGGCGCAGCTCGCCGTTGCGCTTGAACTCCTCCGTTTCCTTCCTCATGCGCTCGAGGTCGAACTCCAAGTCCTCCTCGCTGTAGTAGTCGTCGTCCTTCTCGTTGTCGTCGTAATCTCCCATGCTTATTCCTCCTCGTCTTGAGAGGTTGAATCATGTTCTTCAAACACTGGCTTTGTCTTGTATACGAAATCCAGATAACGCATTGCGGCCTCTTGTTCATGTGCTTCAAGAAGGCGATATTTTTCAACCAGCTTCTTTTCTTCAGCTGATAGCTCGAAATCACCATCGTCATAAAAGTATGAGATTGGCACTCCAAAATGCTTGCACAGCTTAATGAGTGAATCAGCATCCGGTTGACCTCTGCCGACCTCCCATGCACTGATCGTCTTACCGCTTTTGGAAACAGCCTTACCAACTTCATCGACGTTCTCGCCGCATGACTGTCTAATCTCACTTAACTTTTTTGCTAGGTATGCTCTTCCAGGCTCCATTAGCTATCAACCTCCTTAGTCGCTAAGCAAATAATACTCGACTAAATTTCTGCTGTCTACAAAACGTAGGAATATCGCTATAAATTATTGTTGACAACCTACAAAACGTAGGTATTATGAAACGCGTACCTACAAAACGTAGGAAGGAGGTAAGTCCTATGGGTATCCAAAACACTGTCTCATCCGCAATTAAGAAGCGCGGAATAACCATCGCCGAGCTTGCACGGCGAGTCGACATGGAGCCTGAGTTGCTTCGTCGCAGCTTGGCGGGAACGCGAAAGCTGACTGGCATTGAGCTTGTAAATCTCTGCCATGAGCTTGATCTGGAAATCGAGGATTTTCCGACCGAGTAGCCAAAACCACCAAGCCAATATCGCAGAAGGCAAAGGGAGGGGAGGAATGGATGCCTGACTGGCAATTCTGGGCAATCGCTTCTTGGTTTCTAGTGATCCTCTTCAGGATCGAGCGAATCTACGATTCCGTCAAAGAGATCAAGCGCGACCTCGCCAAGCAGGTTAAGCGGGAAGGAGGAATGGATGCCTGACATGACCCAATGGACGCTCAACTTCTGTGCCGGCATGTGCGTGGCGCTGTTATTTGGGGTCGTCCGCATTCAGATAAAAGTCAACGACATAGAAAAGCATCTCATCCCCCAAGACCAGAAAGAAGGAGAAGGAAATGACGATTGAGGAGCTTGAGAAGCGCGAGCGCGATGCTTACGAGGCCTTCATGGAAGCCGACTGGATGCACGCCGACATGCGCCTGAACGAGTGGCTGGATGCCGCCCATGAGCTTAACGAGGCGAAGGGGCTGTGATTGCCGATTGGTTCGAGCGCCATCCGATTATCGGCTTCGGGCTCTTCTACACGGCCTACAGGGCTGCGGAGATTTTCATCACGACTCTGTTGAATAAGGCGAACAGGCTGTGAGGCGCAGGTCTCCAGATTTTGAGAAGGGCTTCAACTACTGCCTGTTTCTCAACGTCATCGTTCTTTTAGCCGTCCTATTCCTCGTGCTTTTGGTCAAAGCCATAGAAGGATGCTTCTGAGCTTGAGGACGGTATGTCGAATTCCTCTTGATCATGCCGGGGACTATGTTCCGATGTTCCCACGCTGAATGTTTGCGCTGGTAGATAGCGCACTTCTGTTCATCCGCTACGTACCCGTCTCCATCGGCGCTGGGCTTTTTGGCCTTCTCCTTGACGCCGATCGCAAGGCGGTACCTGTGTCGCCGGCTGGCAACCCTAGGCGACATGGAACGCAGTGACACCCATACCAAGCTGTTCCGCCTGATGAGACGGGCGCGCAGCGGATGAATGGAGCGACCTTTGATAACCGCATCCGCCATTTGCCGTGAGCAGGGGGAGCCTGTGACGGCTGCAATGGCTCGGCAGCTGGCTCCGTTGAAAAGCCAGACGGTCAGGTGCGATGCCTGGCACAGACAAGTCTCAGCGCCGTGCGGTGCGCATCCGCTATCAACTCGTCGTAGGCGTTTTCGATAGTTCTCTGCCCGTCCGTTACCACCAGGATGTGCACCACAGGGCGCTGGGAAAAGAAGAGTGGCTCCGAAGACACTCCTTTGAAGTGGAAAGCGAGGGAGTGAAAAGGGAGCCACAGGCAAAACCCACCATAGGAGGTGGACGCTATGAATCATACCAAAAGGAACTGGTCCGACCCGATCTGTGAGTTTCAGCAGGCGATGGATGCGGCAGCCGAGAAGTTGCGCAGTCAGTTGGAAGACCTCGAGCCGTACTGCGGCTCGGAAGCGCTGAAGTTCGCCGTCCAGGCTGGCTACCAGCCGCAGATGGCCTACTCGGTCATCGAGACCGCGAGGTATACGGGGGTCTCGCCTAGCACCCTTTATGCAGAGAACAAGGCTGGTCGATTGCCGTTCAAGACAATCGGCAGCAGGAATGCGCTCATACGAGTGGTCGATGTCGACAAGTGGATGGAGGGACGCTCCGATGGCCGCTAGGGTTTTCGATTTCCTGTCAGACCGCTGGATGCGGCTCAACCCGAAGCTGCGCAACGCCATCGTCTCGACCGTCCTCATCGCGGGGCTGATCTTCGCGGGATGGCTCGAGGGCACCGCTCCGAGCGGCATGTACTACTAGGAGGTGCCGATGGTCGGCTTCTTTGGATGGACCGCCGAGCGCGGTCGAGACGGCAGCTGGTTCGCGACCAAGTTTGTCGAGAAGGGCCCCACGAGGGGCAGCGCGACCGGAATCGTCCGCTCGCGTCACTTGTTGGTCAACGTCAGCAAGGCCGCGAGCAAGGATGCTGCGATGCGTGAGATCAAGCGTCTCTACGTAATCGGAGCGCTGCAATGACGGAACCGACCGAGAACAATGGAGAAAATGTGGAATCGGGGGTAGTTGTCCCTCGCAAAAGGGACAACTCATATTTCTGGCGGTCTGACGAGGACAGATACATCAGGACGCACAGGATGGACGGTTATCTGCTGCTGTCGGAGATGATGACAGGCCGTGGTTGGCCAAGGTCTCCCGAAGCCATCAAGAAGCACGCCAAGAGGGTTCTCGGAATCAACCTAAGCAAATATCCCGAATCGGGGATGCACCGCTGTATCTCGTGCGGCAAGTGGGACGTGCGTCCCAATTCCCATGCCGGGCGAATGGGGCTTTGCCCCGCCTGCTGGAGACGAAGACAGGCGGAAGCCATCCGCGAGGGCATGGACGAGAAAAAGGCGGAAGCCGAGTACCAAATGGAAAAGAAGCGCAGGCGCGATGCGAGAAAGCGTCTGCAAAGAGAGAAGGAAAAGAACAATGGAAGAGACTGTGGAACAAGTTCAGGCGAAGCCGGAGCCCGTGAAGATCTCGGCGCTTGAGCTCGAGAACGTCAAGCGAATCAGGGCCGTGGCGCTGCGCCCGACCGAGAACGGGCTTACCGTCATCGGCGGTCGCAACGGCCAGGGCAAGACCAGTGTGGTCGATGCAATCTCGTGGGCGCTCGGCGGAAAGCGCAAGCAGCCGTCCAAGCCCAACCGCGAGGGCAGCGCCACACCGGCGAAGCTGCACGTTGAGCTGAGCAACGGCCTTGTGGTCGAGCGCTCGGGCAAGAACGCATCGCTCACCGTGACCGACCCGTCCGGCAAGAAGGCAGGCCAGAAGCTTCTCGACAGCTTCATCGAGGAGCTTGCAATCGACCTGCCGAAGTTCATGGTCATGACCGACAACGAGAAGGCTCAGGAGCTCCTGCGAATCATCGGTATCGGCGGCGAGCTGGACGAGTTGGACAAGAAGCTGAGCGATCTGAAGGCTGAGCGTCTCGACATCGGTCAGCGCAAGCGCGCAAAGGACAAGATCGCCGAGGAGATGCCGTTCTTCCCCGATGCCCCCGACCACCGCGTGTCGCCTGCCGAGCTCATCGAGCAGCAGCAGTCAATCCTCGCGAAGAACGGGGAGAACCAGCGAAAGCGCGAGAAGGTCGGCATCATCAAGCAGCAGCGCGACAACCTGAACATGCTGTGCGACAGCCTCAACAGCCAGATCATGTCGCTCAACGAGGAGCTGAAGCGCAAGACCGAAGAGCTGATGAAGCTCACCGATGACTACCAGACCGCGCTCAAGGATGCAGCCGACCTCGAGGACGAGAAGACCGATGAGATCGAGCAGAGCATCGCCAACATCGATGCGCTCAACCAGAAGGTCGAGGCGAACGAGCGCCGCAAGCAGGCGCTGAAGGATGCCGAATCCCTGAACGACGATTACCAGAGCTGCAACAGCGAGGTCAATGCGGTCGAGGACCAGCGCAAGAAGCTGCTCGAGACCGCCAGGATGCCGCTCGACGGCCTGACGGTCGAGGACGGCAAACTGGTGTACAACGGCGCGGTCTGGTCGGACATGAGCGGTGCGGAGCAGCTCCGCGTGGCGACAGCTGTCGTTCGCTCGCTCAAGCCCGAGTGCGGTTTCGTCCTGGTCGACAAGCTGGAGCAGATGGACCCCCAGACGCTCGCCGAGTTCGGCGCCTGGGCAGAATCCGAGGGGCTTCAGGTCATCGGCACCCGCGTGGCAACGGATGACACCTGCTCGGTCATCATCGAGGACGGGCGCGTGGCCGAGGGCGCCGGGCAGCTGAAGGCCGAGATGCCTGAGATTAAGGTCGAGATTCCCGATGTAAAGATTCCAGAGGTCAAGATTCCCGCCACCATGCAGTTCGGAGGTAGCTTCTAATGACATTCCAGATCACCCGCGGTCAGCGCCTCCGCCCACAGAAGGTCGTTCTCTACGGCCCCGAGGGCGTCGGCAAGACGACGCTGGCGGCTCAATTCCCAAGCCCCCTGTTCATCGATACCGAGAGCTCGTCCGACTACCTGGACGTCCCGCGCCTTCCAGCGCCCACGAGCTGGCAGATGCTGCTCGATGAGGTCACGTGGATTCGAGATTTCCCCGAGGAATGCGGCGGCACACTTGTCTTGGACACCGCCGACTGGGCGCAGAAGCTGGCGGTCGATGACGTGTGCAGCGCCATGGGCTACAAGAGCATCGAGGACGCGGGCTACGGCAAGGGCTACACCTACGTGACCGAGCGCTTCGGCAAGCTGCTGAACCTCTTGAGCGAGGTGTGCGAGCGCGGCTGCAACGTGGTCGTGACCGCCCATGCCATCATCAGCAAGTTCGAGCAGCCCGATGAGATGGGCGCATACGACCGCTGGGGTCTGAAGCTCATCGACGGCAAGAAGGCCAGCGTCACGGCGATGCTCAAGGAGTGGGCGGACGCGGTACTCTTCGCCAACTACAAGACCATCGTCATCACCACCAGCAAGGACGGCAAGGTCGGCAAGGCCCAGGGCGGCAAGAACCGAATGCTCTACTGCTCCCATGCCGCCACTTGGGACGCGAAGAACCGCTGGGGCCTGCCGGACGAGATTCCCATGGAGTACCAGCAGCTGGCGCAGTTCATCCCCATCCCGCAGCTCACACGGCAGCAGCCGCAGGTGCAGCAGCAGACGGTCGAGACGGTCAACGTCTCCACGGTTACGCCCGAGCAGATCGAGCAGGCGCGAAGCATTCCAGACCCGTTCGAGCCGGAGCGCCCGGCATACCTCAAGCCGCTCTACGACCTGATGCGGCGCGATGGTATCAGCGCGGAGACGGTGAGCAAGGCCATCTCCGTACGTGGTTATTTCCCCGAGGGCACGCCGGTTGACGCCCTGCCCGAGGACTTCGCGAAGTTCTTGGTGTCGGCCTGGGACAGCATGCGCGATTACATCAATTCCGGCATGGCAGCCGGTCGAAAGGAGTAAGAAATGGCAAACGATATGGGTCAGTCCTTTGGGTGGGACGGCGAAATCGATGCTGTGGAGAACGAGTTCGAGCTTATGGAGCCAGGCGAGTACTTGGCTACGGTCGAGAACGTCGAGCGCCAGCAATTCAACGGCAGCGACAAGATGTGCGCCTGCCCCATCGCCAAGGTGAACGTCCGCCTGGACAACGGTCGCGTGCTCTCAGACCGCCTGTTCCTGAATTCCAAGAGCGCCTGGAAGATCACCCAGTTCTTCGTCTCGATCGGGATGCGGGCGGTCGATGCCCCCAAGGAGCAGAAGCTGAAGATGGATTGGGTGGGAGCTGTCGGTCGCCGCTGCAAGATCAAGGTCGGCACCCACGAGTACAAGGACAAGACCTACAACGAGATTTCCGAGTGGATGAAGCCCGAGGTGCAAGTCGCTGCACCCCAGCAGCACGTCTACGGCAACGCCAACCCCGAGCCCGTCTCACCTGCGATGCAGGGCATGATCAACCAGACCTTCCAGCAGGCGCAGGCCGCGCAGAACGGGGGCTTCTAAGGCATGAAGTTCAACCTGCGTCCCTATCAGGAGCAGGCCATAGCCGCAATCGAGGAGCGTTGGGAAGCGGGAGACCGCGCAACGCTCCTCGTACAGGCAACGGGCACCGGCAAGACGATCGTCATGGCCGGCGTAACGGAGGACGCGGTCCGCGATGGCGGTCGCGTCCTCATTCTTGCCCACCGCGGCGAGCTGCTCCAGCAGGCAGCCGACAAGCTGCAATCATCCACGGGCCTGCGCTGCTCGGTCGAGAAGGCCGAGGACACGAGCGTTGGGACATTCGAGCGCGTGACGGTCGGATCCGTCCAGACCCTGTGCCGCGAGAAGCGCCTTCGGGCGCTCGGCAGGGACAGGTTCACGCACATCCTCATCGACGAGTGCCACCACGCCGTCTCCTCGAGCTATCAGGCAGTCCTGGATTACTTTGCCGGTGCAAAAGTACTGGGCGTTACCGCCACGGCAGATCGCGGCGACCGCCAGAACCTCGGCAAGGTGTTCGACTCACTGGCATTCGAGTACAACATGCCCGAGGCCATCAAGGACGGCTACCTGTGCCCGATCAAGGCGCAGACCGTGCCGCTACAGCTCGACATCTCCAACGTTTCGGTTCGCTCCGGTGACTGGGCGGCAGACGAGCTGGACACCGCGCTCGACCCGTACCTGCCGCAGATCGCCCAGGAGATGAAGAACGCCGGGCTTGAGGAGCGCAAGACGGTCGTGTTCCTGCCACTGATCAAGACCAGCCAGAAGTTCTGCCGCCTGCTCAACGAGTGCGGTTTCCGCGCCGTGGAGGTCAACGGGCAGAGCGAGGACCGCGCACAGATCCTGAAAGATTTCGACAGCGGTAAATACGACGTGCTGTGCAATTCACTCCTTTTGACCGAGGGGTGGGACTGCCCGAGCGTCGATTGTATCGTCAACCTCCGACCGACCAAGAGCCGCGCGCTCTATTGCCTCGATGAGAGCACTGAGGTGCTTACGCGCGACGGATGGAGGAGCGACGCGGAGGTTGGTGATGAGGTACTAGCGTTTGACCCGAAAACCGGCAAGTCCGCATTCAGTCCGGTCGTCGCGAAAGTTAGACGGAAGCTCCGCGAAGACGAATACTTTTGCTCGCTTAGTGGCCAGTCCTCTGACATCCGCGTTACCAACAAGCATCGGATGCTCTATGACAACAAACGCAAGGGTGGCTGGAAGTTCGCAACTGCCGAGCATGTCGCCAGTCTCAGGGACGGCGCTTACATCCCAGTCTCTGGACACGGGGCGTTTTCGGGTGTTCCGCTAACGGATGACGAACTCATGTTTATCGGCTGGGTGATGACCGATGGGTCCATCAATAAGCACAACAACGCAATCACGATCACCCAAGGTACTCAGCACTCGGAATATTGCGAGGAGATAACTCGCTGCATCGAGGGTTGCGGCTTCAAGTACACCCGAGCTGTTCGCAAGCGAGTCGGAGTCGAATGGAACCAATCTGGCGACTGCATGACGTGGACCATCTCGAAAGGCATGCCACGGGGGAGAGACAAGGACAAGACCGGGTGGAGAAGACTCGAACCTTATATCTCGAAGGACATGAGCCCCGCTCTGTTTGACATGAGCGAGCGGCAGTTCGCTGTAATGCTCGAAGCGATATATCACGCCGATGGAGCGAAGTCCCATACGAAGACTTATCACATATCGAAAGGCAACAGAACGTTCATCGAACGACTGCAAGCTATGGCAATTCAGCGCGGGTACCGTGCCGGAATGTCAGTTGAATCCCCCGGTGTCTCCAGAAAGAGCAGCCTGTTCACCGTCCATATCAAAAAACAGGACTTCGTAAAGGTCGGCGGCACGTTCGAAGGGCATTCAGCGTGGGTCAAGGAGCCACACTCGGATGAGATGTGCTGGTGCGTCGAGACCGAGATGGGAACCGTTTTCACGCGCAGGAACGGGTACGTTGCCGCTATGGGTAACTGCCAGATCGTGGGTCGTGGCACTCGCCTGTCCCCTGAGACGGGCAAGACCGACCTGCTGTTGCTCGACTTCCTGTGGATGACCGAGCGTTTGGAGTTGGTTCGCCCTGCAGCGCTCGTTACGGGCTCTCGGGAGGTCGCGCAGAAGATGACCGCCATGGTCGAGCAAGCGGGATGCCCGGTCGACCTGCAGAAGGTCGAGAGCAGGGCATCTGACGAGGTGGTCGCCGAGCGCGAGGAAGCCCTTGCAAACCAACTCGCCGAGCAGCGTAAGAAGAAGGCGAAGCTGGTCAACCCGCTGCAGTACGAGATGTCCATCGCCGCCGAGGACCTAAGCGGTTATATCCCCGAGTTTGCCTGGGAGATGGCGCCGGCCACCGACAAGCAGAAGGCGGCGCTCGAGAAGTACGGGATCGACGCTTCCGAGATTTCCAATGCCGGCAAGGCCAGCAAACTACTCGACCGTGTGAAGAAGCGCCGTGACGGCGGGCTCAGTTCTCCCAAGCAGATCCGCCTGCTTGAGCGTCGAGGATTCAAGCACGTCGGCACGTGGTCGATGGAGGCCGCAAGCTCGATGATTTCCCGAATCAGCGCGAGCGGATGGCGAATCCCGAGCGGAGTCAATCCTGCGACTTATGTACCAAATGAAAGGAGTGAGTAAGATGGCGATTGGATTGCCGAAGGACGCGAGCGGTGCGATCGTCCCGTTCGACACAACCATGATGTACCGCGAGAACGGTAACCAGTTTCATGTGTCTGATCTCTTTTTCGAGGCGAGACCCAGAAGGTGGTTCGCGCGAAGCGGAAGTGAGTGCATCGAGACCAACAAGCTGTATCTCGACAGCAAGGACGTTTTGGTGAACAGGCCCAAGAATACAATCCCGCAGAACGCAGCGCAGGCCAACAAGGGCGTGACCCCATCCACGCTCCCCGAGTATGCAACGCCCAACGAATGGGCCGAGGCTTTCAACGTGAGCCTGAGAACCGTCTACAGGATGTGCAGCCTTGGGGAGCTAATGACCGTGAAGGTTCGCGGCAGCATCCTCATTTACCGCGACTCATTCTTTGTGCTGCTTGGGCTAGATAGGTGATAGCAATGGCGAATATCGAGTTACCAAAAGATGCGGAAGGGCGAGAGATTCCGCTAGATACCGTTGCACTATATGACGATAGCGGCAACGTCCACAACATCCGCCGATTCATGTACACGAACGACTTTGACTCAAGCGACAAGTGGATTAACAGCTGGATTGCGGTCGCTGATGACTATAAAGTTGCCAAACCCGAACAAATGCACCTCAACAAACCAGATAGCTGGGAGAAGCTGGAAGATGACTTGGACAGGTGCATCGAAGAGAGCAACCTTTGCATGTACTACAACCAGAATTTGGACTGCAATAGTTGCACCATTTCCGGCAATGAATCGCGTGGCTGTACTTCGATAGCGCTTGAGGACATCAAGAAGCGCATCCACAAGCTGAGGGGTGAGGACTGATGTTGCAGCAAAACACATGCGTCTACTGCGGCAAGGTTCGCTTCAATTTCAGCCGAGACGATGACTACGGTATGTGGATCGAGAACAACGACAACGACAAATATGTCATAGCCGTTGGCGAGCTGTTCGTTGAAAGCTTTCCGATTCTCTTCTGCCCGTTCTGCGGGCGCAGGCTGAAGGAGGACGAATGACAGCTCCGGCATCGACCAAATACAAGGTCAGCAAGAAGGTGGTCAAGCGCTACCTAGCCGACCATGACCTCACGCAGAAGCAGTTGGCGCAAATGGCAGGCATCACGCCCGGTGCGCTTAGCGCTCTCATCCGCTGCCAGCGAGACATGCGCGTGGGCAACCTGTTCGCGCTTGCCGACGCGATGCGCATGGACCCGCGCGACCTCGTGGAGAAGGTGGACGAATGATTACCGATGAGTAGCGGCGCGAGGTGGCGAAAAAGCTGCGCGAGCAGGCAGAAAATAGTTGCTTCACGCTGATGCAGTGGTGGGATCATTTACAGCTCACAGTAATGGGCAAGGTGTATCTCACGGCTCCTGAGAAGGTCTACTTTGCCATTGCCGACTTAATCGACCGTCCGATGTGCCACGACCTTGTCGAGCACGAGCAAGACCCGTTTATTCCCGGCAAGCGGATGACCGACGGCTACTTCCACTGCTCAAACTGCGATTGGGACGGGCGACTTTGGGAGCACATCGGCTTCGGAGACATGCTGGCCTACGAGCCTGTTCATTGCCCGAAATGCGGGGAGGAGATCAAGCGATGATGTTGACTGAAGACTTAAGCGATACCGTGAATGTGTTGAGGCGCACCGCAGCCGACTCGCTCGGCGGCGAGACGTTCCAGCGTGCGCTCGCCAGAATCACCAAGGCACCGGCTACCAACTGGCGCAGCGTAATGCTCCACATCGCAGACCTCATCGACCGTGGCGTCTGCTACAACGTCTACGACGAAAACGAATGCGGCGCATGTGACAACGGCTTCAAGTGCTCGGTCTGCGGCTGTACGGTCGAAGATGGGGAGCACTACCACGTGAGCGGCACGTGGAACTGGTGCCCCCAATGCGGCAAGAGAGTGTGGCCGAAGAAAAATGAGTAACGTCTACAAGCTGACGCAGAAGAGCGTCTGGACAAACAATATCGGCAGACACACCACCTGGTATCTGCTGGATGAGCACAAGATGGGCTACTACATCGACTACATCGAGTGGACGGTGCAGCGAGACTGGGGATTCCTCAAGCTGGATTCCGAGTGCATGGCCTTCCGCTACGACGGCAAGAGGGGCTGCGTGACCAGCTGGAGCGAGTGCGCTACCGTCTGCGGCCTGGAACCGCAGGAGGCATTCGAGACCATCTGCGAGCGTCTCGGGATAAAGGTGAGATACCTCTAGCCGGAAAGGCCAGAACAATTGTTTCCCTCAATAGAAAGGAACCAAACAAATGAATATCACCAAGCGTAGGGTCGCGTTCGTCGCGGCCCTTGTCGTATCCGTCCTGGCTATCGTGATTGTCTGCGGTCTGGCTGGATGTTCGTCGTGCAGCCGTTCGGTCAAGAGCGTGAGCAGCGATTTCAGCGGTGGAATCAACCGTACCGTCACGCTCTACGACAACACGGGCAAGGAGATCAAGAGCTGGCACGGCAAGTTCGACATCGAATCGAACGACCAAGAGGTTTTCTTTGACGATGCCCAAGGCAAGCGCGTGATCATCCAAGGCGGCATCGTCGTAAGTGAGGAGGATTAAATGAAGTTCTCATCCAACATTCAAGTAATCCAAGCCCAGTTTGACGACCCCAAGCTGAAACCAATCTATGCCCATGGCGTAGAGGATGCCGGGTGCGACCTCAAAGCGAATATTCCCAACCCACTCACCATCGAGCCTTGGAAGTCGGTGTGGGTCGGCACCGGAGTTCATCTGGCGATACCGGAGGGCATGTTCGCGCTCCAGGCACCGCGCTCGGGGCTGAGCTGCAACCACGGCATCACGCTCGCCAACGCGCCCGGGATCATCGACCCGGGCTACCGCGGCGAGATTCGCTGCAAGCTGGTGAATCTGAGCGATGAGCCATATACGGTCTACCCGCTTGAGCGAATCGCCCAGCTGGTGTTCCTGCCGTTCGTCAACGCCGTTTTCACTGAGGTGGACAGCCTGCCGGGAAGCTCGCGCGGCGAGGACGGCTACGGCAGCACGGGGGCGATGTGATGGCAGATCAGATGGGAAAGCGCTGCGCAACGTGCCGTTTTGCGAGAGACCCGTTCACCGTCAAGGTCTACGAGGTCAAGATTGACTACCTGACGTGCCGGCGAGACCGGCGCGACATACCGCATGTGTGCCAGCCGTGCAACACGTGCAATTTCTGGGAGCCGAAGGAGGTCGAGCGATGAACGGCGTCGACAAGCTGGTCCAGAAGAAGCTGATGGAGGCCGCACGCGCGGTCGGCTTCTTGGAGGGCATGAGCACGTGGCTTTGGACGAAGGTCAGTCCCGATCTGGCCGATGAAGCCGTAGTCGAGTTCGAGAAGCGCGTGTCCGCGATAGCCGAGTGTTTCGGTCTGGACAGGGGGGACTGCTGATGTGTCAAGTGATGGGAGTCGACATGACTGAAGATGAGATTACGCTGACGAGGGATGCCGGGTGTCCCGAACACTACAGGGGCGATGGGTTCATCACATGCTCACGTGCCATGAAAGCGGCACTCGGCAGATGGCCTGTCGCATTCATGATGTGCTGCACCATGGCGGTCTGGTGGTGGTGCTGTGCCTTCAAGTACGTGTGGAGGTGCATGGTCAAGGGCAATACGCTCGAGGACATCGACAAGGCAATCGACTGCCTTTACAAGCTGCGCAAGGAGATCAAGCCGTACCTGAAGTCGCAGATGAAGGCTGATCGCATTATCGCCGGCAAGACCGTTGAAGACCGATGAGCTCGCAAAAGAGAGGGAAAGGACTAGACAGATGGCAGGACACGAGACTGTGCGCTCGACTGACTTGAGCGCACTGCAGGGAATCTTCTTCGAGGAGTTGGACAACCTGATGGCGCTGGACATCAACGCCGATGACGAGGCGATCGAGCGCGAGATCAACCGCGCCAAGGCCGTCTCGGATGTCGGTGCGCGCGCCATCGAGAACGCCAACACCGCCGTGGGTATCATCCGCGCACGCTCCGAGATGGCCGGCGCGAAGCTCGCGAGCGTCCCCGCGATGCTGAAGTCGTAAGAGCGATGAGCAGGGTCATGACGAAGGCGGAACATGCGTGGCTTCTCGACATGGCCCCGCGATTCCGCTCATGGGACGATCTCCTCGCCTCGTTCGAGTGCGCCTTCGGCTATCGACCGAAGCGCGAGACGGCACAGAGCTACACGTCCAGACACGGCGTGAAGCTGATGAGCACCACCGTCCGCTGGCTGGAGCATCCGGAGTTTGACGAGTTCCTGCGGGAATTCGTCCCCGGTCACGGTCAGGGCGAGATCATCGACGAGTTCGAGAAAAGGTTCAACATAAAGTTGAGGGTCACCCAGCTCAAGGACCGCGAGGCGACGCTGGGCCTGAAGCAGGGCACATATGGAGGCAGGTTCGCGCCGGGCACCGTTCCGCCCAACAAGGGCAAGAAGCTGACCGACTACGTCAAGGACGAGGCGAAGCTGGCGAACATCCGCAGGTGCCAGTTCAAGAAGGGCGAGGAGGTCCACAACGAGTGCCCCATCGGAACCGAGCGCGTGAGCAGGGACGGATATATCGAGGTCAAGGTGCTCAAGGAGGATGCCGACGACCGCGCCCACGGATGGTGGAAGCCGAAGCACCGGCTCATCTGGGAGCAGGTCAACGGTCGTAAGCTCCAGAAGGGCGAGAGCGTCATGTTCGCCGACCGCGACATGACGAACTTCGACCCCGAGAACCTCGTGATGGTCACGCAGGCGCAGCGGCTCTACATCAACAGGCACGGCATCCCGTACCACGATGCCGAGTCGCTGCGCACCGCAGTCGCCATGGCGAAACTGAACGAGGCGATCGTGAGCGCCGAGCTGAGGCCGCGCAAGTGCCCGTGCTGCGGAAAGACCTACAGGCCGCAGTACAAGGCGCAGCGCACCTGCCGCGAGTGCCTAGAATCGGGCCGCAAGGCGCGGCGCAGCTACGGCATCGCCGTGTGTCAGAGGTGCGGCGCCACGTTCGAGAAGCTGAGCCCGCGGGGGAAGTATTGCCCAAAGTGCAGAAAGAAGAAATACAGAAAGGAGAAGAGCTGATGGAAGACCATAGCGACCTTCTGGACGCGCTCTCGGCAATCGACCCGTCCACACTCAACTACCAGGAATGGCTGGACGTCGGCATGGCGCTCCACGAGAGCGGGCTTCCGCTCGATGCGTGGGACGAATGGAGCCGCAGGGACGCGGGCAGGTACCACGAGGGCGAGTGCGAGCGGAAGTGGCGCGGGTTCGGCTCGGGGCAGACCAGAGTGAAATCCGGCACGCTCGCGAAGATGGCGACCGAGCGCGGCTGGGTTCCGCCGCGTGCGTCCCAGGGCGTGGGCGAGGCGCTGTCTTGGGACGGTGAGATCTCGACCGCACTCATCGACCCGTCATGGGTGGAGCCGGTCGAGCTACCGGAAACCGACAAGACCGGTCCCGAGGAGCTGGTCGAGTACCTCGGCCACCTGTTCGACGAGGACGACGTGGTCGGCTACGTGTGCGAGAGCTGGGACCGCGAGGGCAAATGGCTCCCCAAATCGAAGGGATGCTACTCGCGCACCGCCGGCGAGCTGATGCGCGAGCTGAAGAAGTACGGCTCCATCGAGCAGGCGCTTGGTTCATACGACGATCGCGCCGGCGCATGGATCCGGATCAACCCGCTCGACGGCAAGGGCGTCGGCAACGCCAACGTCTCCGAGTTCAAGCACGCACTGGTCGAATCCGATACGCTGCCCAAGGAGAAGCAGCTGGCGCTCATGCAGGAGCTGCAGCTGCCGTGCGCCGCGATCGTCGACTCGGGGAAGAAGAGCCTGCACGCCGTGGTGAAGGTCGACGCCCGCGATTACAACGAGTACCGCGACCGCGTCATGCGCCTGTACGACGTGTGCCGCAAGAACGGTCTCGACCCCGACACCCAGAACAAGAACCCGAGCCGCCTGTCGAGGATGCCCGGTGCCATGCGCTCGGGCGAGCGGCAGCGCCTCGTGAGCGGGCCATGCGGCAAGGCATCTTGGTCCGAGTGGTGGGACTGGATGCAGGAGACCACCGACGACCTGCCCGACCCCGAGAATCTGGCATCCGAATGGGATGACATGCCCGAGCTCGCGCCGCCGCTCATCGACGGCGTTCTCCGTCAAGGCCACAAGATGCTTCTGGCAGGCCCCTCCAAGGCGGGCAAGTCGTTCGCGCTCATCGAGCTGTGCGTGTCGCTCGCCGAGGGCAAGCCGTGGTTCGGATGGGAGTGCGCGCAGGGCAGGGTGCTCTACGTCAACTTGGAGCTGGATTCCGCGAGCTGCCTCCATCGCTTCAAGGACGTGTACGGGGCGCTCGGCTACGCGCCAGAGAACGTGGGGAACATCGACATCTGGAACCTGCGAGGGCGCTCCGTGCCGATGGACAGGTTGGCGCCGTCGATCATCCGCCGGGCGCTCAAGACGCGACCCATCGCCGTGGTGATCGACCCCATCTACAAGGTCATCACGGGAGACGAGAACAGCGCCGACCAGATGGCGGCATTCTGCAACCAGTTCGACAAGGTCGCCCAGCAGGTCGGGTGCGCCGTCATCTACTGCCACCACCATTCCAAGGGCCTGCAGGGACAGAAGCGCTCCATGGACCGCGCCTCGGGCTCGGGCGTGTTCGCGCGAGACCCGGACGCGCTGCTGGACATGACCGCGCTCGAGCTGACGGACGAGTGCACCAAGGCGCACTACGACTGGCGCAGGCAGCACGCGATCTGGGCGGCATTCGACAAGTTCTTGCCTAAATGGCGCTCGGATGAGAAGTTCGTCGGCATCGACTCGGCGGACGATTTGCAGAAGTGGGCGAACGAGCCGTCAAACGGCGCGCCCATCGAGTTGCGCCGCGAGCTGGAATCCATCCACGAGGACTTGCAGGAATCGTCGCGCGGATGGGCGGCGTGGCGCATCGAGGGCACGCTTCGCGAGTTCCGCAGCTTCAAGCCGAAGAACCTTTGGTTCGAGTATCCGGTGCATTTGCCCGATGAGACGGGCGCCTTGGCGGACCTGAAATGCGAGGGCGAGTACGACCCGAGGGCATCCAAGAAGAAGCGCGAAGACGGACGCAAGAAGGGTCAGAAAAATAGCACTGCGAAGTACACCAAAGACCAAATTGAAAAGGTCGAGGCCATGAGGAGTGCGATTCGTTCTTGTGTCGATGACGGCGTGCCTGCAAGTCGCGCAAACGTACGAAAGCGCATTGGAGAAGTCTGCGGCAGCGAAGTCACAAAAGACATGCTCTCAAACTGGACCGTCAGCAGCGCAGAATGGAGTCCGATTCGATACGACAAAAAGACCGGAGAACTTTACGACACCAAAAATCAGGCGTTTGAATTTAACGGTGAAATCACTGCTGTATCTTCTGAATAACGAAAATTCAGACCTTTATTTAGATACCCCCGTAACTCCTTACTTTCAAAGACTTACAGGGGGCTGTAAGAAGGGGCTGTAAGTCCTATTACTAAAGTAATAGGGTTTACACCCCTACACCCCAGGGGGCGTAACGTAGGCACGTGCGTGCGGGCTAAAGCCGCGCCCGCACTCGTACGCGGGTGGCTTAACGTCCTACGCTGCACCCCCGTGCGGTTGTTAACGGAATTCCGCGTTTCGCCGCTTTTCAATTTTTTCGACAACTGAATCAAACGAGAGGGGTTCGCTATGAAATTCGACCCATGGACATTCGTCGGCTATCTGGTCGCGCTGGCGATCGTTGCGCTCGGGCTGCTGCTCATCCTGTGGGGATGTCTGGCCGTGCTCGCGCAAATCAGGGGGCTTTGCTGATGGCTGGCGGATGGTCGGCGTTTCTCGCCATGCCCGTGCCCACCGTCACGCACAACGACCTCGAGCCGTTCATGCGCAAGGGCAAGCCAAGCATCCGCAAGTCCGACGAGCTGAAGGAGGCCGAGGACAGGATCATCGCGAGGGTCATCGCCGCCGGCGTGCCAGACATTCCCTTGGACGGCGCGCTGAAGCTGACCGTCAGGTGGTGCTTCCACGTGACCGGCAACCACCGGCAGGGCGAGCCGCACCTCACGAAGCCGGACACCAGCAACCTGCTGAAGACGCTCGAGGACTGCCTGACCAGATGCGGGGTGATACGCGATGACTCGCTCATCTGCTCGCACGACCTGACCAAGGGATGGTCGGACCCGCAGGGGATCTACGTCCGCGTCGAGTGCATTGGCTTCGATTCGGGGGACGGCACCGCGACCATAGGCACGAAGAGATGAGAGAGAAGGGACAGGATCAATGGGAGGAAACAGCGCAGGCCGCGTGCAGACGCGCAGGTTCCACAGGCTCAAGGCGGAGTTCTTCGCCAAGTGCCAGGCCGAGCGCCCGGTGTGCTGGCTGTGCGGACAGCCCATCGACTACTCGGCAGACCCCGGCACGACCGCCGACTCGCTGACGCTGGACCACCGCGTGCCGGTGAGCAAGCGGCCCGACCTGCAGGAAGACCCGGCGAACTTCGAGCCCGCGCACTTCGCGTGCAACTCGAGACGAGGCAACGGCGAGCCGCCCGTGAGCCTGGGAGTGCTGAGCCGCAAGTGGACAGCGGACTGAGGGGGAGGGGCGGTAAGCGATCTACCTGCGGGTTTAGCGGACTACCATCCGCGTGTGCCTTCTTCCTCTCTCCCCGATATTCCGATTTGGAATAACCGCAGGTAGAGGGTGTTTTTGATTGATTTTCGGGGAAGATGCCCCTGAAAAGCCGGCGGACGAGGTGATTTTGGATGAAGTTGGATGAACTTAAGGGCTTCTCAGAGACGTTTGAAGATGCCGTTTTGCACGCCGACTGGTTGAGAGACCAGTACGGCAATATCGCCCCGAAATTCGTGGCTACAGTCCGTCTGGGGCGGTCTTTAGCGCAAAAACTCGATAAGCTTGAGCAACACGACTGGATAAACGCCGCCGACAAGCCCGACACGACCACCGTGAGCCAGTACCTGAAAGTCCTGGACGCGCTGAAGCTCAACCCGAGCTGCGACAAGCCCATCAAGGCCGAGCCGCAGAAGAAGAAGTCGAGCTCGCTTGCGGCATTCACGTCCGGATTCAAGGTCGTGAACGGCTGATGGGTGCGCTCCACGTCAAAGCGGAAGAGAAGGGCTACGCCGAGCCGCGAATCTGGACCAAGCCCTTGCGCGAGCTCACGCCCGAGACCTCGCTCGGCTTCGAGGTCATCGACTACGCCCGCGAGGTGCTCCACGTGGAGCTGCGACCGTGGCAGAAGTGGCTTCTCATCCATGCGCTCGAGCTGAACGAGGACGGCAGCTACCGCTTCAAGAAGGTCATCGTCCTCGTCGCCCGACAGAACGGCAAGACGATGCTCGCCAGCGTGCTTTCCAGCTGGTGGCTGTTCGTCGATTCCCAGCGCCACCCCGAGCGCGTGCCGCCCGTGAAGTTCAAGATCGTCGGAACCGCCCAGAACCTCGACATCGCACGCGAGCCCTGGTCGCAGGTGCGCCTTTGGTGCAACCCCGAGCCGCCGAGCGAGGCGGAATCGGAAGTCGCGATAGCCGATCTGCAGGACGCGACCAACAAGGTCTCGGACACCAACGGCAAGGAGTACATCCAGGCGGCATCGCTGGCGCACTACGAGATCCGCGCCGCCAAGAACGCCCGCGGCAAGCCCGCCGCCCGCGTCCTCATGGACGAGCTGCGCGAGCAGGAGAACTGGGTGGCTTGGAACGCCACATCGCAGACCACGAAATCCTTTTGGAGCGGTCAGCTCTGGGGAATCTCCAACGCCGGCGATGCGAAGTCGGTCGTTCTCGCCGCCCAGCGCAAATCGGCCCTCAAGGTGGTCGCAAGCTGGGAGAAGCTTGTCGAGAAGCGCGGGATGGACCCGTTCGAGTGGGCCGACAAGCACGACAACGCCATCGGCATCTTCGAGTGGTCGGGCCGTGACGGCTGCGAGCTCGACAGCGACGAGGACCTCCTGCAGGCGAACCCATCGTGCGGCTACGGCGGCATGACGCTCAAGTCCCTAAAGTCCGACATTGACGGCATGACCGAGGCGTCCTTCCGCACCGAGGTCCTGTGCCAGTGGGTCACGGCTGACGTGGACCCCTACGTCGACGTCGAGACGTGGGAGTCGCTCACCGACAACGACAGCCGAATCCCCGAGGACGAGCGCGTCGTGCTCGCCGTCGACACCAGCGAGGACCGCAAGACAACCTACATCGCGGTTGCCGGCGCGAGGGGCGACGGCCTTGATCATGTCGAGGTTATCGCTCGCCGAGACGGCAACCTGTGGGTGTCGAAATACCTCAAGTCCGTGCAGGAGGCATGGGGCATCGACGAGGTCGCCCTGCAGTCGAAGGGATGCCCTGCGGGGGACTTCCGCGACATGCTTGAGGAAGAAGGATGGACGGTCCATGCCATCGAGGGCAGCAAGCTCGGCTCCGTAGCGGGCAGCTTCAAGGATGCGGTGCTCGACGGGACCATCCGCCACACCGACCAGCCGGTCCTCACGCAGCAGCTCAAGTGTGCTGTCACGCGAAAGCTCGGCGAGGTCGATGTCTGGACGCGCAGGGCATCGCAGGGGCAGATCTCGGCGGTTGTCGCCGCGAGCGAGGCGCTCTGGGCGCTGCGCAACTGCGAGCGACCCAAGCCCAAGGCCAAGCCTTCGCCCTATCCGCTGACGATTATCTAGGAGCTGACACATGCGCTTTTCCGACCGCATCAGGGCGGCCTACGATGGCTTCACGGGCAAATCCGGCGCTGCCGAGAATGCCGCCAAGCAGCCCGAGGCCACCGCGCAGCACGCTGTTCCGTACGCGCCGATGATTCCCCCCGGCTTGCTCGAGGACATCGCATTCGGCGATTACGACCGCCGCGACCTGTGGGCCGCCGAGTACAGCGTCCGCATGGTGGTCGATTTCGTGGCGAGCAAGATCGCGGCGCTCCCGTTCCACGCCTACCGCGCGAAGCCCAACGGCGACCGCGAGGAGGCCCCGAACTCCGAAATCGGCAAGCTCATCGCGGACCCGAGCTACGTCGCGAACGAGACGCGATACCGCCTCATCCACTCGCTGGTGGTCGACATGATGCTCAACGACCAGTGGCTGATGCTGCTCACGATGGACGAGGACTACGACTACCGCCTGCGCCGCATCCCGTACGGCACGTACTCCGTGCGGTACAACGCGCTCGCGGAGCCGACTGGCGTCCAGATCACGCTACCCAACGGTCAGGTCAACTACGAGCTGCCGAACAAGAACGTCCTGCTGTCGCTCGGCTACCCCGGCGCGGTCGGCAACCCCAAGCCCATGTCCGGCGCCTTGGGGCCGCTGCTCACGGAGGCGCGCGAGCTGGCGAGCTACCGCCGCTTCATCGCCCAGAACGGCGGTCGAATCCCCGCCTACATCAAGCGGCCCGCAGGCATGGAGTGGGCGAGCGAGCAGGCGCGGAACGACTTCATCCAGGGTATGCGCGCCTACCGCAAGGGCGGCGGCAAGGACGGCGGCTGGCCCCTGCTCGAGGACGGTATGGATATCGTCACGGTCGACGCCTTCAAGCCGGTCGACATGGCCGACCTCGATGCACGCGACCGGATCGGCATCGCGGTGTGCAACGCATACCACATCTCGCCCGAGAACGTCGGCATCCGCACGGGCAACAAGTCGAGCGTGGAGGCCTACAAGGACCAGCTTTGGAATGTCGAGCTGTCCCCATACGTCGTCCAGCTCGAACAGCAGCTGAATCAGGTCATCCCCAAGGCGGTCGGCGAGGAGGACGTCTTCATCCTCGCGAACATGGACGCGCAGCTGCGGGGTACCCCCAGCGAACAATACAAGGCGTTGAGCACGGCGACCGGTCGTCCGTTCATGTCCCTGAACGAGGGCCGACGCAAGCTCAACCTTCCCGCCAAGGATGACGGCGACGAGGTGATCGTCCCGCTCAACGTCACCCAAGGCGGTCAGCCGTCCCCGCAGGACGGCGGCAATACCCAGAACGCCCAGACGGGCGCGAGCCCGAACGGGAGGTAACAAGATGAGCAAGCTCGATTTCCTCAATTTCGAGGTCA
The DNA here is from genome assembly GCA_900541235.1 of uncultured Collinsella sp. GTDB lineage: Bacteria > Actinomycetota > Coriobacteriia > Coriobacteriales > Coriobacteriaceae > Collinsella. The sequence continues at coordinate 75,948 of UQIW01000002.1, read as the reverse complement.
AGGCCGTCCCCGAGGAGGAGGGCGTGTTCGAGGGCTACGCCTCCACGTGGGAGCGCGACCTTATCGACGACGAGATCACCAAGGGCGCGTACGCCGAGACGCTTTCAGCCGACTACCCCGATGGCGGCGCGGGAATCCCGCTCTACTGGGGCCACAACTACGATTCCCCGCTGAACTGCATCGGCGAGTCCCTTTCCGCCTGCGAGGATGACAAGGGCCTGAACGTCAAGTTCAAGTTCGACCTCGACACGAATGAGGGCAAGAAGGCGTACGGCCTGCTCAAGCGCGGCCTCGTGCACCAGATGTCGGTCGGCTTCCTCGCCCAGAAGACCGCTTGGGTCAAGGACGAGGGCGACCAGTGGTCTCACCGCCGCATCGAGAAGGTCAAGCTCTTCGAGGTCTCCGTGGTGCCCATCGCCTGCAACCAGCAGGCCGAGGTCACCGACGTCAAGAGCGGTCGCGCCATCTCCAAGGACAACGAGTCCCTTATCCAGCAGGCCATCGACTGCCTGCAGGACGTGCTCAAGAATGTCGCCTCCGATGACGATTCCGATGAGGATGAGTCCGAGGAGACCGACGAGAAGGCTCATGCACTTGCCGAGCGCAAGTCTGAGATAGCAGATATCGCCGAATACCTCGGCGGAGCAGTCACCGATTAGGAGGACAAACATGCGCATTAAGGAGCGTATCGCCGCCGAGAAGAAGGCGGCACAGGACATCCTCGCCAAGGGCGAGGAGAACCTTACCGATGAGGAGTTCGAGCAGCTGAAGCAGCACGTTGCCGAGGCCAAGAAGCTCGAGGAGCGTGCCGCCCTGCTCAAGGACGGTGCCGAGATCCTCGACAACGCTGCCGAGGGCAAGAACCCCGAGCAGAAGAAGGAGGAGAACGCCGTGACCGCCAAGAGCATCGGCGAGCATTTCGCCAACGAGCTGAAGGCCAAGGGCCTCGACGTCGCCCAGGCCAAGACCATCAACTTCGAGACCTCCGAGTTCAACGTCAAGGCCAGCACCGACGTGAATGTCACCGGTGGCCCCTCTGGCGACAACGCCCCGTACCTCACCGAGCTCGACACCCCCGTGTTCGCTCCGCGTCAGGACCTGCTCATCGTCAACCTGTTCGGCAAGGGCACCATGGGCGGTCAGGTGCTGAAGTACCCGGTCTACGGCAAGCTCGAGGGCAAGCCCGGCGAGACCGCCGAGGGCGCAGCCGCCGCACACACCCACTTCCCCGACCCCACCTGGGAGAACGATTCCCTCCACACCATCACGGACCTGTGGGAGATCACCGACGACATGATCGACGACCTGCCTTACGTGGTGTCTGAGATCAACGACCACAACGACTACGAGTTCGACCTGGTCAAGGAGGACAAGATCTGGAACGGCGACGGCACCAGCGACAACATCAAGGGCCTCGTCGCTCGAATCCCGGCCGACTCTGTTATCGACAACACCAGCACCGAGCCGCTCGAGGACCGTATCTTCACGGCAGTCACGATGATCAAGAAGAACGTCAACCGCACGGCTGACGGCCTTGTCATCAACCCCGAGGACTACAAGACCCTGCGCCTGAAGCGCGACAAGAACGGCCAGTACTACGGCGGCGGCTTCTTCCTGCCGCCCTATAACGGCACCGGCACCCTCGTCATCCAGCAGACCCCGTGGGGCCTGCCGACCGTGGTCACCCCGACCCAGGCGAAGGGCAACTGCGTGGTCGGTGCCTTCAAGACCGGCAAGGTCCTCTCCCGCGGCGCGCGCACGCTGAAGACCAGCGACTCCCATAAGGAGAACTTCGGCTCCGGCATCACCGCCTTCCGCCTGAAGGAGCGCTGCACGCTGCAGGTCAAGTACCCGTACGCCTTCGTCAAGGTGTCCACGGACGAGCCCAAGGTCGTCGCGCAGTCCGATGATTCCGGCATCGCGGTCCAGTCCGACGAGCCCGTGGCCGATACCGAGACCGCCAAGACTGCCAAGACCGCCAAGGCTACGAAATAGCCTCTGCTGACTGATTGGAAGGGGGCATCATGACCGAATCTTTCCTCGGTGACCATACCGACTACAGCGGGCTCGATGCCCCCATGTTCAACGCCGCCGCCGTGAGCGCCATCCGCGGCTACTGCGGGTGGCATATCGCGCCGTCGATGGAGCTGTCCGGCAAGGTCGGCTCCGCTGGCGGCAAGATCATCCGCATCCCCGCGCTCAACGTGACCGAGGTCACGAAGCTCGCGCTGACCGACGGTACCGACCTTCTGGGCGGTGCCCAGTGGAACACGGCGGGCCTTGTCGAGCTCGCCGCGCCCGTGGGGCCGTGCCTGAGCGCTATCGAGTACACCGTCACTGCCGGATTCAACCCGGATGACGTGCCAGACCTCATCGCGGTCGCGCTGCAGGTCTCCCGCCGAGCGGCGAGCGCACCCGCAGGCACCGTGCGCTCCCAAAGCGTCAACGGCGCTTCGGTGAGCTACGCATTCAGCGGTTCCGGCGCGACCTCCGTCCAGCTCATGCAGGACGAGCGCGAGATTCTGGACAGGTACAGGATTGCGAGGCTCCCATGAGCGGCTCTGATTTCGGTAACTTCGGTCGACCGCTCAAGCGCCTCCGCGCACCCCTCGTGGAAGACCCGTACAACCCTGCTCGTACCGTGCGGGATTGGGACGGCGAGGTCGATGAGCTCGCATTCAACGGCTTCATCGCCACGGCATCCTCGGTCATGACGCCTGACGGCGCACGCGAGCAGGCGGTAACCGCCGTTACGCTCACGGTGGCTGACCCCACGGTCGACATCAGGCGCGGCGACCGCATCGAGGACGGCTCGCACGTCTACACGGTGGATGTCGTCCCGTCCGTCGATGCCAACCCGTTCACAGGCTGGCAACCGACCCTCGAGGTCGGACTTCAGGAGGTGGAGGGCTGATGCCTGCCGCAGGCCAGACGAAAGTCAAGTTCAACGACAAGTTCTTCGATGACATCCTCCACAGCGCGGGTGTCGAGAACATGTGCCTATCGAAGGCGCAGCAGGCGCTCGCCAACATCCGAGCGACCGCGCCCATGGATACGGGTGCGTACCGCGATGGGTTCCGCATCGAGGTCCACAAGTCGGCGCACCGAAACAGCTATCGCGTGGTCGGTCACGACTGGAAGACGATTTTGCTCGAATCCAAGGGCGGCTATCTCGCCCGAGCCCTGAAAGCGGTGAAGTAGATGCAGACGGTGGTTCCCCCCGATCTGGAGATGTTCATCTGCGGGTATCTCCGCGCCGTCCTCGGCACGAAAATCGAGGTCGACAACCGCGAGCCGTCAGACTTCGGCGGCGGCACGCCCTATTGCGTGGTGCGCGACGATGGGGGCCAGAAGACCGGTCTCACCACCTTCGACCGCTCGGTCGGCATCTCCATCTATGCGGGGAACCGCCAGAGCACACTACAGGCTGGTGAGCTTGCCAGACGTGCCTTCGCCGCGCTCACATCGCCGGCTATCGCCTACGAGAAGGGGTCTCCCATCGCGGCGGTCATCGATGACGGATGCAACGGCCCGTACCGAGTGACGGACCAGCACGATTCGAGCAAGTGCTACATGACGGTCGAGTATTCGGTCGTCGGTGCAATTGAGGATTAAGGTTAGGGCTTTGCCCTGGAAAGGAGCCTGCAATGGCTAAAGACAAGCAGGGTAACGACCTCGCAAACGTAGGTGTGCCCATAACCGGTGCGATCTGCATCGTCCCGTACTCCGACAAGAACGTCATCACGCGCACTATGATCGGCAAGAAGAATGCCACGCCGAAGCTGCCCGAGGTTTACGCTCGCGGCACCTCCTGCCTTGGCCTTCTCACTAACGACGGCGCTCCCCAGGATTCCATCGAGTCCGGTGATGCCATCGAGTTCTGGCAGCAGGGCTACACGCTCAACGGCGAGACCACTATCTCCACGGCTTTCACCATCGCCGAGGACACCGACCTCGCACGAGAGTTCTGCTTCGGCGAGAAGCCCGATGCCGACGGCGTCATCGCCGTGGACACCTTCACGCCCGACACCAAGTGGATGGCCTACGAGGAGATCACCTACAAGAACGGTAACGTCGACCGCCGCGCCGGCGTCATCCAGGTGACCGCCAATGAGCCGGGTCAGGCCGAGCGCGGGTCCGTCCTCGGTCGCGCCGTCACCGTCAAGTGGGTGCGCGACGATCTGTACGAGGGCAAGGCCTACATCGAGGCCCACTGCACTCCCGCCGATGTCACGGCGACCGCTTCTTCTGCCGCCGCCGGCAAGAATTCCTAAGCGAAACACAGCTTTCCCTTCTCTTGTTGGGCATCGCGCTTCGGCGCGGTGCCCTTTTTTTATCGGGGGACCCCAGCCGAACAATGTCCATGTCGTAAGAGGCCATTCGAGAGAAGGGAAAGTCTAGATGGCTGAAGAGAAAGAGTTCGAGCCGACCGTCGAGGATTTCGAGAACTGGACCGAGGAGAAGGAGCAGGCCGAGTTCGAGCGCATCGCCAGCGCAAATGAGGTCAAGTACGTCATCGGCGACAACACGCTGTTCGTCCGCACGTCCGCCGGCAACGTCTACCGCCTGCCCATGTGCCCGAGCTATGCCGAGGTGTCCGCAATCCAGAACGGCACCGATGACGATGCCTTCGAGCACCTTTGCACGCTCATCGAGGACGGCAAGGGCGGCACCGATGCCGTCGAGCGCTTCAAGTCCGAGCCGCTCCAGACGATGGTCAAGATCCTCGAGGTCTTCGGCGAGAAGTTGGCTAAGGCCCAGGGAGCGACCCTGGGGGAATAGCCGGCTTCATCGCCGAGCTGAAGGAGCACGAGGACGCCGCGAGGGCAGATTTCGCGGCTAGGGGATGGAGCCTGCAGGCCGACCTCGGAAGCAGGCTCCGCTATGCGGACGCGATCGCGCTGTTCGGGGCGCTCTCGGGAGACCCGGCGACCTCAACAGGTGCGCACGTGGCGGGTCTCAAGTATCCGACCAGCTTCGCCGACATGTTCATCGTGGCGGCGCTGACGCAGAACAAGTTCCCATCTCCCATCCCGACCGAGGAAGAGCAGCTCCGCGCTGCCTCCTTCAAGGCCTCTGGCGATGAAGCGCAGAAGGCGGCAGAGAACATGGCGCCGCTGTTCGCTTCGCTTTACGAGTAACGAGATCGGGGGAGATCGCGCATGTCATCTGAGGTCGGTTCCGCACATATTTCGATTTTCCCCGTGATGACGGGCTTCCGCTCAAAGGTCAACAAAGAGGTAAAGTCGACCGGCGACGAAGCCAGCAATTCTTTTAAAAACGCATTCAGGAACGCCGGCGGCATAAGCGGTCGGCAGCTCGGCAAGCAGCTGAAGGAGTCCTTCGCCGCATCTTCAAAGGGTCTCGCCGACGATGCCCTAAAGGTCTTCACCGATGATGTCAAAGCCGCCACCAACGAGCTGAGCAAGGCCCGCATGAAGCAGGCGGACGATGCCGGGCGCGTCCGCGTGGCCGAGATGAGGCTGCAGGATGCCATCGCCAAGTACGGCGAGGGCTCCACACAGGCAGTCGCCGCCGAGGAGCGCCTGGCATCCGCACGCCGTAAATCCGAGCAGAGCGCTGCCGCCGTCAAGGACGCGACCGAGAAGCTGAACGTCGTCAACGAGTTCGCCGCCAAGGCGCAGCAGGAGTTGGCCCAATATACGAACCAATCGTCCAACGCCTTCGCCCGCGCCGCGAAGAACTTCCTTGCCGGTGCAAAGTCGCTGGACGCCGGCAAGAGCTCCGCAACGGGCATGGCTGGTGCCCTCGGCTCCCTCGTCCGTGCCGCATCGGGCATCGACATGTGGGGTCCGATCGCGGCAAAGGCGACAGCCGGTCTCGCCAGGGTGAAGGCGTCAATCGCCGACTTCGCCAGCAGCGCCAAGAACAAGATGCAGATTGCCGCAGCCGAGATCGGAAACGCCATCTCGGATGGCCTGTCGCGCGCCGGCAGCAAGGTGCAGTCGGTCGTGAGCAATATCGCGTCCAGGCTGCCGCAGCCGATTAAAAGCGTCTGCTCGACCGCGCATACGTGGTTCTCCAACGTGGAGACCGCGGCAAAGTCCGTTTTCGACAAGCTGCCCGATGCCGCCAAGACCGGCATCGAGGGCGCGAAAAGCGCCGTCTCCGCCGGCATGTCCGCAATCGGCAAAATCTGCTCCTCCGCAGCCAACGCATTTAAGAGCATTTCCACCGCTGTCGTGGGCGTTGGTGCGGGTGTCACTGTCGCACTAGGCAAGATGGCCGTCACGGGCGGCTTCGACCGAGCCCTCAGCATCGAGGACGCACGCGCCAAGCTCAAGGGTCTCGGACACGATGCAGGCAGCATCGACGAGATCATGAACAACGCCCTGGCTTCGGTTAAGGGCACCGCCTACGGTTTGGGAGACGCTGCCACAACCGCATCCCAGCTCGTGGCGTCCGGTGTCAAGCAGGGCGACCAGCTCACGAGTGTCCTCAAGACGGTCGGCGATTCCGCGCAAATCTCCGGTCGAGACTTCACGGAGATGGGCTCCATCTTCTCCAAGGTGGCGGCATCCAACAAGCTCCAGGGCGAGCAGGTCAACCAGATCCTCGACTCGGGCATCCCCATCCTGCAATTCCTAGCCAAGCACTACGGCATCACCGCCGAGGAAGCCCAGAAGATGGTGTCCTCCGGCAAGGTCGACTTCGAGAACTTCGCAGCCGCCATGCAGGAGAACCTCGGCGGCGCGGCGCAGTCCGCCGGCACCACGTTCAAGGGCGCGATGGCTAACGTCAAGGCAGCTTTGAGCCGTCTCGGCGAGAAGGCGATGACCCCCGTCCTGAACGGCCTGCGCGACATCTTCAATGCCGCCATCCCGCTTGTCGATGCCGTGACCACGAAGCTGACCCCCGTTTTCGAGCAGTGGGGAGACCTGGTCTCCAACACCATCGCCCCGAAAATCGTGGATGCTTTCGAGAAGATAACAGCCGTGCTCAACGGTGATAGTTTCTCGGGCTTTTCCAGCGGCATCATGGCGACAATCCCATTGGTCGGCTCCCTGGTCGCCGCCATGGGAGGCACCGGGCTTCTCGGCACCATCGGCGAGCTTCTCGTCAACATCCCCATGGTCGGCCCGGCCCTAAAAGGCCTCGTGGGGGATTCCTCGCTTCTCGGCAACGCGCTTAAGATGCTCGGAGGTCCCGTCGGTATCGTGCTGTCGCTCCTCGCCGGTCTGGTCATGATCAGCCCCCAGCTGCAGCAGACGCTCGCGCAGGTCGCCGAGACGGTCGGCTCCGCGCTCATGGGCGCGGTGTCCACGCTCGCCCCCGTGCTGCAGGACATCTTCGACAAGTGCACTCAGGCGGCATCTGAGATTTTCCCGGTGCTGGTCGAGTGCATGAGCCAGATTTTCGAGACCCTAGGCACCGTGATCGCCCAGCTCGCCCCCGTGGCGGCTGAAATCCTGCAGCCTTTGCTCGACTGCATCTCCCAGCTCATCGAGCCGCTGACCAACATCCTGACGGTCATCCTACCTCCACTCACGAGCTTGCTTGACGGCCTGATCATTTTGGTCGGCAGCGTCCTGTCTTTCGTCGGCCAGCTGGTCGCCGGAATCGAGTCGCTGCTGCTGCCCATCATCACGGCGGTCATTCAGGGCATCTCCGACCTGCTGACCAAGTGCAGCCCGTGGCTCGACCAGCTCGGCTCCACCTTTGAGACCGTCATGGACCTCATTGGCGACGCGCTCGAGGTGGTCGGTGCCGCCCTCAACCAATTCATGACGGTCGCGGGCTTCGTTATCGGGCAGGTTGTTCAATTTTTGGTTGGAACGCTTGAGCCTGCCTTCGCGGCGATGGCGCCGTTCATCTCGGGAATCGTCTCGTCCGTCAACCAGGTTATCAGCTCGATTGCGCAAATCGTGCAGGGCGTCGTCAATTTGGTCGCCGGGTTGATTTCCGGTAATTGGTCCCAGGTCTGGCAGAGCTGCCAGCAGATTGCCAGCGGCGCGGTCGGTGCCCTGGGCGGCATCCTGAGCGGAATCTACAACGCCGCGATGGCTGCGGTCTCGGGTGCCGGAACGTGGCTCTGGAATGCCGGCAGCCAGATCATCGCCGGTCTCTGGAACGGTATCTCGGGTGCCATCGGCGGCCTTTACAGCAACATCAAGAACGCGCTGTCCGGTCTGGTCGACCAGGCTATGAGCGCGCTCGGCATCCACTCGCCCTCGCGCGTCTTCCGCGACAAGGTCGGCAAGTTCATCCCCTCGGGCATCGGCGTGGGCATCAAGCAGAGCACCCCCGCGCTGCTGTCCGATGCCGACAAGATGACCGATGCCCTTGTTGACCGCGTGAGCGGCGCATCGGCGGCAGTCGATGTGGCGGCAGGTATGTCGACTGCATCTGGCGCAAACGGCGCTCAGGGGGCATCTGGTGGCGCTGGCGGGCTGTCCGTCGATGACATCGTGCTCGCAATCGTGACCGCGCTCAGCAAGATCGGCGCGCTGAAGCTCGATGTCGACCTCAAGACGCTCGCCATGCTGCTCGCGCCGTCCATCGATTCCGAACTCGGCAAGCGTGCCGCAATGGAGGTCTAAATGGCTGATTCCCGACTTGGCGTTTACTCGCGCAACAACATGTTCGTCGATGACGGCACGGTCACCGTGAACGGCATCAGGCTCGGCGATATGGGCTGGTACCTGACCGCCGCGCCCGAGGTCGATGCCATCGCATTCGATACGTCCTACACCACCGTCACAGGGACACACGGCTCGCGCGACATGTCACTCACCGATGGGAGCGGTCTGGCCTATGCCGGCAGGCGCACGGTGATGCTCCACCTGCGCACGGTCGGCACGTGGCAGGAGGCCGTCAAGTCCAAGGTCGCGCTCGGCTCCATCGTCGGTCGCGATGCCCGTATCACTTGGCGTGCGCTCCCGGGCGATTTCGTCGGCAGGCTCGAGTCCTCCAATCCAAGCGAGGTCTGGCAGGGCGGCGTGTTCGCCTACTACGAAATCGACCTGACGATGTGCGCCATGCCCATGCTGTACGGTAGGAAAACGGCGGTGAGCGGTATGAAACTGACCGTGAACGGCAACTGCCGGGTGTTCCCGACATTCACCGCCACGCTCAAGGCCGAGAGGAAGCTGAAGATCTCCCGCGCCGACGGTGCGTTCATCGAGGTCGATGCCGAGAGGAGCTTTGCCGCCGGTGCAACCGCCGTCATCGAGACCTCGCCGACCAAATCGCGCGGCGTGTACATCGATGACGTCTTGACCTGCCCGACGATCACATCGGATTTCTTCGACCTGCCAGTAGGGGACTCGACCATCACAGTGGTCGGTGCAAGCAGTATCACGACATCCTTTGAGCCGCTCTGGCTCATCCCCTAGGAGACGGTCAGATGTCCAAGAGATTCATCCATTTCAGCCGTTTCGGCGCATACCTCGGCGAGCTCACGCCGATGCAGGCCACGCGCACGCGCAATGTCGACCAGTGCGGTGTGGACAAGGTTGAGCTGATCCTGCTGGATAACGGTGTCGACAAGTACGACCGCATCGTGTTCTGTGATTCCATGGGGCGCACGTGCGAGTGGATCGTCATGTCCTCGCGTGAGTCGAGGGCGAAGAGCGCGCCTATCTGCACCGTCAACTGCTACGGCTCCATGCAGGAGCTGTCCCGCCACTTCATGCCGACGCTTCGCCGCGGCTCCAAAGACACGCCCGAGCAGGCTCTTGCAAAGGCGCTTGATGGAACCAGATGGTCGGTAGGCCAGTGCGATGAGGGCAGCGGCGAATACAGCGTCTACCACCAGTCCTCGCTGGCCTCCGTCAAGGATATAGCCGAAGCCTACAAGATGGAGGTCGAGCCGGTAATCGAGTTGTCGGCAGACGGCAACTCCATCGCCAAGCGCTCGGTCCGTCTGGTCAAACGCTTGGGTCGCGCCAACACCGCACTGCGTCTCGACTACGGCAGCGGGCTGTCCGGCATCGACCGAGTGCTGTCCGCGGATGATGTGGTGACGCGCCTGTACTGCTATGGCAAGGGCGTACAGACCACCGACGACGAAGGCAATGTGACTGGCGGATATTCGCGAAAAATCACCTTCGCCGACATCAACGGCGGCAAGGAGTACATCCAGGATGATTCACTGCTCGAGATTTGGGGCGTGCCCGGTCCCGATGGGTCGCTCATGCACACCGAGGGCATCTTCGAGGATGGAGACTGCGAGGACAAGGCGACGCTTCTCGCCGAGGGCAGGGCGGCGCTAGCCGAGCGCTCGAAGCCCATCGTGAGCTACGAGGGCACGGTCGAGGCCCTCGGTCGCGCGGGGTTCGATGCCAACGCCTGCGACCTCGGCGATAACCTTCAGATGGTCGATACGACATTCCCCAAGCCGCTGCGCCTGAGCGGTCGCGTTTTGGAGATTGTGGAAGACCTGCTCGGTGACGGCTCGCCGAGCAGCGTGAAGGTCGGCAACGTCATCGAGGGCATCATCAAGCGCTCCGATCGCGTTCAGCAGACCATCGACCGTCTGACGAGCAGCGCCGGCAGCTGGGACAGCGCCGCCACGCTCGGCAGCGCCTACCTTGACGGCCTCATCGACGGCCTGAACAAGGTGATGAACGAGACCGGCGGCTACACCTACATAAAGCCCGGCAAGGGCCTGTTCGTCTACGACAAGCCGGAAGAAGCCAATCCGACCATGTGCATCCAGATCGGCGGCGGCTACTTCCGCATCGCCGACGGCAAGAATTCCGACGGCACGTGGAACTTCCGCACGCTCGGCAACGGTCACGGCTTGGTGGCCGATGCCATCGTCTCCGGCACCATCAGCGCCAATCTCATCAAGGCCGGAATTATCCAGGATAAGTCTGGCAAGAACTACTGGAATCTCGATGCCAGCGAGGTTCATTTAGGCCCAGGAGCGACGCTCGATGACAAGGACATTGCCACGACCGATACGGTGGTTAAGTCCACGGTGAAGCTCTATGCGAAGAATCAGTCCGACACAGTGCCGCCGCTGAACATGCAGAATCCCGAACTGGGATGGTCGGAAGACATTCCCGAGTGGTCGAATGGCTATTTCATCTGGGAGATGGACCGCGTCACCTACGGCGACGGCAGCGTCACCCACACGGCGCCGGTGCTGGAGGCCGCGTACAACAAGGCTTACCAAAGCGCGCACGACCTCACGGGCTCACTCAATAGCCTCGACACGACGGTGCAGGACCTCGCCAAAGACGGTGTTGTGACCGAGGCAGAGGCGGCGGCCGTGAAGAAGGCCAAGCAGGACGTGGACAAGGAGCGCGAGGAGATGACCTCGCAGTACAACGCGCTGAAGTCGAACAAGGCCCTCAGTGCCCAGTTCCTCTCGTCCGTCCTCGGCCCGCGCTACACTAAGGCCTTCGGCACGACCGACGAGGGCGGCACGTACGGTTCCTACGCCGACAAGGTCGACAAGGTTCTCCGGTGCAAGACCGCCGAGGAGCTCAAGGCCGCCATGTACGAGTACGACGCCGCATTCGGAGCCTACTCGACCGCCGTGAAGGACTACGCCGACGCTGCGACCTGGGCGCGCCACGCCATCGAGCAGAAGAACGCATCGGACTACGCCGACGGCATTTTGAGCGCCTACGACGAGCAGATGGACCAGAAGGCCATCTTCGACCGCCTGACAAAAGGCGGCACCGAGCAGGGCATCTACATGCAGAACGACAGGGTGTACATCAACGCCTCGTACATGGCCACCGGCACCATCGCGGACGCCAAGGGCCGCAACTCGTGGAACCTCAAGGATGGCGTACTGAAGACCAACTACATGACCGCCAACAACATCACGGCAAACGGGACGTTCAAGTGCGGCTACACGAATTGGTACACCATGCTCACATCGGCGGGCGAGCTCGCCGGTTACCGCACCACCAATGGAAGCACCCCGACAAAAGTCGGATACATCGACTACACGGCGTCGATGCGCGACACGGACACGGGGGCCGTCTATTACGGAATCCAGATGCAGGCGCAGGGAAGTGTCCGCATATCATCTCCAATCATCTCCACCGCGGCGACGTCCGACAGAAACGTTACCACGATCTACGGACGAACCGGCTCCGTGTCTCAACCCTTGGTCTCAGAGGTGCACGACAATCACGACGGCACGGTCGGATGGCATTACGGGACCTTCGTTATAAACACAATCAACGGTCTCTTCACATCGTATTCAACGGTCGGAACGACTGGATAGAGAGGAATGCAAATGGCATACATCGTCGACTACATGGCGCATGACCCTGTTGGCAACGTCGAGGGGCAGTTGACCTGCTACGACGCGGAAGCGCTTGCCGAGGCCGAGAAGAACGGCATGGTATTCATCGCCGTCATGAGCGATGGGACGCGCAAGGTTGTCAAGGCGCCGGAGGTGTCGGAGCCGTGTTCGCAGGGCAAGGACTTCGTGTTCGTGCAGCCAACCTACGTCGACAAGCGCACGGCGGCCACCGTGGCGTGCTTCGACGCGCTCTCGGCCATCGTCGACCCGCAGCCGGCCACGGCCGACGAGACGGGGGAGGGAACCGAGGCCGTCGACCCGGTCGAGGCCTTCAGGGCCGCGCTCGCTGCGCTCAAGGCGCTGGAGGCGACCGAATGATCAGCCACCAGATAGAGCTTTGCTGGATGTTCGAGCACGACCAAGGCTAATCCGGCGGGGGACAGCTGTCCGATTATTGACCGCAGCAAGCAACTAAGGGGGTCAAGATGGCTCTAGACAACTTCCGGCGCATCACCATCGATGTGGACACGGCAAACGATTACATCCCGCCAGTGATGCTCTCCGGCGGCGATTCAAACGGTCGCACGCTTCTGGTCAAGCTGACGGACAACGGCAAGGCGATCACGTCCGCCGCCGGCATCACGGCGAAGCTGGCGTATGCCGATGGGTGCGGCAACAGCGGCTACAAGACGATGAACTCGGTCAGCGGATACGAGACTGCCACCTGGGAGTGCGCGGCACCCGGCAGCGTGCTCAAGACCGATTCAGCGCATCTTTGCGTCCAATTCTGGCAGGGCTCCGATGTGGTCTGCACACGCGTCTTCCATGCTTCGGTCGACCGCAACCTCGTATCGCTAGAATCCGGCACGACCAGCGGCGATGCGGTCAAGGAGCTATACGACACGATCTCAAACCTCAATCAGGTCATCGACCGAGCCAACGCATCGGCCGGCAAAGCAGACTCTTCTGCCGCTTCGGCAAACGCTAATGCCGACGCCGCGAACAAAGCCGCATCCGCAGCTACCGCCGCAGCCAAGCAGGCCAACGCCGCCGCAGCCGCGACCAAGCCCTACTACATGCAGTCCGGCGAGCCGCCTCGAGACAAGCGCGTCGACGGCGGACTGTGGATGCAGACGAACGAGGGCACGCACAAGATTGCGTCATTCAAGCGCTGGGATGCGAACTTGCCCGGTAAGGCGGTATTCCCCGGGGCGAGCACGATGCCCGGGACGAGCACGATCATCGACGAAATCGGCGCGTGGACGACCTTCACGCTTTAAAGAGAGGATTAGACATGGCAAACCTTGTGACCTACGCAAAGCAGGTTTGGCAGGACGCCAAGACCGCCATCACGGCTGCGCGTCTCAACAACATGGAGAAGGGCATCAGCGACTGTGCCAACCAAATCAACAAACTCGGGGATTCCGTATCCCAAGTTCCGAGCTTCTGGGGAGACGTTACCGCCATTACCTACGGCTCGTGGGGGTCAGGCGAGGACACTTATATCCAAATGCAATTCTGTTTAAAGGACGGCAAATCGCTTTACGTCACCATATCGAAAGCAGAAGGCATCCAATTACAGTACGGAACTACAGGCAATATCAAAACACTGTGGACTAAGTAGCATTCCGTATCCCAGCGCCTGTCTATAAACATAAGCCAAGGCGAAAGCAAGATTTCGCTGAATGATTTGACAGAAACCGGACTATACACGGCCTTCAACCCAGATAACGCCCCGTCAGAGATCAAAGGCGCGTGGATAACCGTCATCAACGTCATCATAGCCAATAACGTTAAATACAGGTCACAGATTCTCTGGAGCAACAACGCATCCTACGGCATTTACCTGCGCAACTGCACAAACGGCTCATGGGATGATTGGGTGAAATCGTAGAGCGCGGGATGCTTCTATTTTGGCGCTGTAATATGCCAGATTACCTTTTCTTCCGCATCGTTATACAGGTAGATGCCATCCATCTGAACGCAGAGCGCATAGTCTGATGTCGCGGTTTGCACCGCGACCTGAATAGGCTGAGGTTTGGCGAGCGACATATTACCGCCGACTCTGGCACGTACCGCCTCATTGCAGATCGTTGTGCTTTGGGATACGGAATGCTATGCAACCGAAATGGAGCAGTCATAGCCCATCGGCGTCATGACCACTCCGAAAGACCAGTTTGGGGTTTTTATCACGGCCGTCGTTTTGTTCTGGAATGTGATGTTAAGACTCTGACCTGCAAGAATCTCACTCGTCGAGGTTATGCAATTCAGGAAAATGGCGCTCGGGTTGCCGTTATTGTCGATAATCAGAAACGCTGTCGAATGGTTGGCGGATTCAAACGACAGCGTCACGCTGCTTTTGTCATTTGTAGCAAACGTTTTAAACGGGGATACGGAATGCTATTCTACAAACCTGCATACATAGTTCTTCTTTTCGTTTGAATCCCAGATTCCGATGCCGCTCTTTTTGTCAAACCAGACAGACATCGGCGTGCCCGCAATCGAGAGCTGTAGCACTCCGTCATCGGCGGTGTACGAGACTCGGAAGACCGTTCCCTCCTGCGCGAACTGAACACGGGATACGGAATCACCACTCCATAGCTGCCGTGTATGAATCGCTCGCCCTAGCAACGACCGTCCTGAAACTTTGCAGGTAGTGCGACATGGCGGTATTGACCGTGGAATGCCCCAACGCCACGGCTATGTCCTCGATGGCGGCACCATGCTCCAGCGATATGGTCGCCCAGCTGTGGCGCAGGCATGTCATCGGTACGTGGGGCAGGTCGAATCGCTTGCAGAACGCGCGGAACTTGCGGGCCACGGCGTTGGGGTCAAGCAGGCATAGGCGACCAGACCTGCGGGCACCTCGTATCGCTCGCAGGCGCTCAAGCGCGAATCGCGGCAGCTTGAGTTTGCGGTCTGACAGTTTGGTCTTGCATCCCGTCTCCACGACCTCTCCGCCTACGACATGTAGTCCGCGCTGTACGTGAACCCATCCGCTACGCCAGTCCACATCCTCGATTCTCACCGCGCACGCCTCGCAGCGGCGCAGCCCGAGCGCGGCACCCAAGAGCACTGCGACCTCGAATGGTTGCCCGACGATGGCTTTAAGCGTCACGCGCTCCTGCTCGGCGGTCAACGTGGGGCGGCGCACTGTGGGCTTTTTCGGCAGCTCTACGCCCTGCGTCACGTCCCAGATTCTGAGCTGGTGGCGGCGCAGCACCCAGCGGTAGATCTGACGGAAAGTTTTGTATGCCTTCTCGGCGGCACCGGGGAGGTCGAACGAATCGACCCAATCTTGAACCTCTTCAAAGCTGATCGTCTCGATCTCGCGCTCACCCCACATCGGCATCAGGTGGCAGCGGATGGCGCTGCGATAGCCCTCAAGAGTGGTGGCGCGGAGACGCTTGCCCTTGTCGGCCATGTACTCGGCGGTGGCATCTGAAAACAGCATTTTTGGCTATCCAATCTCTAAAAAATCCCAGACGTTTTGCATGGTAGACCTCCGCATTTCGTCTGGGATTTTTGGCTTTAAAACGCGGGGGACGGCGGCTTGATACTCGCAATTAATTCCAAGCGTAGGAGAGGGGAGGTGAGTGGATGGAAGTGCTCAAACTCTTCGCGCCTTATGGCCCAGGCTGGCTAGGTGGCGCAGCACTGGCGCTCATCGCCTTTTACTTCGGAAAGCAATTTCTCGAAGAGTACAAGCGCCAGAACGAGCGCAAGGGCGAGATTGACCTGAAGCGCGAAGAGCGCAAGCAGGATGAAGTCAAGGAGCGTGCCCAGCGCGATCGTGAGCGGTCTGAGATGGAGGGGCGAATCGCCGCCCAGATGGAGCGCTCGAACTCACTGATGGAAGCCATGAAGACCCTCATGGAATCGGTCGTCACGTCTAACGAGGTCTTGCACAACGACCTCGCGCACAGTCAGGCGAGAAGCCAAGGAATGGCCGAGAAGGTCGACCACATCTGTGACCGGGTTGACCTGCTCTACGACAAAGAAAAAGGTAGATAGGAGGAATTATGACTACCGAAGATATTGTCAAGAAACTGACCAGCCGTAAGTTCTGGCTTTGCGCTGCTGCTTTTCTCGGCAGCGTGGCGGCTAGCATCGCAGGCATCACTACAAGTAACGAGACTGTAGCCATTATCGGCACGGTCTGTGGAGTGGTGAGCGCCGCGATCTACGCAGCAGCTGAGCAAGCGGTCGATGCAGCTCGCCTGAAAGCAGGTGGAGAGCATGACCGAGACTGAGACCGAGCCTAAGCGCAAGCTCCCTCTCCGTAGCGCCTTTGCTGTTGTCCTCGCCCTTGTGGCAGCGCTTGCCGCTCCACTCAGCGCCGAAGCCTACCAAAGCCAAGATGCCTACGTGAGCAATGGACACGGCTACCTCAACGCCCAGTACTTGGTTATCCACGAAACGGCGAACCCCGGTGCGTCCGCGTGGAACCATGTTCTGTATTGGCGCGGTAATGATACCTATGCTGTCCACCATGTTATGGAGCTTGACGGTTCCACCGTGTACAACACGGTGCCCGAGAACCGCTTGTGCTGGCACGTGGGCAATGGAAACTACGCCACGGTCGGTATCGAGCTTGCTCACGCCACCAACGCCAGCGACTTTGCCAAGCAGTGGAACGAGGCCGTCAAGTGGGCTGGCGACGAGCTGCGTGCCCACGGCTGGGACACGTCCCGACTCTTGAGCCACTATCAGGCGGCTCGTATCTGGGGCGGCTCCGACCATACCGATCCTAACGGCTATTTCCGCCAGTACGGCAAGACGTGGGCCGAGTTCAAGCAGGCCGTGGCAGCTTACCTCGGAAGCGGCTACATCGCGCCGACCGCACCGACCGATGCTAACGGCGGCACCTATCAGCCCTCCACTTCTGTTGCTCGCACGAGCTTCCCGAAGTCCACGGGCAAAAGCGTCAACATCCACTATGCGCTGCACAACCGCTACGGTGCGTGGAATGATGCCGTAACCAACTTCAATGATTCCAACAGCGAGGGCTTCGCTGGTATGCCCTACGGCTCCCATGACATGCTGATCGCGTGGGTGGATAGCGGCACGCTGCGCTACCGTGTCCACACCAAGGAGAGTGGATGGCTGGATTGGGTGCAGACCGCCAACTACAACGATTCCGTAAATGGCATGGCGGGCATCTGGGGCCAGACCATCGATGGCGTGATGATGTACTACATCACACCGTCTGGCGAGTACAAGCAGGTCTACTACCGTGCTCAGGACGTTGCACACGCAAACTGGCACGATGAGGTCTGCGATGACGGTTCCACCTACGGCGGCGATGACTATGCTGGCATCTACGGATACGCGCTTGATCGTCTCCAGTGCTACGTGTCTGACGGCACACGCCGATGATGGGTTTGGTAATCGCCTTTATTCTCGGCTCCACCTTCGGCAGCATGATTTTCTTCTTGGCCCTATGCCTCGTCGGCGCGTTCCGAGACGATTAAATTAAAGGCGCAATACAAACCTCGTTTGAGGTTATTAGCCCCCGTTTCCCAGTGATAGGAGACGGGGGCTATTTTTGTCTACGGGTCTATCCGCGTCCTAACTCAGTCCATAAGTTCTGAAATATGCACTACTATGGAGACCTATGGAAACGTATAACTGCACTATGGAGCGCTATGGAGACCTATAGAACACTTATCTACTACTCCGCCGAGGACTAAGGACGCGCGGCGCGCATGGCAGGCTCCCGGACATATCGCACCAAGGTGCTCGTCCTCGACAAGACGAAGCTTAAAGAGACGGACCTGATCCTGACGATGCTTGACGAGCGGGGTCGGCAGGTTCGTGCCGTGGCAAAGGGCGCCCGCAAACCCGGTGGGCGCCTGGCTGCGCGCTGCGAGCTGTTCTGTACCGTCGATATGCTGCTCGCGCATGGACGGTCGCTCGACGTGGTTTCCCAGGCCGAGCTTATGGAGGCGCCGCTCAGCGCTACGCCCGATTACGAGACGACCTGCGCCGCAAGCGCGATCGCCGAGGTCGCGCGCGTATGCTCGTTCGAGGACGCTGAGGACCCGTTTACCTTTGCCATCACGCAGCGAGCGCTTGCCCTGGCGGGCAGCGGGCTCGACACAGCGCACATGGATCTACTTGTGGCGGCATATGTCTTTAAGCTGCTGTCGCACGTTGGCTATCGACCCGATTTTTCGGCCTGCGTGCTGTGCGGAGACCCCATGCTGTCGTATTTTTCAGCCCAGGCGGGCGGTCTCATGTGCGGGTCGTGCGCGTCGAGCGTTCCAGGTGCCGAACTGGTGTCGACCGGTGAGACCGCATGGCTGCGCGCCCTCATGTCCATGACCTTCGATGCGCTCATGGCCGAGCGAATCGACCCGCATACGGCGGCATTCCTGCTCGGGCTTTCGCATGTTTGGGCTGCGACGCACACCGATCAGCGCCTCCGCGCGATGGAATTCATGTTGGGTCGGTGATGATGCGCAGGCGCGGGCTGCTTGTGGTAACATACCGACCTGTTGGTACCTCGACCTTGGTTGTTCGCTCCACCGGCGGCTTCCCAGTCCGAGGCGAATCGAGTCGCCCGTGGGCGACGCAAAACGAAAGGTGAAACAATGACTGTTTCCAAAGAGCGCAAGGCGGAGCTGACTGCCCAGTTCGGTAACACCCCGGTCGACACCGGCAACCCCAAGGTTCAGGTCGCCATCCTGTCCGAGCGCATCAAGGAGCTGACCGAGCACATGAAGTCCCACCAGAAGGACTTCCACACCCGTCGTGGCCTGCTCATGCTCGTCGGCCGTCGTCGTCGTCTTCTCTCCTACATCAAGAAGAACGACATCGTCGAGTACCGTGAGCTCATCAAGGCTCTGGGCATCCGCGACAACATCCAGTAGGATTTGTACATGCTAAGAGCGTCCTGCGCAGCGGGGCGCTCTTTTTGTGTAAGGGCGCGAACAATCACGCTCTGAAGCGTGGCGGGGGCAGGGGGCCCGCGTCACATGAGAAGCCCGCAGACAAGGGGTCTGCGGGGTTAAGGAGAACAATGACACTCGTATCCAAGACCTTTGAGCTGTACGGCAAGACCTACACCTTTGAGTCGGGCGAGCTTGCCAAGCAGGCCACCGGCGCCTGCCTGGTCAAGCAGGGCGACACCACGATGCTCGACACCGTGGTCGTCTCCAAGGAGCGTAAGAACTACGACTTCTTCCCGCTGACCGTCGACTTCAACGAGAAGATGTACGCCGCCGGCCGCATCCCGGGTGGCTACCTCAAGCGTGAGGGCCGTCCCAGCGAGAAGGCCACGCTCACCGCGCGCATGATCGACCGTCCGATTCGCCCGAGCTTCCCGGACGGCTTCCGCAACGAGGTGCACATCGTCGCTACCTCGCTCGTCGCCGACCAGGTCAATCCCTTCGATGTCATCAACGTCATGGGTGCTTCCCTGGCCATGACGCTCGGCGGCGTGCCCTTCGAGGGTCCGCTTGCCTGCGTGCGCATCGGCCGCAACGTGGAGACCGGCGAGTTTATCGTCAACCCCACCTACGAGGAGCGCGAGAACTCCGATCTGGACCTGGAGCTGGGCGGCTCTGCCGACTTCATCTCGATGGTCGAGGCCGGCGCCGAGGAGATCTCCGAGGACGACATGCTCGCCGCCATGAAGTTTGGCCAGGAGGCCCTTGCTGCCTTCTGCCAGGCTCAGGACGAGTTCGTTGCCGAGTGGGAGCAGGTCAACGGTGCCATCGTCAAGAAGGAGTACCCGCTCGATCAGCCCGTCGAGGAGGTCCAGGAGCGCATCTTCGCCCACTACGACGAGATGGCAGCCGCCCTTCGCGATGCCGACAAGCTTTCCCGTATCGGTAAGGTCGAGGCTCTGAAGGAGTCCATCCGCGCCGAGTTCACCGAGGAGGAGCAGGCCGCTTGGGAGCGCGAGATCCCCGTGGCGCTCAAGAAGCTTGAGAAGAAGGCCATGCGCACCATGGTCGTCGAGACCGGCGAGCGCGTCGACGGCCGTGCCGCCGACGAGATTCGCCCCATCATGGTGAAGGATAACTACCTGCCTCTCGTTCACGGCTCCGGCCTGTTCCAGCGCGGCCAGACCCAGGTGCTCTCCGTCCTGTCACTCGGTATGCTCAACGAGGGCCAGCGTCTGGATACCATTGAGCCCACCGAGGGCAAGCGCTACATGCACCACTACAACTTCCCGCCGTTCTGCACCGGCGAGACCGGCCGCATGGGCAGCCCCAAGCGCCGCGAGATCGGCCATGGCAACCTGGCCGAGCGCGCCCTGCTTCCGGTGCTCCCCGACGAGAACGAGTTCCCTTATGCCATCCGCGTCGTCTCCGAGGTCATGGAGTCCAACGGTTCCTCTTCGATGGCTTCGACCTGCGGCTCCACGCTCGCCCTTATGGACGGCGGCGTGCCCATTAAGCGCCCGGTCTCCGGTATCGCCATGGGCCTGATCCAGGAGGAGGGCAAGACCGTGGTCCTGTCCGACATCCAGGGTCTCGAGGACTTCCTGGGCGACATGGACTTTAAGGTCACCGGCACCACCGAGGGCATCACCGCCCTGCAGATGGACAACAAGGCCACCGGCCTTACCTTCGACATCCTGGCCCGCGCCCTGCAGCAGGCCAAGGAGGGTCGCGCCTTCATCCTGCAGAAGATGCTCGATGTGATCCCCGAGCCGCGCCACACTACGCGCAGCACCGCTCCGCGCATCGTTTCCATCCAGGTTCCGACCGACAAGATTCGCGACGTCATCGGTTCCGGCGGCAAGGTCATCCGCGGCATCCAGGACGAGACCGGCGCCTCGGTCGACATCCAGGAGGACGGCACCGTCTTTGTCGGCGGCACCGGCGAGTCCGTCGACCAGGCTGTCGAGCGCATCAAGCTCATCATCAAGGTTCCCGAGCCGGGCGAGGAGTACACCGGTCGCGTGGTTTCCATCCAGCCCTTCGGCGCGTTCGTGAATCTGCTGCCCGGCAAGGACGGCCTGCTGCACATCTCCCGCGTTGCCAAGGGCCGCGTGGAGAAGGTCGAGGACGTCCTCAACGTGGGCGACGAGGTCAAGGTCGTCGTCATCGAGGTCGACGATCGCGGTAAGATCTCGCTCGATCGCCTTGACAAGCCCGAGGCCCCGGCTCGCGCCGAGGGTGCCTCCGAGGGCGACGGCGAGCACTTCCAGCGCCGTGAGCGTCCGCGTCGCGAGCGCTCCGAGCGCAGCGACCGTCCGCGCCGTCCCGGCGACAACGGAGGCCGCAAGCCCCGCCGTCACCACGACGCCGAGTAACAGCTAAACATAAGCAGCTCAACAAGGGCGACTCCGGACAGGGGTCGCCCTTTTGCTTGCGCCCGGGAGGGCCGCATATGAAGTTTCCTGCTCTACAGTCCTGCGCAAGACGGAAAGCACATTAAGTGCTTTCCTTTGCGTGCGGAACTCGCGATAAACTTCATATGCGCCCCTCCCGGGCGCAAGCAAAAGGGCTGGTTAGTGCCGCTCGCTATTTAGTTAGACAGTCTATTCAGTAGTCAGATTTCAGATCTGTAGATAGCCGCAGCAGCATCTTCCCAGATAAAACCGACCAAAATAAACCTGTCTCTTTTTGGCAGGTTTCCCGTGGGGCGGGCACTGATGAAGTTTATCGCGAGTTCCGCACGAACAGGAGGCCACTTAATGTGGCCTCCGTCGTGAGCAGGACTGTAGAGCAGGAAACTTAGCCCGTGCCGGGGCCGCTGAGCCCTGACCGGCGGGATGGACCAGTTCAGATGGGGCTTTGATGCATGGGTGGTCTGTTGTTGTGCAAATGGGTATCATACTGTGGTTATTGCATCGACTCTGCGATGCATGTTTGTACGTTCCCGGCGGTCGGTTTGCCAGAAGCGCCCCGTCGGTTGTTCCAGACCCGTTTCGAAGAAAGGAAACCACACTAACCTATGGCAGCTAAAAAATCATCTCCCTTGAAGATCATTCCGCTCGGCGGCCTTGACGGCATCGGCAAGAACATGACGGTCTTCGAATGCGGCGACGACATGGTGCTCGTTGACGCTGGCCTCATGTTCCCCGACGATTCCCAGCCCGGTATTGATCTGGTGCTTCCCGACTACACCTATGTTCTGGAGAACGAGGAGAAGCTCCGCGGTATCGTCGTCACCCACGGCCACGAGGACCACACCGGTTCGCTTCCGTATCTGCTGCAGGACCTCAACAATAAGGTGCCCATCTTCTCGAGCAAGCTGACGCTTGGCTTTATCGAGGGCAAGCTTTCTGAGTTCCGCATCCGCGCACCCAAGTTCCGCGAGGTCAAGGGCGGCAGCCATGTCAACCTCGGCGGCATCTCGCTCGATTTCTTTTCGATGACGCACTCCATCCCCGGCGCTCTGGGCGTGTTCATCCGCACCAATCAGGGCACCGTTATGCACACCGGCGACTTTAAGCTCGACCAGACGCCCATCGACGGCGTCACGCCCGACTACGCCGCTATCAGCCGCTTTGCCAAGCAGGGCATCGACCTGCTGCTTTCCGACTCCACCAACGCCACGGTTCCGGGCTTTACCAAGTCCGAGGCCGAAGTCGGCCCCAACCTGCTGCACGCCATCAAGAACGCGCCGGGTCGCGTGTTCGTCGCGTCGTTCTCGAGCCACATCCATCGTCTGCAGCAGATCTGCGATGCCGCCCGCAAGTGCGGCCGTAAGGTCGTTGTGACCGGTCGCTCCATGCTCACTAACACCCGCGTGGCGCGCGAGCTTGGCTACCTCAACATCGACGACGCCGATATCATCGATGCCTTTGACATCGATAACCTGCCCGACGACAAGATCGTCGTCATGTGCACCGGTTCGCAGGGCGAGCCGCTGTCGGCCCTGTCCCGCATGGCCAACGGAGAGCACAAGACGCTCTCCATCCACGAGGGCGATACCGTTATCCTCTCGGCAACGCCGGTCCCCGGTAACGAGAAAGCCGTCCAGCAGGTCGTCAACAGCCTAGCCAAGCTCGGCTGCGACGTGTGGGATAAGAACCGCGCTCTCGTTCACGTCTCCGGTCACGGTAGCCAGGAGGAACTCAAGCTACTGATGGCCATGGCCAAGCCCACCTACTTTATGCCGGTTCACGGCGAGGCCGTGCATCTGCGTGCCCATGCCCAGCTGGCCCGCAAGATGGGCATCAAGGATGATCACATCTTTATCCTCGATAACGGCGACACGCTCGAGATGCGCGGCGGTATCGTCAAACGCGGTACGCCCGTCGAGTCCGGCGTCGTCTACGTCGACGGCCTGCGTATCGGCGATACCGACCCCATCGTCCTGCGCGATCGTCAGAAGCTCGCCAACGACGGTATGGTTACCGCTGTTGCCATCGTCTCGCTCAAGCACAAGAAGATCGAGGCCATCGAGTTCTCGGGCCGCGGCGTCTCGTTTGCCATCGACGACCAGTTCTCCGAGGATGCCTCCGCGTCCATTATGAAGACGATCGAGAAGGGCAAGTTTAGCTTTACGAGCAGCGGTTCCGATGCCATTCGCAAGGCCGTGCGCGATTCGCTCTCTAACTTTATCTGGAGCCGTACGCGCACCCGTCCGATGATCATCCCGGTCGTCATGGAGGTTTAGTTTGGCGCGCGGATCTGCACAAAACGCCAAAGGCAATAAGGCCAATAACCAACCGGCATCTGCTAAGGGTGCCGGTTCCCATCTGCGTGCCAATAAGGGCCACGAGGCGGACTTCGACGATTTTGAGCCCTTGGTGGAGCCCTCGGCCAATCGCGATATCGCCGGCGTGGTCATTGCCGTTTTGGCGATTGCGTCCTTTATTGCCGTGATTTCTCCGGCAACAGCGCCCGTGACGGCTGCTGTTGCCGGTTTTTACCACCTGGGCTTTGGCCTGGGCGCCTACGTGCTGCCGATCGTCATTTTGCTGTTTGCCGCCACGCTCTTTTTAGGCGAGGACTCGCCGCTCAACGTGCGCTCGGTCGCGGGCGGAGCCGTGGTCTTTATCACCGTTGTCTCCATTCTTTCGCTGATGGTGCCGGGTACGAGCGACTCGTGTGACCTTATGTTCACGCCGCAAAATCTGTCCGCCTCGGGTGGCTACATCGGTGCGTTTATTGCGAGTGCGCTGCAGAATGCCCTGGGTAAGCCTATCGCGATGGTGGTCCTGTTGGGTCTGGCCGTCGTTGGTTTTGTCATCATCGGCTTTTCGGTGGGTGGCGTGCTGCGCTCTGCTCGCGACCGCGCGGCCGATTTTGCCGAGCGCCGTCGTGCCGATGTTAACGCGAGCCCGTGGGGTGACGACGAAGCCCTGTCGGTGCCCGGCGTTGCCCGTCCGCACCTGAGCATTCTTCGTCAAAAGGGCTCCGATGCTGCCGTGACCACGGTCATGGGCAACGATGTGGACCCGGTTTTGGACGATGACGACGAGGACGAGGATCCGTTTGTCGACGTATCCGATGCCGTGGAGGCCGAGCGCGCTAAGACGACGCTGCTGCCGCGCCGTCATGTCAAGAAGGGCAAGGCCACGCCCAAGTTGAATACAAGCGAGCCCGACCCGTCTTGGTCCGATAGCGAGATTGAGCTTACCGAGGGCGATGACGAGGACGACGAGGCTCCGATTGAGACCGCAAAGACAACTTTGCTGCCGCGTCGCCATGCTAAGCGCGAACAGGTAACCGGCCAGCTTTCGATGGAAGACGACCCCGATAAGATCGACGAGTCCGAGCCGCCGTTTGCCGTGAATCCTGTCTCGGCAACACCTCAGATTCCCGACTTCTTGAAGCATCCCAAGGTTGCCGATACGGCTGTCGCGGGCGCTGCCGAGGCGCCTACTCCTAGCGATGGGGGAGCGGTCAATGCCCCCGCGGATAACGAGGGCGAAGAAGAGGACGGCCTCAAGCTTCCGCCGCTCGAGATCCTGCACGCCAACCCGCAGTCGGCGTCCTCCGCGTCATCTGACAAGGAGCTGGAACAGACTGCCGAGTCACTGCAATCCACCTTGCTTGAGTTTGGCCGCAGTGCCCGCGTGGTCGGCTGGATCGCCGGCCCCACGGTGACGACCTTTAAGCTGCAACCTGGCGAGGGCGAGCGCGTGAGCAAGATTTCGAGCCTCGAGGACGATATCGCGCTTTCGCTCGCTGCTCAGTCGGTGCGCATCTTTGCCCCGATCCCCGGTACCTCGCTTGTGGGTATCGAGATTCCCAATCGCAAGCGCCAGAACGTCAACCTGGGCGACGTGCTTCCCTATGTGAAGGGCGGTCCGCTCGAGCTGGCCATCGGTCGAGATGCCGAGGGCACGCCGGTCGTCGCTGACCTCGCCAAGATGCCCCACCTGCTGATCGCCGGCACGACCGGTTCTGGTAAGTCGGTGATGATCAATTCCATCATCACGACCCTGCTCATGCGAGCCCTTCCCGAGGACGTTCGCCTGATCATGGTCGACCCCAAGCGCGTCGAGCTTGCGGGCTATAACGGTTTGCCGCATCTCTATGTGCCCGTGGTGACCGAGCCCAAGCAGGCCGCGAGCGCTCTGCAATGGGCCGTGTCCGAGATGGAGCGTCGCCTGAAGGTCTTCGAGCGTCTCAACGTGCGTAAGATCTCGACCTACAACGAAAAGCAGGCCGCCGGCGAGTTTGAGCATTACGACAACCCGCCCCAAAAGATGCCCTATCTGGTCATTATCATCGACGAGCTTTCGGACCTGATGATGGTCGCCGGCAAGGATGTCGAGGCCTCGATCGTTCGTATCGCCCAGCTGGGCCGTGCCGCCGGTATACACCTTATCGTGGCTACGCAGCGCCCCAGCTCCAACGTGGTGACGGGCCTCATCAAGGCCAACATCACCAACCGCATCGCCTTTAACGTCGCCACGGGCATCGACTCGCGCGTTATTATTGACCAGATGGGTGCCGAAAAGCTCACCGGTTTGGGCGACATGCTGTTCTCCAAGGTCGACTGGGGCAAGCCTCGCCGTATCCAGGGCTGCTTTGTCTCGGATGACGAAATCAACGAGATTGTCGAGTTCGTCAAGTCGCAGAGCGAGCCCGACTACCACGAGGAGATCCTGTCTGCCGTGGCGCCCGCTTCCATGTCCATGGTGGGTGGCGGCGGCATTGTCCGCACCGGAGTAGCTGAGCCGCAAGACGATGATCCGCTCATTTGGGAAGCCGCCCATATTGTGGTGGAATCGCAGCTGGGCTCCACATCTGGCCTGCAACGTCGTCTGAAGGTTGGCTATGCGCGTGCCGGGCGTATTATGGACATGCTGGAAGAAAAGGGTGTCGTCGGCCCGCCCGACGGTTCCAAGCCGCGCGAGGTCCTGTTGGACGAGGAGGGGCTTGCCGCGCTGGAATCTGTCGACGCCGAGATGGCACGTGAAGATCGTGAGTTTGGAGGATTCTGATGGCTGCACGCTTTGGTGACATGCTGCTCGAGCAGCGTCGCCGAATGGGCCTTTCCATTCAGCAGGTCGCCAACACCATCAAAATCAGGCCGCAGATCATCGAGTTTTTCGAGACCGGTAACTTTGCTTCGATGCCGCCGCGCGGCTATGCACAGGGCATGATTTCGAGCTATGCTCGCTTTTTGGGCCTCAATCCGCGCGAGGTCGTCAATGCCTACTTTGACGACCTGATGGCATACGAACGCGAAACGTCGCAGCAGGGCGGTCGTTTTCAGGACGCCGCCGGCTACGTCAATTCGCGTTCCTCGGTCGATAACGGGCGCTTCCTGATGGTTCAGGGCGGTCGTTCGACCCGCTATGGACAGCGTCCTCAGCAGGCCGGTTATATTACTGAGACGGGTTCGGGCGAGGAGATTCGCTCACAGCGTGACCGGTTCCGCAGTACGCCGATGCCCGAGGACCGTGCACTTCCCGCTGCCCGCGGCGTGGCGCGTGACCCTCGTGCCGGCTACGGCGACGGCGGCTATTCAGATCGCGGTCACCGTGGTGTCTCCACCGGACGCTCTCGCGGTGGCTATGCGGATGCCGATACCACGCAAGTGACGCCGCGTCTTCGCTCTCAATCACAGCCGTATGGCCAGCGCTCTTCGGCTCCGCGTTCGGGCCAACGTGGCTATCAAGGCCGCGGTGAACTTGCGCCCCGCTCGGGTCAGCGCAGCCTTCAGGGCCAGGGCGGCTATCGCGGCCGTTCCGATAGCAATCGTGGTCGTATGCCTCAGGGAGGCGGCCGCAGCAGTTCCGGTCGTGGACGCGGCGGATCCCGTACTCCTCAAAACAACGGGCTCGATCCGCGTATCGTCTACGCCGGCATCGGTGCCGTGGCGTTGCTGCTGATCGTGCTCATCGTGGTGCTTCTGCGCGGCTGCGCATCTTCGGCGCCCGAGACCACGCCCGAGGCGCCCACTGCTACCAAGACGACGACCAAGAAGTCTTCTAAGAAGACCGAAACGGTCGACGAGGACGAAGACGCCGATGAGCCGACGGATGAGTCGACTGATTCGGACGCTACCAAGACGACGGCCAAGAAGGAAGAGAACGAGGTCACGAAGATCAAAGTTTCCGTTGCCAAGGGAAAGACCGCGTGGATTGAGATCAAGGTCGACGGCAAGTCGGTCTATGGCGCTCAGGCGACTGGCCCCTTTGAGCAGGAGTACACGCCCGAGTCCTCGATCGAGATCACCACGTCCAAGCCTTCCGATGTTACCGTTACCAAGAACGGTGAAAAGGTCCGTTACGATACCAAGACCTCGGGCGTGGCTCGTGTGACGATCACCGTTCCTAAGAAGGAGACGACTGATTCCGAGAATGGTGAAAGTTCTGATGGTACCGACACCACCGATGGTACCGATGCCCAGTCCACGGATGGCGCCGATACCGCAACTGACGGTCAGACACCCACCGATTCTACCGACAATTCGTACGATAGCTACTAGGCCGCTCGTACGCGAAAGGAAACATCATGGCTAAAGATTCCAGCTTCGACGTCGTGTCCGAGGTCAACATGCAAGAGGTCGACAACGCCTTCCAGCAGACCACGCGCGAGATTTCCCAGCGCTATGGCCTTAAGGATTCCGGCGCCACGATCGAGCTTTCGAAGGGCGAGAAGCTCTTTACGATCAACGCCCCGGCCGACTTTGTCTCCAAACAGATTGTTGACGTGCTGAGCTCCAAGCTCATCAAGCGCGGCATCGACCTCAAGGCTGTCTCGTGGGATGCTCCGCAGGCGGCATCGGGCGGCACCGTGCGCGTGCTCGGCCATATCGTCGAGGGTATCGACCAGGCGACCGCCAAGAAGATCAACAAGGACATCAAGGATCAAAAGCTCAAGGTCAAGGTGACCATCGAGGCCGACAAGCTGCGTGTTTCCTCTGCTTCGAAGGACGCGTTGCAGACCGTGATCCAGTTCCTGCGCGACCAGGACTACGGCCAGCCGCTGCAGTTCACCAACTACCGCTAATATCAATCGAAAGGACCGCTCTCCAACATGGATACACCGTTGGGCTCCGTGCTCTACATCACCCTCGGGTGCGCTAAGAACGAGGTTGACACCGACCGCATGCGTTCTCTTTTGACCGCCGCGGGCTACGAGGAGGCATTCGACCCGCAGGATGCCGACATCGCCATCGTCAATACTTGCTCGTTCCTCGCCTCCGCAACGTCCGAGAGCATCGAGACCACGCTCGAGCTCGCCAACGAGGTTCAGGACGGCGTTCGTTCTTGCCCCATCGTCATGTGCGGCTGCGTGCCGTCGCGCTATGGCGATGACCTGCCTGACGAGCTGCCCGAGGTCGCTGCCTTTGTGAAGGCCGACGAGGAAGATGGCATCGTGGCGGTCATCGATGGCGTGCTGGGTGTCGAGCGTGAGATTGCAGCCTATATCCCGCAGGTCAAACGTACCGTCGAGGGTGCTGTCGCTTACGTCAAGATTTCCGATGGCTGCAACCGTTTCTGCAGCTTCTGCATGATTCCCTATATCCGCGGCCGCTATCATTCGCGCAATGCCGAGAGCATCATCTCCGAGGTGCGCGACCTGGTTGCCGGCGGTGTGCGCGAGATCGTGCTGATCGGCCAGGACACGGGCATCTGGGGTACCGACTTTGCCGACGAGGACGTCGCCGATGGCTCGCCGCGCAATCTGGCGCAGCTGCTGTGTGCCGTCGCCGAGGCCGTGCGCCCGCACAACGTCTGGGTCCGCGTGCTCTATCTGCAGCCCGAGGGCATGACTGACGAGCTCATTGAGACCATTCGTGATACGCCCGAGGTGCTGCCCTATATCGATATCCCCGTGCAGCACTGCGACGCGCGCATTCTCAAGGCCATGCGTCGCTCCGGTTCGCGCCAGGAGCTCGAGGATCTGTTCCGCGACCTTCGTGAGCGTATCCCCGGCATCGTGATCCGTTCCACGGCCATGGTCGGCTTCCCGACCGAGACCGACGACGAGTTCCGCGACCTTATCGACTTTATGGACACCGTCGGCTTTGACTACACGAGCGTCTTTGCCTACTCGCAGGAGGAGGGCAGCCTGGCCGCTAAGATGGAGGGTCAGGTCGACGAAGAGGTCAAGCTCGAGCGCGCCCAGGAGGCCATGGACCTGGCCGAGTCGCTCGGTTTTGCCGCCACCGCCGCCCATGTGGGCGAGCGCGCCCAGGTGATCGTCGACGGTATCGAAGAGACCGAGGACGGCGCCGAGCTGATCGGCCATGCCTGGTTCCAGGCGCCCGATTCCGATGGAGCGGTGCATCTGGACGCCAGCGAGGCGTCCGTGGGCGATATTCTGACTGTCGAGTTTACCGATAGCTTCTGCTATGAGCTTATCGGTCATGTTGTGGAGTAGGAGAGCGTCGTGGCAAACGAGAGCAATAAGGAACTGACGAGTGTCTGGACGCCCGCCAACATCGTGACGTGCGTTCGCATCGTCTTTATCCCGGTGTTCATGATCGTCTCGGCTCTGTCTCACACGAGTGTTGCCGGTACGGATTGGAGCATCTTTGACGGCCCGCTCGCCGCCGCTGCCTTCATTCTGTATGTGATCCTGTCGTGCACCGATAAGGTCGACGGTTATCTGGCACGCTCGCGTAACGAGATCACCGATTTCGGCAAGTTCTTGGACCCCATCGCCGACAAGCTGCTGGTGTTCTCGGCCTTGCTGCTGTTCTTGGATTTTGGCGCGGTGACCGTGTGGTCCGTGTTCATTATCCTGTTCCGCGAGCTGCTGGTGAGCGCCCTGCGCATGGTCGCGAGTGCGGCCGGTGTGGTCGTTGCAGCCGATAAGCTCGGCAAGTACAAGACGGCAACCACGATGGTTTCCATCTGCGGTTACCTGTGCGTTTTTGCTATGGCCGGCTTGCACCTTGGCCCGGTGGCGCTGACGCTCGGCATCTACTCGGTGTCGCGCTTCCTGTATGCCGTTGCCGTTGTCTTGACCGTTATCTCGGGCGCCCAGTACTTCTGGAACTGCCGCAAGATAGTCTTTTCCGTCTAGGTCCTGGTAGGCATGACGGAATCATTTGAGCAGATTGCCGCGCATAACGAAGAGCTCGCACGCGATATTGTCGAGCGTGCAAGCTTTCGTGGTGTGACGGTTTCGACGGCTGAATCTCTGACAGCTGGCATGATCGCCTCGACGATCGCCGATATCCCTGGTGCCTCGGCGGTGCTGCGTGGCGGTGCGGTGACCTACTGCGATGAGATTAAGCATCGCGTGCTGGGTGTTGAGCAGGAGACGCTCGACCGCTACACTGCGGTGTCGCACCAGACTGCGCGCGAGATGGCGTCGGGTTCGCTGGAGCTGTACCAGAGCGATATTGCAGTGAGCGCAACGGGTTATGCCGGCCCCGGCGGTGGTACTGAGGACGATCCGGCGGGCACTTTCTATATTGGCTGGGCGCATCGTTCCGCCGATGGGGGCGTGCCGGTCGTGGACTTTGTGCGCTGCCACTATGAGGGTGACCGTTCGTGTGTTCGTGCCCATGCGGTCACGGAGGCATTGGGGCGCATTGCCCTTGTGCTCAATTCTATGGAATAGACGTGTTTTAAGGGGCCTCCGAGCCCCTTAATTGTGGAGATGGGGACCTTAGGCTCATTGGCGTTTGTGCTGGTTGTAGATGTATTTTTGCCTGCCTTGTTCATATTTGGTCCTTTGTGGTCAAGCATTTGGTCAGTGTTTGGTCGGCGTTTGGTTGGGTTTTGGAAAGACCGCCTGCATATGATTGGCCTGAACGGTTGACCACGAACAGCCGTTCGTTTATTATCGATGCAGGTTGTTAAGAGGAGGGCTATTCATGGCCAAGAATTCAGGTCCCGTACGTACCGTTCATGCTCGCACGACGGGTAAAGAGCGCGATGAGATGATCGCCACCACCAAGGCCGAGATCGAGAAGAAATTCGGCCAGGGTTCCATCATGAGGTACGGCGACGGTGGTCCCGAGCTCGAGGTCGAGGCCATTCCCACGGGCGCCCTGGCCCTCGATGCCGCGCTGGGTATCGGCGGCGTGCCGCGCGGCCGAATCGTCGAGATCTACGGTCCCGAGTCCTCCGGTAAGACGACGCTTTCGCTCGAGATCCTGGCCGAGGCCCAGGCAATGGGTGGCGTTGTGGCATTTATCGATGCCGAGCACGCGCTCGATCCCACGTATGCCGCGCGCATCGGCGTGGATATCGACGAGGTGCTCATTTCCCAGCCCGATACGGGTGAGCAGGCGCTCGAGATCGTTGACATGCTCGTGCGTTCCGGCGCCATCGATGCCATCGTCGTCGACTCCGTCGCCGCGCTGACCCCGCGTGCCGAGATCGAGGGAGAAATCGGCGACACTACGGTCGGTCTTCAGGCTCGCCTGATGAGCCAAGCTCTTCGCAAGCTCGCCGGCTCGCTGTCCAAGTCCAACACGACGTGCATCTTCATTAACCAGCTGCGTGAGAAGATCGGCGTCATGTTCGGCAACCCCGAGACTACGACGGGCGGCCGCGCCCTTAAGTTCTTCTCTTCGGTGCGTATCGACATTCGTCGTATCGACAGCATTAAGCTTAAGGACGAGGTTATCGGTAACCGCGTGCGCGCCAAGGTCGTTAAGAACAAGGTGGCAGCTCCGTTCCGTTCTGCTGAGTTCGACATCATGTACGGTACGGGCATCTCTAAGGAGGGCTCGATTCTGGACATGGCTGTCGAGTGCGGCATCTGCAAGAAGATGGGCTCCTGGTTTGCCTATGGCGAGGACAAGCTCGGCAACGGTCGCGAGGCCGCCAAGGCTTTCCTGCGCGAACACCCCGATTGCGCCGATGAGATTGAGCATAAGGTCCGCCTTGCCTGCGGGCTTGAGTTTGATGACGATGCTCCGTCCGAGGTCGAGCTGACCGATCAGCCTGCGCCTGAGGAGTTTGACGAGCTTTACGCCATCGATGGTTCCGCCATGCTCGATGATGACGACGAGTAGCGGTTACGCTCATGTCGTATACGGTGACCGAGGCCACGGTCGTCTTTCCCGATAAGAAGGCGGCCTCCTCGTTCTCGAGCGGGTATGCGTCCAAAAAGCCTTGCGCACATATCGATTGTGAGCTTGAGGGCGGTTTTGAGCGGTCCATTTGGATTCCCGTGCGGGTCGCGCGGCTGTATGTCAAAAACCGCCCCGATCTTCCCTGTGATTGGGACAACTTTCGTGAGGCGGTGCAGCTCATCGAGCGTAAATGTGCACTTACCATGGTGACCGAGATGTTATCGCGCCGCGACCATGCGACGGGTGAGGTCCGTGACAAGTTGGCTCGCTACGGCTTTCGCCAGCCCGCGATTGATTTCGCCGTCGAGCGCGCCACCGAGTATCGCTTTTTAGACGAGAACCGCTTTTGCTCGTACTTTATCGAGGAACGCAAGCGGCGCGGTTGGGGACAGCGCAAAATCGAGACCGAGCTCAAGCGACGTCATGTTGTGCTCGATGACATTCCCGGTTATCCCGAGGATTATTTTGCCGTCGAAGACGATTTGGCGCGTGCGTCAGCCCTGCTCGCCAAGCGGCGTGTTCCAGAGACGCGCGGATTCGAAAAACTGGTTCGGTTTTTGATGGGCAAGGGCTTCTCGTATCACATCGCCGCCGATGCCGTTAAGGCACGTCTCGATGCCGAATGCGAGGAATGTGCGGTTTAGGCGTATGCGTTTTGTGGTCCTGCCGTTCACCGCGTTTTAGCCGCCGTACTGGGGCCATTTATTTGACAGTTGTTGTGGTTCAACGTACGATAAACACTGTCATTTGCTTTGTGATATGTGCTCATCTGTGATGAGTTTGTTTATATGTTTATCTGTATCCGACCCGCATAAGCTGCGCCCATATTACTCAAATGTCGCGAGCCGTTCGTAAGGACGGTTCGCTTTGTTGTGTAACGAATCCATAAAAAGGAGTGAGCATGCCTATCATCGCAGCGCTCGTTGGCATCGTTTTAGGTGCCATCGCCGCCATTGCCTACATGCGCACCGCCAAGCAGGGTAGTCTTCATGAGGCCGACGAAAAGATCCAGTCGGCACACGCACAGGCTGAGTCCCTGATCGGCGATGCAAAGCGTCAGGCCGAGACCCTCAAAAAAGAGGCTCTGCTCGAGGCTAAAGAGGAGATCATCAAGAACAAGCAGGCCGCCGAGGCCGAGGACAAGCAGCGTAAGAGCGAGATTCGTACGCTCGAGAACCGCGTGATGCAGCGCGAGGAATCCCTTGATCGCCGCAACGACGCTCTCGACAAGCGCGAGCATCAGCTGTCCAGTCAGGCCGGTCAGGTCGAGAAGCGCTCCCGTGAGCTCGAGGAGCTCTGCGCAAAGCAGACCTCCGAGCTCGAGCGTATCGCCGACCTTACCCGCGAGGATGCCCACAAGGAGCTCCTCGATAAGGTTCGCGGCGAGGTCACCCACGAGGCCGCCACGATCATTCGCGAGTCCGAGCAGCAGGTTCGCGCCGAGTGCCACAAGACCGCCCAGGAGATTCTGTCCCTGGCGATTCAGCGCTGCGCTGCCGACCACACTGCCGAGGTCACCGTTACCTCCGTGCACATTCCCTCTGATGACCTCAAGGGCCGTATTATCGGTCGCGAGGGTCGCAACATCCGCACCTTCGAGCAGGTTTCCGGCGTCAACCTCGTGATCGACGACACGCCCGAGACCGTCGTTCTTTCGAGCTTCGACCCGGTCCGTCGTGAGACCGCCCGTGTCGCCCTCGAGAACCTCATCGCCGACGGCCGCATTCACCCTGCCCGCATCGAGGAGATGTATCACAAGGCTGCCGACCTGGTTCAGCAGCGCGTGCGCGAGGCTGGCGAGCAGGCTGCCTTCGATACTGGCATCCACGACCTGCACCCCGAGATCGTCAAGACCCTTGGTGCCTTGCGCTACCGTACCTCGTTTGGTCAGAACGTGCTTCAGCACTCCCTCGAGGTCTCTGATCTCTGCGGCGTGATGGCTTCCGAGCTTGGCCTGGACGTTGTGACCGCCAAGCGCGCCGGTCTGCTTCACGACCTGGGCAAGGCAATTGACCACGACGTCGAGGGCCCGCATGCCGTCATCGGCGCCGAGCTCGCCCGTCGTTATGGCGAGAAGCCCGTTATCGTCCACGCTATCGAGGCTCACCATGCCGATGTCGACCCCAACACGGTGCTCGATGTCCTGGTGCAGGCCGCCGATGCTGTCTCAGCCTCTCGCCCCGGTGCCCGTCGCGAGTCTGCCGAGAACTACATCAAGCGCCTTGAGAAGCTCGAGGAGATCGCCAACTCCCATGACGGCGTCGAGCGTACCTATGCCATGCAGGCTGGTCGCGAGGTCCATGTCATGGTTCAGCCGGACAAGATCTCCGATGCCCAGTCCACGGTTCTGGCTCACGATATCGCCCATCAGATCGAGGAAGAGATGGAGTATCCCGGTCAGGTGCGCGTCGTCGTGATTCGCGAGAGCCGCGCTGTCGATATCGCTAAATAATATGAGCGACGCGAACGAGCTCATCTCATTTATCGCGTCGATGTCGGGGGAGGGCAACCTTCGCGTCGAGGAGAACCTTGGCGAGGGGTATGTCCGCCTCCGCGTTTCGGAGGCCGAGCGGCGCCAGGCAAAGCACGACATTCAGCATGTCGAGGATATCGTCATCGAAATGCTCCGTAATGCTCGCGATGCCGGCGCCGACAAGGTCTATCTCGCCACGACCAAGGAAGATGGCGTCCGCACGCTTGTCTTTCTGGATAACGGCTCGGGTGTTCCGCAGGATATGCAAGAGCGAATCTTCGATGCTCGCGTTACCTCAAAGCTCGAGAGCATGAAGATGGACCGTTGGGGCGTTCACGGTCGTGGCATGGCATTGTTTTCGATCAAGCAGAACACCGACGAGGCCCGCGTGGTCACGTCTGGTGTCGATCTTGGCTCAGCCTTTAAGGTGAGCGTTGCGGCCGACCGCCTCAGCGAGCGTGCCGATCAGTCCAGCTGGCCCCAGGCCGTCAAGGATGAGGACGGACGTTATGTCTGTGCTCGCGGTCCGCATAATATTATTCGCGCTGCCTGTGAGTTTGCGCTCGAGGAGTTGCGTGGTTGCGATGTCTATCTTGGTTCTCCGTCTGAGATTGCCGCGACCCTTTATGCTCAGGCGTCAAGTCGGCTCGATACGTCTCGTCTCCTGTTTATTGATGATGAGAGCGAGCTTCCGGTTGTCGATCGTTTAGGCCTTGCCTCTGATGCCGAGGACTTTATTCGTATTTGTTCGGGTTTGGGTCTTGAGATGTCCGAGCGCACGGCCCATCGCATTTTGGCAGGGCAGATTAAGCCCGTTCGCGGTGTGACTGCGCGTCTGCTGCGCGAGCGTGACTCATCCTCGCATGCGCCGGCTCCTGTCGATCTCGCGAAG
The DNA here is from genome assembly GCA_900541235.1 of uncultured Collinsella sp. GTDB lineage: Bacteria > Actinomycetota > Coriobacteriia > Coriobacteriales > Coriobacteriaceae > Collinsella. Next base: position 39,933 of record UQIW01000002.1, on the reverse strand, counting down.
GATCGTCGTGGGCTGCGTATTGCCAAGGATGACATGGCACAGTTTTCGCGTGCTGTGGAGCGCGACTTTAATGACCTTGCCGCCCGGTACTATCTCAATCTTTGCGGCGACCCAAAGATCCGTGTTTCGCGTGATCGAATCACCGTGACCTTCGATCTTGCCAAAGAGGAATAGTGCCTTTACCGAGTCCACTCGGTACGATAAAGTTATTGCAGTTAAAACGTACTTTTAAACGCAGGAGTTTCTTCATGGATTGCCTGAAGGTATCAAGCAAATCATCGCCCGCGTCCGTTGCCGGCGCCATCGCCGGCATGGTCAAGGATGGTGTACCCGTCAACATCCAGTGTGTCGGTGCCGGTGCTGTCAACCAGGCCATTAAGGCCGTTGCTATCGCGCGCGGTTTTTTGATTCCAACCGGTTTTGATATTTCCTGCGCGCCTGTGTTCTCCGACATCCTCATTAACGGGGAGTCGCGCACGGCCATCCGCCTTTCTATCTACGTTCACCAGATCAATCGAGCTGCTATGGATAACGTCGTCATGGATGATGTTAAGCCTGTGGCATAGCTTCTGCTTGCCTCGTTTCGCTCCCCATCGTTAGGACTTATGCACATGGACCAGCGTTCCGTACGCGATATTCTTGCCGGTAAAACCTACTTTATCCGCACCTTTGGCTGTCAGATGAATCAGCACGACTCCGAGCGTGTGAGCGGTCTGCTTGATTCGTATGGCTGCCTCATGGCGCTCGATCCCGAGCATGCCGATATCGTTGTCTTCATGACATGCTGTGTGCGTGAGGCCGCCGATACTCGCCTGTACGGTCAGTGCAATTCCTGCAAAAGCCTGCCGCCTTCGCCTTCGGGCAAGCGTGTGGTTGCCGTGGGCGGCTGCATCGCGCAGCGTGATGGAGAGGGCCTGCTCACCAACGTCGATAACGTCAATGTCATCTTTGGCACGCATTCCATCGCACATGTGGCCGAGCTCATTGCCGAGGCGTTCCTTGATGGTAAGCGTCATATCCGCACCAATGAGCATGAGGATACGGATGCCATGAGCATGCCGTGGCATCGCGAGACCCAGTATCACGCCTGGGTGCCCATCATGACGGGCTGCAATAATTTCTGCACCTATTGCATCGTGCCGTACGTGCGCGGTCGCGAAAAAAGTCGCCCCTTCGAGGAGATTGTCGACGAGGTGACCGGTTTGGTGCGCCAGGGCGTGCGTGAGATTACGCTGCTGGGCCAAAACGTTAACTCATATGGTCGCGATCTGTTTGGCAAGCCGCGTTTTGCCGATCTGCTGCGTGCCGTGGGCGATACGGGTGTGGAGCGCATCTTCTTTACGTCTTCGCATCCCAAGGATCTGCTCCCCGAGACCATCGACGCCATGGCCGAGACGCCTGCCGTTATGCCGCAGTTGCACCTGGCCGTCCAGTCAGGTTCGACACGGATCCTCAAAGAGATGAATCGCCGTTATACACGCGAGGACTATCTGGGCCTGGTCGATCGCATTCGCAACCGCATGCCCGATATCGCGCTCTCGACCGACATTATCGTTGGCTTCCCGGGCGAGACTGAAGAAGACTTTGAGCAGACGCTCTCACTTGCCGAGACGGTCCGCTATGCTCAGGCCTATACCTTCATCTATTCCAAGCGCGCCGGTACCCCGGCCGCCGAGATTGACGATCCTACGCCGCATGAGGTTATTCTCGAGCGTTTCAACCGCCTGGTTAAGGTTATCGAGACCACGGCGCACGAGTACAACCAGGGTGAGCTTCATACTGTGGTGCCGGCGCTCATTGAGGGAACGAGTAAAAAGAACGACGCGGTCCTGCTGGGCAAGAGTCCCAAGAATCAGACCGTGCATGCGCCTATCCCCGAGGGTTACAGCATCGATCAGCTTGTTGGCAAGATCGTTGATGTTGACGTTGACGTTGCCAAGACCTGGTATTTGTCCGGCTCCGTTGTGGGCGAGCCGCGCTAATGGTTTCTCCCGGGGCAGGTCTTTCCGCCGTTGCGATCGTCGGTCCGACGGCGGTTGGTAAGAGTGGTGTTGCCGACCGTTTGGCGGCTCGTCTTTCGTCCGAAGTGCTGTCGTGCGATGCGATGCAAATCTATCGCGGCATGGACATCGGTACCGCAAAGATGGCGCCCGATGAGTGTACGGCGCCGCTGCGTCTCGTCGACATTGTAGAGCCGGGTGTGGCGTACTCTGCGGCGCTTTATCAGGCTGACGCTCGCGCGCATGTTGAGCGTTTGCTTGGCGAGGGCCGCCTACCGGTGTTTTGCGGGGGCACAGGCTTGTATCTCAAGGCCGCCCTGGATGAGATGGATTTTCCCTCGGGCGAGCTTGAGGACGATCGTCGCGCGGGGTATCAGGAGCTTGCCGAGCGTATTGGCGAGGAAGAACTGCATGCCCTGCTTGCCGAGCGCGATCCAGAATCAGCTGCTGTTATTCATCCGCATAACGTGCGGCGTGTGATTCGCGCGCTCGAAATGCACGATGATGGCGTTTCCTATGCGCAACAAAAGTCGCAGTTTAGTGTTCCGCGCGAGCATTATCATGCGTTATGGTTTGGCCTGACGCGAAATCGCGAGGTGCTCTATGAACGCATTAACCTACGTGTCGATGTGATGTTTGAGCAGGGTCTTGTTGATGAGGTTCGCGGTCTTATGGACCAGGGGCTGGGAGATGCCCTGACTTCGATGCAGGCAATTGGCTATAAAGAGATCATCGATGCTTTCAATGGCGTGACGAGCATGGATGAGGCTCGCGAACTCATTAAGATGCGTTCGCGTCGCTATGCCAAACGTCAGCTTTCGTGGTTTAAGCGCGATGACCGTATCGCGTGGTTTGATATGGATGAATGTACGATCGATGAGGTCGTTGCTGATATCCTGCATCGTATTGAGGCTGCCTAATGGCTCGTTTCCCCCTTGTTCCCACGGCACCCGAGCCCGAGCGTGCCATTTTGGTTGGTGTTGAGTGGCGCGACAATGCATGGCCACTCGATCGATCGCTCGATGAGCTGGAGCGCCTTGCCCACACGGCTGGTGCCCAGTGCGTGGCTCGCTTGTCTCAGCGTTTGGTAAAGCCGTATCCCAAATCATTTATCGGTTCCGGTAAGGTAGAGGAGCTGTGCGGTCTGGTACATCGCATGGATGCCGATGTCGTTATTTTTGACGACGACCTGACGCCCTCGCAGCAATCCTATTTGGAGAAAGCCGTGGGCGAGCCGGTAAAGATTATCGATCGTACGGCACTGATCTTGGATATCTTTGGCCTGCATGCTCAGACGCGTGAGGGACGCCTACAGGTACAGCTGGCGCAGCTTCAATATCTGTTGCCTCGTCTGCGCGGCATGTGGAGCCATCTCGCCAAGGAACAGACGCGCGGCGGCATCGGCTCACGCTTTGGTCAGGGCGAAAGTCAGCTCGAGGTCGACCGTCGCCTCATTCGTAATAAGATCGCTGCGCTTCGTCGTGAGATCAAGCAGGTTGAACAGCGTCGTGATGTTCAATCCAAGAGTCGTATTGAGTCACCGGCGTTTCGCGTCGCGTTAGCCGGTTATACCAATGCCGGTAAATCGACGTTGCTCAATCGCCTGACAGGCTCTACGGTACTTTCGCAGGACAAGCTGTTTGCTACGCTCGACCCGACGACGCGTTCGTATCGCCTGCCCGGCGGTCGCGGAATGACGATTACCGATACCGTCGGCTTTATTCAAAAGCTGCCGCATGGTCTTGTCGATGCCTTTAAATCGACGCTGTCCGAGGTGTTGGGTGCCGATCTAATTCTCAAAGTCGTAGATGCGTCTGACGAGGACTATGAGCGACAGCTGGAGGCTGTCGACCGCGTGCTTGATGAGATCGGCGCCGGAGAGCGCCTAACGCTGACCGTATTCAATAAAATCGATCTTCTCGATAGCGTTGATCGATTAAGTTTCCGTCGTCGTTTTCCGGAAGCCGTTCTGTTCTCGGCCCAAACGGGCGAGGGGCTCGACGATCTCGTCGATCGCATTGCTCGCGAGGCAGCTGCCACCGATGTACTGCTTTCAGCCGACATTCCATATCGTGAAGGTGCGCTCATTACACTCGTGCATGAGCAGGGGACCCTTTTGCATGAGGAATATCTTGAGGATGGCGTTCGTATTGTGGCGAAACTGCCGGCTCGTGTCGCACCGCGGCTCGAGCGTTATCGCACCGAGTAGGCGAGCTCCAAAATGCCCAGTATAATGGGCTGATGCAGCAGATAAAAGGGTAGTGCATAACGTCCAAGGCTGGCGAGCGCCGGCAGGGAGTTGGCGTAGGCCCAGCTAGGGACGGTCTTATCGATTCCCTGCGCTATATGTGGGCGAAGTATCCTGCAAGATACATAAAGATAAACGGGATGATGGGGTAGTAATCACCTGAGACAAACCCAGGGCTCGGAAATCCCAGCCACGCCAGGTAGGGGACAGGGTAGATTGTTTTGGGGATGCTCCAGGTGAGGGCGAACATCACAAGGCATAGGGACATGCCCCATCTCGCTGATATCTTTTTAAGGACGGGATCGGTCAACGCCACGATGCCGGTACATGCGGCCATGCAGTAGATGATGCCAAAATTAACCGAATCATCGACTGAGACAAGTGTTGTTGCCAGCCAGACGACGAGTGCTGCTAAGGCGTATTTGGCGGCACGTTTGATATTGTTGCGCGAAAGAGTGCACATCCAACCCGCGATAAACAAGAATACCCAGCTGATGCTGGCGCGCCAGATGTCTTGAAAGACAGTCTGGGTAAACCAGGGCATATCCCAACCGTACAGGTAGGCGAGATCGTAGCAAGCGTGAAAACCTGCCATTGAAATCATCGTAAACCCGCGGACGGTATCAAAGATGGTGATGCGTTTTTGCATTACGAGAACCGGCGCATCAAGCCGACGACTTTGCCCAAAATAACGGGATTTGTTGCATAGATAGGCTCCATGGTGTCATTCTCAGGCTGTAGGCGTACGCGTCCCTGCTCCTTGTAGAACGTCTTGACGGTCGCTGAACCATCAATCATGGCCACGACGATTTCGCCGTTCATGGCACTCTTTTGTTCACGGACGATGATGTAATCGCCATTGAAGATGCCGACATTGATCATTGAGCTCCCATGCACCTCAAGGATAAAGGAACCCTGATCAGTGGCGATTTCGGTCGGGATAGTAAAAGTGTCTTCGATATTCTGCTCGGCCAGAATGGGAATCCCAGCCGCGACGCGACCAACGAGCGGTAGCGAGACCGTTCCGCGAGGTGCGGTGGGCTCGTCAGATTTAGAAATTGAGACAGAGGAGCCGTCCTCGTTAAAGAGTTCCAGGGCGCGCGGTTTGGTGGCATCGCGCTTGAGCAGCCCGCGCGCCTCCAAGGCAGATAAGTGGGCGTGCACGGTGCTGGGGGAGGAAAGGCCCACGGCAGATGCCATCTCGCGCACACTGGGCGGATAACCCTTCTCCTGCTGATATTCCTTGATGAAGTCGTAAATTTGCTGCTGACGCTTGGTAATTTTGCGAGCCATCAGGGCATCCTCTCTACCCATGTCAAACAAATGTTCGAATTTTGCTTGACAGGAACAACTGTTCGAAGATAATAATAACCGAACATTCGTTCTCGCGCTAGACATTTTTGTCCGCGCGGCTTGATAAAACTGTTCTCAGCAAAACACGCGAGAGGAGAACATGATGAACGCAACGAATATGGTCCAGGGAAACCTCGCCCTTAAGCTCGAGACGTCTGCAGAATACACTTTTACGGTTGTTCAGGGTGGCCGCTCCGGCTTTCAGCCTTTGACCGTAAAGCCTGCTCGCAATCAGCAGGCTGTAGCCGCGCCGGGCCGCGTTGCCCTGAAGGTTCCGACGATTGTCGCCGTTGCCGTTGCGCTTACGCTCTTCTTTGTCCTCGCTACGTCGGTCTTTAGCGCTCGTCACGCCGCGTATGCCGAGTCCGTTTCCAACGTTACCTATGAGACCATTCGCGTTCAGTCTGGTGATTCTCTTTGGTCGCTTGCCGAGGAATATCCAATCGAAGGCCTTTCCACGCAAGAGACTTCCGACATGATCCGTAACGTCAATCATCTGGAGCATGGTTCGCTCGCCGCCGGTGCGCATCTTAAGGTTCCTGCTCGTTCGTAATCATTATCGCGCTGCGCATGGTACCCTTGTTATCGTTTAAGAGGAGGTACCATGCGCTGTCCCAAATGCGGCAAGGCACATACCCGCGTCGTTGATTCCCGTATGCAGGAGTCAAATAACACCATTAAGCGTCGCCGCGAATGTTGCTCGTGTAACTATCGCTTTACAACGTTCGAACGATGCGAAGACCCAATCGAGGTCATTAAGTCGGACGGAACCAAGCAGCGGTTCGATCGCAATAAGCTGCTCGTCGGCTTGATGCGCGCCACTATCAAGCGCGATATCGACACTAAGAAGCTCAATGAGATTATCGATGACATCGAGGTCGAGCTGCGCTCTCGCACGCTGACGGCCGTTACGTCCCATGAGTTGGGTGACATGGTACTCAAGCGCTTGGCCAAGATCGACAAGGTGGCGTACATCCGCTTTGCCTCGGTCTACCGCGATTTCAAAGACGTCGATGAGTTTCTGCAAGAGCTCGACAAGCTAAGGTGATTCCATGTCCAACATTACCGTCAACATAAAGCGTCTCGACCCCACCGTCGAGCTTCCCAAATACGCCCATCCCACCGATGCCGGCTTGGATTTGCGCTCCAACGAGGACTGCATTCTGAAGCCCTTCGAACGCCGTCTGGTCTCTACTGGGCTGGCCATCGCCCTGCCCGATGGCTACGCCGGCTTCGTCCAGCCCCGAAGCGGTTTGGCCATCAAGCAGGGCCTGTCTATAGTCAATACGCCGGGCCTCATCGACGCCCACTACCGAGGAGAACTCAAGGTTATCCTCATCAACCTGGATCCCTCCAACAACATCCAAATCAACAAAGGCGACCGCATAGCCCAACTCGTCATCCAAGAAGTCCCCACGGTCAACCTCATAGAAGTAGAAGAACTAGACGAAACCGACCGAGGCAACGGAGGCTTCGGCTCCAGCGGCGTCGCCTAGGGGCGCTCGTATCCCTCCCGCCCGGGGCTTACCTATATCATTCCATGCTCAAACATTCTCGCGTCGCTTCGCTCGCTGCGAAACTGCGCGTGGAACGATATAGGTAAGCCCCGGGCGGGCGGCTACTCGCTTGAAACAATATTTACTTTTCTAGTAAGCCGATGCGACAAAGGGGCTGTCCCTTTGTCGCATCGGCTTACTGTATTTATATTTTCCTGTTTTACCTTTGCAGGTTCTAATGGAGGGGATACCGAAGTAGCTGCTAGTAAGTAAACGCAGCCGCTCTGCCGGAGCCGCCCTTATATCGTTCCACGCGCAGTTTCGCAGCGAAGCGAGAATGTTTGAGCATGGAATGATATAAGGGCGGCTCCGGCAGAGCGGCGGACATTCGACTAGCGGATATGCGCGGGCTTTCCTCCCCAGTAGAAGCGGCAGAAGGCTCGTTTACGTTTTTGGGGCTTACCTGCAAGCTCCATGGTGGCGATGGCGATGTCCTCGGCTGCGTGTGGACGGCGCAGGACTTCGCCATTGATGAGCAGTGCCTTGAGCGACTCCGGATGATCGTGGAGATGGCGCAACGTCACGATGAGTTCTCGTGCGGTGGTGACATGCATGCTGGCGCCCATGCCGGTGAGCATCGTGGTGTTGGCCTTTTCCTGACCGTATGATTTGCCCAGTAGGATCATCGGCAGATGCGCGCACAGGCACTCGGTGACGGTGAGCCCGCCCGATTTGAGGATTGCCAGGTCGCAGCCGTGCATGAGGGCCGCCATGTCATCTACGTAGTCCAGTACCGTCACGTTGTCGAGCTTCATGGCGTCGAAGAGCGTTTTGAGTCGGTTGGCGTATTCCTTATCCTTGCCCGGTAAAAAGACAAAGTGCATGTCCTCAAAGCTGCGTAAGAAGGGGAGCGTGTGGTCCATCGCGGCACGGAAACGCACGTATGGTTGGGGCAAACTGGCGCCGGCCATCACCAATACGACGGTTTTGTCTATGGGGAGATTGAACTTGCTGAGCTCATCTTCGCGTTTGTAATCTGAATCGAAACCGGCACGAATGGGAATGCCCGTTATGCGGATCTTTGACTCGGGAACCTTGCGCGGGCGCAGCGTTTCGGCCATAAACTCGTTGGCTACGCAGAATAGGTCGGTGTCCTTGTGGGGCCAAAAGCCTTCAACTTCATAGTCTGTTGGTACGCAGATGACCGGGTAATCGATACCCGTGATGACGCGGGCGCCCACAGCGACGTTGGCCGCCGTAATGTGTGTTGCGACCACGGCTATAGGCTTGCGGGTCCGGACGTATTCGTTGAAGGCGGGGAACATAATTCGCGACCATGCCGTGCCGCCGCCCCAGAGCAGATGTCCTGTAAGCGTATATCGCCAGGTCAGGTCGTAAATGGGACGCGTGGCGCCGGTAAACGACGCTGCTGTTTTATTACCATCGAACCTAATGCGTCCAAAATCGAGGATATCCAGGACTTCGATCTCAACATCCTCAGGGATTCCCTTGGTGCCGCGGATAAGGTCAAATGCTTGTGCAATCGCGTTGGCGGCGGCTTTGTGGCCCGATCCAACCGATGCGTGTACAATGGTTACTAGGGGTTTTTGTGCAGGTGAAACGGTCATTTGCTCCGGTTGGGGAGTGCTTTGCGTTGGCAGGGGAGCGTCGTTGCTCGTCTGCGTTTGATCCATCGATAACTCCCCTTCATCTTTGTTTCGCAATGAATCATTGTAGTGCATGAGTGTCACGTTCGCCTAAATTTGGGTATGAGCGCAAAGAACGCCAATCTTTCGACAGGAGGTCTCTTCATGACTACCGATCAGCCGATCGATGTTGCGATTATCGGTGGAGGCCCCGCGGGCTATGCTGCCGCCATTTACGCTGCGCGTGCCAACCTGACGACGACCGTGATTGAGCAGGGCATGTCGGGTGGACAGATCGCCACGACCAATGAAGTCGAGAACTATCCGGGCATTCCGCTCTTGAGTGGCGCCGAACTCGGCGAGCGTTTTCAGCAACATGCAGAGGGGCTGGGAGCGCAGGTTACATGGAGCATGGTTACGGGTATCGATTACGATGCCGATGCAGCGCTGTTTACGGTGCATCACGATATGGGCGATACGCTTGCCTCGAGCGTTATCGCTTGCATGGGTGCCACGCCGCGTCCGGCAGGTTTCGCTGGCGAGGATACCTATCGCGGTCGTGGCGTTTCATATTGCGCAACATGTGACGGCATGTTCTTCCGCGGCAAACTGGTCTTTGTAATCGGTGGTGGCAATTCGGCATGCGAAGAGGCACTGTTCCTGTCAGACATTGCCAGCAGTGTGACCATCGTGCTGCGCCGCGACCAGTTCCGTGCGCCTGATGGTGTTGTCCAGAAAGTACTCGCAAAAGACAATATTACAGTTAGGTACCAAACTAGTATTGTGGAGCTATCGGGCGAAGCCATGCCAACGACGATTACCTTTAAGGACAATGCATCCGGCGAGACTCATACCGAGTCATTTGAGCCTGGCTCGTTTGGCATTTTTGTCTTTACCGGCACGCAACCCCATACCGAGCTTGTTGAGCATCTAGTTGATCTGGCGCCTGATGGCGGCATTCTGACTGATGAATCCATGTCGACCCGCACGCCAGGTCTATTTGCTGCTGGTGACATCCGTTCCAAGCGCTTACGTCAGGTTGTGACCGCCGTTTCTGACGGAGCCATAGCAGCAACCAGCGCATACGCATTTCTGCACGGATAAGTACGATAATATATCTTATGTAATGTTGTTATCTATTAACTAAATGGCGGGACGATGCATCAGTGCACAGTCCCGCCATTTTTCTTGCCGGCTATGTGGTATGCAAAACTAGATAACGTAGAATACAATATATAAATGAACGGAGGATCCTTATGAACCACGCCAAACGCGTTATCCCGATGTCCGATACATCGGTTAGCATTAAGCCTGAGGATATTCAGCCCACTGTGCTGCCCGATGCATTTATTCAGTCCGATATCGTACGCAAACTCAATACGTTGAGTCTGCCGCGCTATGACCAGTTGCCCAATGTGACGCTCTACCGCGACCAGGTCATTGAGTATGTCGCGCTGTGGATGGAGCCGCTGTCCCTTTGCGTTGAGCAGCCTATCATTACGCCATCGATGATCAATAACTACGTAAAGGTTGGCCTGGTGCCTGCTCCGGTCAAAAAGCAATATGGCCGCGAGCAAATTGCCCGCCTGATCGCTATCTGCATCTTTAAGCAGGTGCTACCTATTGCTGCGGTGCAGGCACTCTTTAACATTCAGCGTTTGAGCTACGATGCCCCGACGGCCTTCGACTATGTGGTTGATCAGCTCGAGGCATCGATTCGTTCGGCGTTTTCTGTCGAGCAGACGCCGGTTCCCGATACGGCGCATCAGGTAACGCGTGAGTCGCTGCTTGTGCGCAGTGCGGTTTCCTCCTTCGTTTCGAAGGCTTACTTGATGAGCTATCTCAAGTTCAACGGGTTTAATAGCTAGCCGACGTATAAAACGGGCGGGACAAAGAGCCATCTGTCGCTTTGTCCCGCCCGTATTTTGCTTGGTTGGACTTTATTTGCCTGAAGCTACGCCCATGCCGTAGCCGATGATGAGGCCGTGCATCTCGGCGTAATAGGAATCCAGGCCGCTGCAGGGCATGATGATGGTCTTGGAGCCGGGCCAATGTTCGACTATGCGATCAGCAAGCGCCTGGGCTCCAGCTTCGTTCTCAACGTGATCGATGATGACCTCACCGCCCGTAAAGCCCTCGGCTTCCATAGTGTCGATAATCTTGTTGAGCATCTTCTTTTCGCCACGCGTGTGCCCGACGAGTTCGATTTTACCGGCCTCACTCGCCGTGCCCAAAATGCGGATATTGAGCTTGTTGGCAATGACGCCGGCTGCCTTAGGGATACGTCCGGCTTTGGCGAGGTTTTCGTAATTGCACAAACTGAAGAGGATTTTGCTGTTCTGTTCAAGGCTATCGAAGTATGCGCAAGCATCCTCGAATGAGACATTCGGATTGCTTGCAAGATAGCGGTCGAACAGCAAGAAAATGAGGTCCATTTTGCCGCCAGCTGCGCGTGAATTGACTAGATGAATCTGTCGGTCGGGCTCCTCGGCAAGAACCATATCGCGAGCCGTGGCTGCCGCGTTGTAGCTGCCCGACACGCCCTCAGAGATCGGCATGCAGATGGTCTTGTCTGCCAATTTGAAGAGCTCGGCCCACTCCCCTACGCTGGGACAAGCGCTCGAAGAAGCGTTCGTCTCCGCCTGAACAGCGCAGTTGAGCTCATGAACATCGAGCGAAAGGTCATCGACGAATTCATGCTCCCCCACTCGAATTTTGAGGGGCGCAAATGCAAAGGTGGTATGGGGCGCGGTCGGTTGCCAATCGCGGAGGTTACAGCTTGAATCGGAGATAAGTGCCCAGCTCATAGAGGGTCCTTTCTAATCGTTCCCATTCAATTATAGCCATCTTGCAGACCGATTGGGCCGCTATCTAGTATTCAAAACTAGATAGCGGACTGCACTAAAGGCAAAAGAATGGACCCCATGACTCAAAGCCACGAGGTCCATATCCGTTTGCTTTATCTGAATACTTAGTAGCGCACGAAAATGTAGTTGTTGTTCATGCCGGCGGCAACGGAGCTGATGATAACACCCGTGTTGTAGTCGGAAGCATGAATCATCTGACCACCACCGATGTAAATGCCGGTGTGGTACGAGTTGACTACAACGTCACCGGGCTGCGGATCGGACACACGCGTCCAGCCCATAAAGGTGCCCGTGGTGCCCAGGCGGCAATAGCGACCAGTAAGGCAATAGCTTACAAAACCAGAGCAGTCGAAGCTGTTCGGGCCAATTCCGCCCCAGGAATAGGCGCAACCAAGCTTGCTGTATGCACGCGAGACAACAGAACCGCCATCGACGGACTGGCTCGGAGCAGAAGGCGTCGGAGCCGGAGCAGGCGTGGAGGGCTGCGGCGTCGGAGCAGGTGCCGGCGTAGGAGCCGGAGTGTTGCCGCCCTGGTTGTTGTTATTGCTGGTCTGGCCACCGTTGTTGGTGTTCTCGGTCGTACCGGCAGTCTCGTTGCTCACCGTGGCCTTCTCGGCGGTGCTGGCGTTGATGCCGGCCTGCAGCGCGGCGTTGGCCTCGGCCTCGGCGGCAAGCTCGGCCTGCAGCTGCGAATCCAGGGAGTTCACGACGTTCTGGGCTTCAGCCTGCTGGGCGTTAAGCTCGTCGACCTTCTTTTGCGTGGCGGCGACGTTCTTCTCCTGCTCGGCCTGCTTATCGGTGAGCTGCTGCTTAAGCTCCTTGACCTCTTGAATGGTCTGAGCTTGCTTATCGGAAACTTTGCCGTAGTAGAACAGACGGTTGAGCATATCGCTCAGGTCATCGACACCCGTCAGAACCTGAAGCAGGCTCAGACCGCCGGTTTTGTACTCGCCGGCGACATAGGTCGAGAGCTTGGCCTGACCATCGGCGATCTCCTGCTGCTTTTGCGTGATCTCGCCAGCAGTCTGATCGAGCGCCTGCGTCTGCGTGGCGAGCTCATCGTAAATCTGCTGGGTTTGGGTACCGATCTGCTCGAGCTTAGTACGAGCAGCGGCAAGGTCGGATGCGGTATCGGCGTAGGCAGGAGCCGCGAGGCCCAAGCCCAAAACACAAGCGAGGGTTGCCGTAGCAGCGCAGCGTGCCATGTTTTTGTGCGTGTTTGCTGTGCGCATGTAGCTTCCTTTCCAGTAACTAAGGGTAACGGCTAGTCCACCGTCACCAGGCTAAAGAGCTCCACATCGTCATTAGACGGCGTGAGCTTCTCGCGCGGGTTGAGAAACGCAAGCTCAAGGATACAACCGTAACCGACAAGCTTTGCGCCCATATCTCGCACCAGTTTACCTGTTGCCTCGACGGTTCCGCCCGTCGCGACCAAGTCGTCCAGAATCAACACGGTATCTTTAGAGCTGATAGCGTCGGCATGGATCTCAATTGAATCGGTGCCGTACTCGAGCTCGTAGCTCTGGCTTACGGTCTCACGCGGCAGCTTGCCCGGTTTACGTGCAGGAACAAAGCCAGCGCCAAGGGCTACAGCCACCGGTACGCCAACCATAAAGCCGCGAGCCTCGGGACCCACGACCTTGGTGATTCCCATGCCGGCAAAGTGCTCGGCGAGGGCATCGGTCATGGCTTTGAGCGCCTCGGGATTGCCAAAGAGCGGCGTGATGTCCTTAAAGATGACTCCGGGCTCGGGATAGTCGGGGATATCGACGATTTGAGATTCGAAGTCGTACATTGCATGACCTTTCAATGGGTTGCCGGATAAGCGGCAGCTGTTACTTGCCCGCGGTGACGGTGCCGGATTGCGAAGGGGCGACAACCTTGAGCGGCTTTACGAGAGAATCCTCGTGTGGAGCCGGCGCAGCTATCTCTTCGTTTTTGGCCTTGGTTGACTCGGAGCGAGTGATTTCCTCATCGAGTGCATCGATGTCGGCGTCCTCGACCACGGCGTTGAGCGACTCAAAAACGCGGTTCTTGAGCAGTGCGGTGTGCACACCTTCCGTTAGGTCGTGAAGCTTCTTAAACGCACGTTCGAGCTTGGCGTCGCGCTCGTCATCGGAGGTATCCATTCCGAGCATGCTCACGAGCACCTGCTCAAACATGGAGGACTCGCGGTTGGCGGAAGACACGTACTGACGCAGGTTGCGCGGCTCGATATGGAAGCGTGACAGCTCGGAGCAGTAGCGGATGATCGGGAAATCTCGGCCATCGACGAGCTCACGATTCTGCGGACTCTTGATGATGCGAATGAGGTCGTTCTCAGCGAGCGAGCGGATAAACGAAATCTCGACGCCCAGCATATCGGGAATGGTCTCGATGGGATGCAGCTTTTGCTTAGTCTCCTTGGGCTCCGTCTTGAGCGGAACATCGGACAGCAAGCCCACCTCGTAGGCGAGCGTTGACAGGTCCGTGGCGTTTTCCAAGCGCTGCTTAATCACGTTGAGCGGCATGTAGCGAGTCTTCTGCAAGTGCAGAATGACCTCTAGGCGATCAACGTCCTCCTTGGAGTACTGACGGTATCCCTTAGGCGTACGATGAGGGGTAATGAGCCCCTCATCCTCTAGAAATCTAATTTTTGAGTTCGAAAGATCGGGGTATGCGCCTCGAAGTAGGTTGACGACTTGGCCGATACTCAGATAGTTGCGTTCGGCCATGCCCTACTCACCGGTTTCGATGCGCTCCGGCGTGCTCTCGTGGTAGATGAGCGTAAACGTACCGATCTGGACGGAAGAACCGTCGTGCAGCGGGGCCGCGTTGACTATGGCACCGTCGACCCAGGTGCCATTGAGCGAGCCCAGGTCCTCGATGCGAGCGCCGAGGCCCTCGCGGATAATGCGCGCGTGGCTGCGCGAAACGGTCATGTCATTGAGGAAGATGCCGTTCGCAGGATCGCGGCCGATGGTGGTCACTTCGTCCTCGAGCTCAAAGGCGGCACCAGTCTGCGGACCCTTGACGATGGACAGAACGGGGGCGGTGATGCGCACGTTGGCCATGAGGTCGGGAACGGTGACGTCGCTTGAAGGCACGCGGAATACGCAGGTAGCGTCAGCAGCCTTATCATTCTGAGGCATATTGTTAACCATGTTGTCCATGACAACCCCTAACTTATCGCGGACGTGCCGCAAATAATGAACCGTACGTAATCATACCCCAACGAATCAGTCTTCGATTTCAGGGTTTAGAAAGTCGATGTCCTCGTCCTCGGGATGCGCGAGAGCCTGTTTAATGGCCACTCCGCCCTTAATGGAGTAGATGACAGCCGTGAGCATGGAGAAGATCACGCCGCCGTACACAAAGAAGATGCCGAGGGGCACCGAGCTTCCGTTGAGGCCCGGGAAGGCCTTAAGGGTTGAAGGTAAAAGATGCAGGCCGTCAATAACGGGGAAACCGAGCAGCATGAGCGAGAATCCGGTCATGAGCAGCGCTGTGGCAATCTTTCCGGGGAAGACGACATCGATGGGGCGACGGTGATAATGACGAACGATAAGCGTGCCGATGCCCAGATAGATGTCGCGGCCAATAATGAGCACGCAGACCCAGATGGGTAGCTCTCCGCGGACCACCAGTCCCAAGACGCCGGTGAACAGCAGCGCACGGTCGCAGATGGGATCCATGACCTTGCCGAGCCATGAGACCGTCTTAGTCATGCGGGCGATCTGGCCGTCCATCCAGTCGGTGGAGGCGGCAACGGCGTAGATAACAATGGCGATGACGCGGTTGTTGTCCGTCACAAACAGGTACAGAAATACCAGGGTGAGGATCAGGCGCGTAAAGGTGATGAAATTGGAGATCGTAAAGATCTTATTCGACGGGTAATCGGAAGTGCCGATAAGCTCCTTTTTGATCTTCTTTTTGATGCCCACAGGACTCCCCCGCTGGTTAACGACAAAACTTTCGATACTATACCCGTTCCGGCGATGTCTATCCAGCGTAAGCATAGAGAGTCCAGACATGTGGAGGGCGCTTTTAGGCGGCGGGGATTTCGCATTCGTGTACATCAGCCTCCAAACATGTCGAAAAATGTCGATTTTGGTGGCTGATGTACACGTTTTGATTCGGTGATTACATCGAGCGGGAACGTCGTTGCTTTAAGCAAAATAATCATGGTGATTAAAACAAAAAAGGTCAGGCACTGGGTGCCTGACCTGCAAACTTCTGGTCGGGACGACTGGATTCGAACCAGCGACCCCTTGACCCCCAGTCAAGTGCGCTACCAAGCTGCGCCACGTCCCGAAGCCTTTGTTTGTTGCTGTGCTCTCGCTCGCAACAGGGAGTATATTAACCCGAAACTTTGCCCTTGTGCAAGAACTTTTTTAAATATTTTGAAGCAAGTCAAAAATTGTATCTGCGAGCTGGGGTTTTGTTAGCACGGGAAGTTCTTGCGTGCCCGCTTTGCTCACGATCCAGGCCTTGTTGGTATCGGTTCCAAAGCCCGAATCGGCGCGCGAGACATCGTTGGCGATAATGGCATCGCAACCCTTGCGCGCAAGCTTGCGCTGCGCGTACTCCACGACGTTATCGGTCTCGGCCGCAAAGCCGATCACGCACCGCTCTCCCTTTTGGCGCGAGAGCTCGGCCAAAATATCGACCGTCTCGACCAGTTCGATGCGATCCAGGCGCTCGTTGGCCTTTTTGAGCTTATGGTCGGCAGGGGTCGCGGGGGTGTAGTCGGCGACAGCGGCCGCACAAATGGCCGCATCAGCCGTCTGAAAGGCGCTCAGCGCTGCCTGCAGCATCTCTTCGGCGGTCTGCACGCGCACGCACTCCACGCCGTGGGGAACATCGAGCGATGTCGGCCCCAGCACAAGCGTGACCGCAGCACCGCGGCGAGCGGCCTCCCCCGCCAGGGCGATGCCCATCTTGCCCGACGACTGGTTTCCGATGAAGCGTACGGGGTCGATCGGCTCGTGCGTGGGGCCGGCGGTGATCACGATTCGCTTGCCCGCAAGGTATTGCGGGACGGGGTTCAGCACCTCGCAGATGGCCTCGACGATGTCCTCGGGCTCGTTCATGCGTCCCGTGTCCACGTCGCCGCAGGCAAGGTAGCCGCTGCCGGGTCCCACCACATGGACACCACGCTCGCGCAGCGTGGCCATGTTGGCCTGCGTCGCCGGCGCCTTCCACATGCCGTTGTTCATAGCGGGTGCGATCACGATGGGTCGCGGCGTCGCAAGCAGCGTGGTGGAGATGAGGTCATCGGCGATACCGTTTGCCATCTTGGCGATGATATTGGCCGTCGCGGGCGCCACGACCACCAGATCGGGCTCCTGCGCCAGCGAAATGTGGTGGATGGGGTCGGAGGGATCGTCGAATAGGCCCACGGCAACGGGCTCGTTGGTGAGCGCGCGGAAGGTAAGCGGCCCCACGAACTCCGTGGCATGCTCGCTCATAACGACCTTGACGCGCGCGCCGCGCTTTTGCAGCAGGCGCACGATATTGCACGACTTATAGGCGGCGATCCCGCCGGTAATGCCCAGCAGGATCGTTTTTCCCTCAAGTTGCATTGAATTGTTGGATGCCGTCATCGTTTAAGCTTCCTTGCTCGGGAGTACCAGGAGGCGGTGGCAGTACGGGCAGTGCGTAATTGACCTACCGTCGTGGTTGAGGTCGCTCATGGACGATGCCTGCAGCGCGGTGTGGCAGACTGTGGGGATGTTGCCCTGGATGGTCTCGACGGCCAGGCCGCGGAACTGCTTGAGCAGACGCTCGTAGTCGGTGAGCACGTCGGCCGGCAGCGTGGCGGCAAGCGCGGTGCGTTCCTTAGTGGCGGCGTCAATCTGAGCCTGCAGGTCGGCAGCCTTAGCGCGGGCGGCCTTGGTATCGGCCTTCACGCCCTCCTCGAACTTGGCGATAATTGCCTGTGCGCGGGCCTCGCGGTCGAGCGCCTCCTTATGGGCGACAACGACGTCCTTGCGGGTGTGCTCAATCTTGTCCAGACGCTTGGCCAGGGTTGCGAGTTCATTCTCCAGGTCCTGAACCTCACGGTAGTCGGAACCGTCGACGTGGCGCTTCTTGGCAGCCTCAATGGCGTTGTTGGTCTGAATCTCGGTGGTGTTGAGATCGTCGAGCTCAATGTCCAGGTCCTTGCGCTGGGCGTAGAGCTTGGTCATCTCGGCTTTGAGCTTAACGTAGGTCTTACGCTTGGAAGCGAGCTCCTTGAGCTCCGGCATATTGGCAAGTTCGCTCTTGTTGCGGGCGAGCTCCAAATCGATCTGTTGCAGCTTGAGTAGCGTAGCGCCGGCGCTCATAAGTTCTCTCCTTTTGTCACAGTCCACCATTGGCAAGGGTTCAGTATTTTAATCGCATGACGGGGGTCGACCCCGGCGTCAACTGCAGAGTTCATCAATATATCAACGAACGGCTCCTCGGAGCGGTCGTGGCCGAGCAAGATCACCGGTAGCCCACGCAAGGCAAGGTCCTGCGCCACGTGATAGCCTGCCTCGCCCGTCACGACAACATCCGCACCGGCGGCGATGGCGAGCTCTCCAAAGTCGCCCAGGGAGCCGCCCAAAATGGCGACGGTGCGGCACGGGCGATCAACTTCGCCCCACACACGCGGGTCGCTGCCGAAGGCTGTGGCAGCACGGGTGGCAAGATCGCGCAGCGTGCACGGGTCGTTGAGCGTTGCAAGCGCGCCCAGGCCGGTCGGCTCGGGGTCGTCCACGTGCTCCAGTGAGCTCACGGGTACGGCACCCAGCAGCTCACTCAGGCAGACGCGGGCTTCGTGCGAGCGGTCCAGGTTGGTGTGGAGCGAGATAATGCTCACGCCGCAACGCGCTGCCTCGTAGAGCGCCGCGCTGCATTGGGGGCGTGCGGAATCCGACGGACAAAACGCCTCGGGCGCCTTGATGTATATGGGATGATGCGTCAGCAGCACGTTGGCGCCGCCTTCTTGGGCGCGGCGAACATTAGCTTCGGTCGCATCGAGCGCGCAGGCAACGCCGGTGATCTCCGCGGCCGGATCGCCAACGGAGAGTCCTACGTGATCCCAGCCCTCGGCGTCCGCCTTGGGGTAGCGCGCCAGCAGCCCACGTTCAAGCTCGGCGACGATCATGCGGCACCCACGATCGAGAGCAGCGTCTGGGCAAACTCGTCCAGGTCGACAGGGTTCACACGGTCATCAAACGAGATACGCAGAGCGCCCAATGCCTGCTCGCGACCAATGCCCATGGCGCTGAGAACATGGCTCGGGTCCATGCTGCCGCTCGAGCATGCCGAGCCTGCCGACACCTCAAAGCCGGCGGCGTCGAGCTTGATGATGAGCTCCTCGGAGTCCATGCCGTCAATGTAGATCGATACCATGCCGGGCAGACGGTCGGCCTGCGCATAGTCGCCCATAGTGGCGTGAATGCGCGGATGAGCCGTAAGCGTGGCGTAGAGTTTGTCGGACAAGGCCTGCAGCGTCGTGCGCTCCTGGGCCACGGTCGGCAACAGCGCGGAGGCGGCGGCGGCAAAGGCCAGCTGCGTGCGCAGGTCCTGCGTGCCGGCACGACGTCCGGCTTCCTGTCCACCGCCAAAGATGCGCGGACGCAGCGGCGTGCGGTTCTTAAGGTAGAGTGCGCCGGATGCCACGGGGCCGCCGATCTTGTGCGCGGCAACGGTCATAGCATCGACGCCCAGCTCGGTGACATCGAGCGGAATATGCAGATAACCCTGGATGGCATCGGTGTGGAACAGGGCGCCGACAGCATGTGCAGCGGCGGTCAGCTCGCGGATGGGCTGCACCACGCCGGTCTCGTTGTTGGCAACCATGATGCTCACGAGCGCCACGTCGTCGCCGAGCAAGTCGCTCAGCGCGGCAGGCTCAATATAACCTGCACGGCAGGGCTGCACCAGGTCGACGGTAAAGCCGGCAGCACGCAGCAGCGGCAGGTTGTCCAGAATCGAATCGTGCTCGATGGCAGATACGATCACGCGGTTACGCTTGCGATCGCGCTGACGAGCGCCCTCGGCAAGACCGAGCAGCGCCAGCTGGTTGGCTTCGGTGCCGCCGTTGGTCAAAACAATCTCGGACGGGCGAACGCGCGCGCCAAAGCTGCGGGCAATCTCGCGACGCGCCACTTCCAGGCGTGCAGCGGCCTTGCGGCCGAGCGAATGCAGCGAGTTGGGGTTGACGCCGGCAAGCTCGCTGTCGTCGTACTCGCGCTGCGCAAGGCGCGCCTCGGCGCGCATAGGCGTCGAGGCGGCGAAGTCAAGATTCACGGGTATGCGGTTTTGACCTGCGGTCATAAGGGTTTATGCCTCCTGTGCGGCCTCGTTGCCCAGCTTCTGCAGCAGCGCAACCTCGGCGGCGGGATCTTCGGACTTAAATACGGCGGAGCCGGCAACGAGCACGTTGGCGCCGGCCTTGACGACCTCGGCAATGTTCTTGGAAGAGATGCCGCCGTCGACCTCGATGAGGGGCGAAACGCCGTGACGCTCGCACATCGCCTTGAGCTCGTGGAGCTTAGCGATGGTGCCCGGGATAAAGCTCTGGCCGCCAAAGCCGGGGTTCACGCTCATCAGCAGCACCATATCGACGACGTCGATGATGCTCTCGAGAACGCACACGGGGGTGGCGGGGTTGAGCACCACACCGGCCTTGACGCCGCGCTGCTGCAGATGCGTGAGCGTGCGGTGCAGGTGCGTGGAGGCCTCGTAGTGCACGGTGATCATATCGGCACCGGCGTCGGCGTACCAATCGACCGTTTCGTCGGGGTTCGACACCATCAGGTGCGCGTCGACCGGCACGTTGGTGGAGCGCTTGACGGCCTTAAGGATGTCAACGCCAAAGGTGAGGTTGCCGGTAAAGTGGCCGTCCATGACGTCGAAGTGCACGTAGTCGGCACCGGCGATCTTGTCGAGTTCGCCCTTGAGGTTGGCCATGTCGGCCGAAAGGACGGACGGAGCGATTTTGATGGAACCCATGGTAGTAGCCTTTCTGCGCTAGTCGGTGAGTCCGTAGAACTCTTGAGAGGGGACGCGGTCGGTGAGAATCTCGAGCGCCCTATCCAAAGTAACACCGTTGTAGAGCGTTTGCTCCACGGCAAAGGTGAGCGGAATGTCTACGCCCAGTGAGCGGGCAAGCTCGCTGACGCTGCGGGCCGCGACGGCGCCCTCGACCACCATATGCGTGCGCTCCTGATACTCGTCGAGCGACACGCCGTGGGCAAACTCGTAGCCAAAGGTGCGGTTGCGCGAATGCTCCGAAGTGCAGGTGGCAATGAGGTCGCCCATGCCGGCAAGGCCCATGCAGGTGATGGCCTGGCCGCCGCGGGCATGCACCAGACGGCTGATCTCGGCCAGACCTCGCGTCATGATAAGGGCGAGCGTGTTGTCGCCCGCGCCGGAGCCGGCGGAAATGCCACACACGATGGCGATGACGTTTTTCATGGCGCCGCAGACCTCGACGCCGGTCATGTCCTGCGTCAGGTAGATGCGGAAGGCCGTGGATAGGAGCAGGTCCTTAAAGGTCTCCCCTATCTGCGGGTCTTTGCTGGCGATGACGGCGGCAGAAAGCCCGCCGCGGCAGATTTCCTCAGCATGGTTGGGGCCCGAGAGCGCCGCCACGCGCGACTCGTTGCCGATCTCGCTGGCGATGACCTCGCTCATGAGCAGGCCGGACTCGGGCTCAATGCCCTTGGTGAGGCAGAGCACTGGGGTATCGGCGGCGATAAAGGGCGCGGCCTGGTGGCACACGCTGCGAAGGTGCGTCGAAGGAACGGCAAAGATGATGGCCTCGGCGCCGTCGAGCGCCTGCACGAGCTCGGTCGTGGCGACGACGTTTCCGGGCAGCACGTAGTCCACAAGGTAGCGGGGGTTGCGGTGTTCGCCATTGATGCCGGCGGCCGTCTGCTCGCTATGGGCCCACATGGTCACGCGCTCGGCTCGCGCGGCGGCAAGGCCGGCGACGGCGGTTCCCCAGGAGCCAGAGCCAATCAGCGCAACATTCATGACTCTCTCCTACTTATCGTCGGGCTCGGTGACGCGCTTGGTAAACGAGAGCTTGGACTCCTTACCGGTCATGAGCTTTTTGATGTTCGCACGATGGGCCCACACCACAGTAATGCCGATCAGCGCCATGCAAAACTTAAGTCCGAGGCTGCTGTACGGAAAGACCGCGCAGGCAGCAATGGGAAGACCGATGGCCGCGGCAAGCGAGCCCACCGACACAAACTTGGTGATGGCGACGGCCACGATAAACATGCCCAGCAGCGAAAGTCCGATGGGCCAGTACCAGGCGAGGATGACGCCCAGACCAACCGCGATGCCCTTGCCGCCATGGAAGTTGAGGTAGGGCGAGAAGATATGGCCCCACACGGCTGCCAGGCAGATGACGCCGAGCATCCAGTCGCCGGCGGCACCGGGGGCCATAATGCTCACGGGGAAGCCATAGCCCAAGTCGGCAATGAGCGGACGCGCGATAAGGACGCAGATGGCGCCCTTAAGGCAGTCGAGCAGCAGCGTGAGCGCGGCCACCTTGGGGCCGGCCACGCGCAGGGCGTTGGTGGTGCCGATGTTGCCGGAGCCCGCCTTACGAATGTCCGTGTGGTTGAACACGCGGCCCAGGATCAGACCAAACGGAATCGCCCCGATAAAGAACGAGACCACGGCGCAGATGGCGGTCAGAAGAATCGGATTATGCATCCTTTTGCTCCTTCTTCCTAAAGAAGAGTCGAATGGGCGTGCCGGCAAAGTCGAAGGTCGAGCGCATGCGGTTCTCCACGTAGCGCTGGTAGGTGTCGTTGACCAGGTCGCTGTGGTTGACGAAGAACGTGAACGTCGGCGGGTTGACGCCCGTCTGGGTCACGTAGTGCATACGCAGGCGGCGCTTGCCGTCCACCACGGTATGACCGAACTCGCGCAGGTCGGTGAGGAACGTGTTGAGGCGCGAGGTGCTGATCTTTTGCGAGCGCGTCTTTTCGGCGGCGTCGACCATTGCCCAGATCTTCTCGACGCTGCGGCCGGTCAGGGCAGAGATGCGCAGGTACTGGGCCCAGGGAGCCATGACGCCCAGACGGCGGTCGATGGTTTCCATGCAGGCCTCGCGCTTATGGTCGTCGTCGAGCAGATCCCACTTGTTGAGCAGCACAACGATGGCGCAGCCGCGCTCGATGGCAAGACCCATGACCTTCTGGTCCTGCTCGGTAACGCCCACGGAGGCGTCAACGACGAGCAGCGCCACGTCGGCGCGGTCGATGGCGCGCAGGCCGCGGACCATCGAGTAGTACTCGATGTTCTCGTACACGGTGCTCTTCTTGCGAATGCCCGCGGTGTCTACCATGCGGTAGTGCTTGCCGTTACGCTCGACGACCGTGTCGATGGCGTCGCGCGTCGTGCCGGCAATGTTGGACACGATAGAGCGGTCGGCGCCCAGGATGCGGTTGAACAGCGACGACTTACCGGCGTTGGGACGGCCGATGATGGCGACGTTCAGTGCGTCGGGGAACTCATCGGCGACCTCGTCCTCTTCCTCCGGAAGTAGGGCCACGATGTCATCGAGCAGGTCGCCCGTGCCGTGGCCATGCAGGGCCGAGAGCGGCGTGGGCTCGCCGATGCCAAGCGAATAGAACTCCCAGATGCTGTCGTTCTCGCGATCGGGATTGTCGAGCTTGTTCACCAGCAGAAAGACCGGCTTGTCGCAGCGCTTGAGCATGCGGGCGACAGACTCGTCCTCCTCGGTGACGCCGGTGCGGCCGTCGACCACAAACAGGATGACGGCGGCTTCCTCGGCGGCGGCGAGCGCCTGGTCGCGAATGGGCGTGGCAAAGACGTCGTCGCTCTTGAGCGGCTCGATGCCGCCCGTGTCGACGATGGTGAACTCGCGGCCGTTCCAATCGGCCGTGTGATACGAGCGGTCGCGCGTGACGCCGCGAGACTCGTGGACGATGGCGTCCGAGGTCTGGGCCAGGCGGTTAACGAGCGTGGACTTGCCCACGTTGGGGCGTCCGACGACGGCGACGATAGGTTTCATCTGCACTCCTTTAATGGGTAGGGTCAGTGGAAGTGTTAGAGTCGGCAGGCACAATGCCAAGGAAGTGCTCCAGGGTATCGAGCAGCTCATGCGGCATGGTCGACACCACATGAACCTCGGCGCCGCGACTGGTAAGGCTTGCGAGTAAATCGTCACGATGATACTCGTCAAGCGTCATGCCGTCAGCGTTGAACATGAGCTTAGGCACAAAGAGCATAACCCCCGAGAGGTCCTGCGGCAGCTGTTCCAGAATGTCGCAGGCGACGATGAGGCCGGTCACGTCCACGTTGCCGCCAAAGTAGCGATTCTTGATGGCCGTGACGGTGCCGGCGAGCCCCTGCGGCGATTCCACGAAACGTGCCACGGTGTCGCGTGCGCTGGCGCCCGAGAGGCACAGCAGGTGCTGGCTGCGAGCGGCGATGGCCTCGCGGACGCGGGCCAGTCGCTCGGCAGCGGCGGCAAGCACATCGTCCGTCTCGTCTAGGTATGAGCGGATCATGCCGATACCGTCGTAGTACTGCGGATAGCCGTCGTAAAAGTCCGCCTCGGGCGGATCGATGCCGGCGTCCAGGTAGAACTCGTCGCTCATCTGGAAGGTGTGGCGGCCAAAACGCTCGAAGGCGCGGTCCTGGTAGGGACGGATCATGGCAATGGTCTCGCGAGCCAGTTCGGGCTTGTCGCTGTATGACCAGCTAAAGCGGTTCTGATGCTTGGTAAAACCGAGCGGCACAATGCCCAGGCTGGTGATTTGCTCGTGCTCCTCGCAAAAGCGCAGGGTCTTTTCCAGCTCCTCGCCGTCGTTCATGCCGGGGCACAACACGATCTGCGCGTGAATCTCGATGCCGGCGGCCATGATGGCCTCGAGTACGTCCATGCCGCGCTGGGCGTTGCGGCCCATCATACGACGGCGGACGTCGGGGCTCACGGCATGGACCGACACGTTCATAGGGCTCATGTTGCGTTGGATGACGTTTTGCACGTCCTCGTCGGTGAGGTTCGTGAGCGTGACGAAGTTGCCCTGCAAAAAGCTCAGGCGGTAGTCGTCGTCGCGAATATAGAGCGTGGAGCGGCCGCCCTTGGGCAACATGGTCATAAAGCAGAACACGCAGGCGTTTACGCAGGTACGCATGCCGTCGAAGATGGGGCCATCGAACTCCAAACCCCAGTCCTCGCCCGGGAAGCGGTCGAGCTCGACGGGGGTGACGGTGCCGTCGCGCGGGTCGAAAACCTCGAGGTCGACGGTGTCGTCGTCGGCCTCCCAGAGCCACACGATCATGTCGGTGAGCGCCTCACCGTTGACCGTGAGCACGCGCATGCCCGGCTCGATACCCACATCCCACGCGGGCGATTCGGGACGCACGTTCTTTACGAGCGCGCCCTCACCCGGCTCGGGGTCGCGGCTGCGCCCGTAATCGGCCACCTCGGCGGCGTATGCGGGTACGGTCTGGTCCATGATTAGCGGCAAAGCTCCTTGATGCGCTCGACGGCGCGCTCGATGTGTTCTTGCGGGGTGGAGGCTCCGGCGGTGATGCCGATGTGGTGAGCGTCGGTAAACCAAGCGGTCTCAAGCTCTGAAGCTTCCTCGATGTGATGCGTGCGCTCGCAGGCGTCTGCGCAAATCTGCGCCAGGCGGCGGGTGTTGCCCGAGTTCTTGCCGCCCACGACGACCATGCAGTCGCAGCGGTTGGCAAGTGTGGCTGCTGCCTGTTGACGCTCACTCGTGGCGGCGCAGATGGTGTTGATCACACGCAGCTCCTGCACGCGCGGGGTGATAGCTGCCACGACCTCGGCGAGGTTCTGCGCGGTCTGGGTGGTCTGCACGACGAGGCCTACCTTGCCCTTGAACGGCAGCGCGTCCGCATCAGCGGCGCAACTCACGACCTGCGCATCGTCGCCGGCGTGACCCAGAATGCCCTCGACCTCGGGATGCCCCGGCTCACCCACGACCACCACGTGGTAGCCCTCGCGCACCAGGCGCTCGGCTGCCACGTGAACCTTCTTGACGTAAGGGCAGGTGGCGTCGATGACGTTAAGGCCACGCTCGCGAGCGGCATCGATGACCTGCGGCACCACACCGTGGGCGCGGATGATCACGGTGCCGGTTGCGGCATTATCCAGGTTCTCGGCCAAGCCAACGCCTGCCTCAGCGAGCTCGCGTACCACGATGGGGTTATGAATGAGCGGACCCAAGGTATGGACCTGAGTGCTCTCCCCTGCCTGCGGGGCGGCGGCCAGCGCCATATCGAGCGCACGCTGTACGCCGTAGCAGGTGCCGGCGTGGGCTGCGATTTCGATGGTGGGAGCGTCTGCCTTGCCAGGCGCAGGCTCGGCAGTGTTCATGACTTCCTCGCTCATGGCTAGAACCTGCCCGGATGCTCGGCGCACAGCTCGTCTCGCATAGCGTAGACGCGGTTCATGGCCTCGGACTCAAACCATTCCAGGCGCTCCGTGCGCTTAAGCCCAGCCGGTGCGTCGGAAAGCGAGACGGCCTTGCCGGCGCGGATCCAGCACTTCTTGGGACGCATGAGCTTTTTGCCTGCGGGCGTGATGTCGGACCAGCCGCAGATGGCGAGCGGGTTGACGGGCGCCTTGCCCATCTGGGCGATGAGCGCAAAGCCGCCGTGGACCTCGGGCTTGATCTCGCGCGAGCGGATGCGCGTGCCCTCGGGGAAGATCAGGACGTCCTCGCCGCGCTGCAGCGCATGCTGAGCGGCGCGCAGGCACTTCATATCGGCAGTACCACGCTCCACGGGGATGCCGCCAACGCGGCTAAAGGCCCAGCGCACAATCTTGCTCTTGGCGAACTCGGACTTAAAGATGGGACGAATGCGGCGGCCCCCAAAG
The DNA here is from genome assembly GCA_900541235.1 of uncultured Collinsella sp. Taxonomy (GTDB): domain Bacteria; phylum Actinomycetota; class Coriobacteriia; order Coriobacteriales; family Coriobacteriaceae; genus Collinsella. The sequence goes on along the minus strand of UQIW01000002.1, from coordinate 13,466 downwards.
AACAACGCCGTCTCAACGGCCAGGAGCTCGGCCATCGAGGTGTGGTTGCAGATGACCACGCTGCCGCGGCCTTCCTGGCGCTCAAACAGCAGGTCAGCGTCCTCGACTTTCCAACGCCACATGAACTTGGAGAAGGCCCAAAGGATGGCCATGACTACGACGACGGTGCCGCGGATGAACGCTGGGAACTCGGCGTAGGGGGCGTTGTAGTAATCCTCGGGCGTCTGCTTAAACAGGCGCATGGGTTACCTCCTTTGGTTGATGAGGTCCTCGATTATCGAGACGACCTCATCGATGGTGTGGGCGGTGGAGTCGACGTGCACGGCGTCTTCGGCGGGCACGAGCGGGGCGACCTCGCGGCTGCTGTCGAGCTTGTCGCGCTGCTTAAGGGCGTCGAGGGTCTCGTCGACTTCGGCCTCGAGTTGCGTGGGCGTGAGCGGCTGGGCATCGTTTTGGTGACGCTGAAGTACGCGGCGGCGGGCACGCTCACGCGGGTCGGCGGTCAGGAACACCTTGACCTGCGCGTTGGGGAACACGACGGTGCCGATGTCGCGACCCTCAGCCACGATGTCGCGGTCCTCGGCGGCACGACGCTGGTGGATGAGCATGGCGGCGCGCACGCCCGGGTAGGCCGAGACCTTGGACACATTGGCGTCGACCTGCGGGGTGCGGATGGCAGCCGAGGCATCCTTACCGTCGATGGTCAGGCGCGTGTCTTCGCCGGTGCCGTTGGTAAAGCGAATCTCGATCTGCTCGGCGAGGGCGTCGATGGCCGCCTCGTCGTCCAGGTCGATGCCGCGGTCGAGCGCGGCGAAGGTGACGGCGCGATACATGGCGCCCGTGTCGAGCTTGTTAAAGCCCAGCTGGCGGGCGATCTCCTTGGCGATGGTGGACTTGCCGGAACCGGCGGGGCCGTCGATGGCGACGATCATGCAATGCTTCCTTTCGATGATTGACGTGCTGGTATGGTTCGCGGGCGTTGGGGCGCGGCGGGTTGCCTAGCCCGTGTATCGCTCGCGGTAGGTGTTGCGCTTGGGTGCGGAGCCGTGGCTGCCGTGGTGACGCGTGCGGCTGGCGGGGGTGTCTTGGGGCTTGTCGCCGTTGCGCTTGGCGCTCGCCTGCTTGGGCGGGATGCCGCCGCTTTTGAGGATCTGCACTTCGCGGTCGGTGAGCTCGCGCCACGAGCCCTTGGCCACGCCCTCGAGCTCAAGGCCGGCAAAGTTGCAGCGGTGCAGGCGGATCACGGGATGGTGAATCTTGCCCAGCATGCGCTTGACCTGGTTCTTGCGGCCCTCGCGAATGATGACCTCCACGGCGGTGGTGCCGGGCTTGACGCCTTGCGGAGCCACGGCCACGGCCTCGCGCGCGTTGATGACTCGGCAGATTGCCGGCTGGCATAGGCCGTCGTCGAGCTCGATGCCACGGCGGAGCGGATCTAGATCGCGGTCGGTCAGCTGTCCGTCCACGAGCGCTTGGTAGGTCTTGTAGACATGCTTGCTGGGGTGCAGCAGGTCCTGCGATAGGTCGCCGTCGGTGGTAAAGAGCAAAAGGCCCGTGGTGTCGCGGTCCAGGCGACCCACCGGGAAGAGCCCCGGAAAGCGGTTGCGCGGGACCAGGTCGGCCACGCAAGGGCGCTCCTGCGGGTCGCTCATGGTGGTGAGGTAGCCGGTCGGCTTGTAAAGCATCAGGTACACGGCGCCCTGGTTGAGCTTGACGGGCACGCCGTCGACCTCGATGTGATCGCGGTCGACATCGACCTTGGTGCCCAGTTCGGTCGCGACCAGCCCGTTGACGGTCACGCGGCCGGCGGTCATCAGGTCCTCCGAGCCGCGGCGGCTCGCCACGCCCGCGCGCGCCAAAAAGCGCTGCAGGCGCATAGTGTGCGGATAGACGGGCTGGGCGTCGGTTGCGGGTGCTGCGTTGCTCATGGCGCGCGTCTCCCCTACTTCGTTAGTCCTCGTCATGCAAATCCTCCGAGGTCTCGTCGGCGACTAGGGTCTCCGATTCGTCGACTGCCTCAACATCTTCAACATCGGTATCGAGCAGTTCGCGCTCTTCGTCCAGATCCTCGGCCTGCTCCTCGAGCGTGGACTGAATACTGCGGCCGCTCAGACGCTCGCGGATAAACTGGCGCGACTGCTCGTCGGGGGCAAACTGCTCCAGGTCGGGCAGGTCGCGGGTGGAGCGCAGGCCGAACTTTTCCAAGAAGGCGTTGGTCGTGCCGTAAATGATGGCCTGACCGCGCTGGGGGTCACGGCCGAGCTCGCGCACCAGACCCTTGTCCACGAGCGACGCGATGACGCCGTCGGAGTTGACGCCGCGGATGCCCTTGACCACCTCGCGCGTTACGGGCTGGTGGTATGCGATAACGGCCAGGGTTTCGAGCGCCGCCTGGGACAGCTTTTGTGTGTCCCAGCTCAACACATAGGCCTCGACCACGTCGTGGTAAGCGGGGTGCGTGAACAGGCGCCAGCCGCCGGCGACCTCGCGCAGCTGAAAGCCGCGGTTGGCCTCCTCGTACTCAACCTTGAGCTCGGCGAGCAGCGATGCGCACTCGCCGGGGGCGATATCCAGTGCGCCGGCCAGCGCGGGCGCACTCACCGGGTCGCTCGACACCAGCAGCAGCGCCTCGAGGGCGCCTTTGAGGCTGTTTGCCTCCAGCGTGGAAAGGGTTGACATGGTTGCGGCTCCTATTCGGTGAGCTCGGGGCCCTCGCCGGGCACGTAGGCCTCGGCCCCCTCGACTCGGTTGATGCTGATGGTTCCGAAGATCTCGTCCTGGCTCAGCGTGAGCGAGCCGCGCTTGGCAAGCTCAAGCATGGCCAGGAAGGTGACGACGAGCTGCTCGGTGGAAGCGTCGCCGTCCAGTAGCTCGCGGAAGGTGCAGGTTTGGTGCGCCATGGTAAAGCGGTCGACTGAGGCCACGGTCAGGTCGAGCGGCACGCGATGCGGCGCCACATGCTCGGCCTCTAGCAGGAAGGTCTGGCGCTTGCCGTCCAGGTCGGCACAGATGACGGCGAGACCGCGCAGCGTGATACCGGCAAGGTAGTCGGGCATAAGGCCTAGGAACTCGGGGTCGGGGCCGGCCACGCGCGGATGCATGCGGCTTTCGGCCTGCATGCGGGCACCGAGGGCCGCAGCCACGCCCTTAAACTGCTTGTAGGCAATCAGGCGCTGGATCAGGACCTCGCGCAGGGCGTCGCCGTCGAGCGTGCTGAGTTCCTCGAGGTCTTCGTCGAACTCGTCATCGTCGTCACCGACTTTGCGCGGTGCCTCCTGCGGTACCAGAGAGGCGGCTTTGATGTCCAAAAGGGTTGCCGCGACCAGCAAAAAGTCGCTCGCCACGTCCAGGTCCAGCGCCTCGATGCGCTCGGCCTCGGCAAGGTACTGCTCGGCCACCTCACTGATAGAAATGGCGCCGATATCTACTTTTTGGCGGGTTACCAGCTGCAGCAGCAGGTCGAACGGTCCGCTGTAGACCTGCGTCGACACGCGATACGACATCTTCGACCTCCTTTGACGGCGCCTTCGCGGCGCGGTTTGGGTGCATGTTACGACCGTTTTGCACGGTCGACCTGTAAGTTTACCTTAGATGCCGGCGATTGCGAAGTTAAGCAGCTGCTCAGCGAGCGGATACACGGTAACGTCGAAATAGCGACCGATCACGTCGATGCCGGTCCACATGGGCAGCAGGTACAGTACCAGGATGAGGATGGGCATGGCGTATTGCTGCAGGCGGTAGTAGTTGGCGAGCGCCTTGCCCTTGAGGAAGGGCACGATGATCGATGAGCCATCGAGCGGCGGGATCGGGATGAGGTTGAAGAACGCAAGCGACAGGTTGACCACGATAAACGTGGCACCGAAGTTCATGATCTGTGACGCTACGGCAAAGGACATGCTGGTGTAGAGGCTGCCGTACGTTGCGCGCATGAGGACCGCGGCAAGACACGCGAGTGCGATGTTCGACGCGGGGCCGGCCACGCTCACCAGGACCTCGTCGCGCTTGGGGTGCTTGAGGTTGTTGAGGTAGACAGGCACGGGCTTGGCAAAGGCGAACACCGGGCCACCGGCTGCGAGCATGAGCAGCGGCAGGATGATGGTGCCAAACGGGTCGATATGGTTGAGCGGGTTGAGCGAGACGCGGCCGCGCGAGCGAGCCGTTTTGTCGCCGAGCGCCCAGGCTGCGGCGGCGTGCGCGCTCTCGTGGATCACGATGCCAACGATGACGGCAACGGCACTGGCGAGCAGGTTCATGATGTAGCTGCTGGACATAACGCTCCCCTAGCGGACGCGGCGCGAGGCGCGCGTGAGCAGGTAGTCAATTACAAACAGGATCACAGCGACGATAGCATAATCCAGGCGGAACACACCGCCAAAAGGCGACGTGATGACGCCGTAGCCGGCGATGGCGCTCGGCAGTGCACGCGAAAGCTCAACGACAAAGCCAACGATCTGCAGCTTGGCGGTGAGGCCGCTAAAGCACAGCAGCACGGTCATCGCGCTCATAAAAATGCCGCAGATGCGACAGGCGATGGCGATGATGCTCATCGCCACGGCAGCGGCCTTACGAGAGTTCACGCGCGGTCTCCTCTTCGATCTGGGTGGAAAGCTCCAGCCATTCGTCCTCGAGCTTGGGCAGCTCTTGCTTAAGGCCGTTATATTCCCCCAGCGCGGCGTTGAACTTGTCTTGATCGGCATAAAGCTCTTCGCTTGCCATCAATTCCATAAGCTCGTCATAGCGGGCGCGCTTTTTGTCGAGCTCCGCCTCGATCTTCTTTAGCTGGTTGCGCACGCCCTTGAGCTTTTTGTTGAGCGCGGCGCGGGCCTGGGCCTCGGCGCGCTTTTGCTCCTTGGTCTTTTTGCCCTCGGCCGGCTTAGGAGCGGCAGCGGGGGTGTCGGCCTGGGCGGCGCTAGCTTTGGTGGGCTTGGCCGCGGCGGGCGCGCTCTCCCCTGCCGCCTCGGCGGCGGCGCGGGCTGCGAGGTCCTCGCGTTTGTAGAGGTAGTAGTCGTAGTCGCCGTCGTAGACTGTGACTTTGCCATCGCGGATGTCGATGATGCGGTTGGCAACGGCGCGCACCAGGTGCTCGTCGTGACTGATCAGCACAATGGTACCGGGGAAGTTTTGCAGGGCGTTCTCGAGCATGTCCACCGAGTCGATGTCCAGGTGGTTGGTGGGCTCGTCCAGGCACAGGAGCGCCTCGGGGGCCACGAGCATCTTAGCCAGGGCCAAGCGCGCCTTTTCGCCGCCGGAAAGGACGCGTACCTGCTTTTCGATTGCGTCGTTGTCACTAAACAGGAAGGCGCCCAGCAGGCTGCGCTGCTGCGGCACGGTCCACTTGGGCGTAACGGTGTCGATCTCTTGCAGGACGGTGTTGGATTCGGTCATGCCCTCGAGTGCGTGCTGGGCGTAGTAGGCCACGCCCACGTTGGTGCCCAGATCGCGCGTGCCGGTAGTTGGCGGCTCCAGACCGGCGAGGATTTTCATGAGCGTGGACTTGCCCGCGCCGTTGGGGCCGACGAGCGCCACATGCTCGCCGCGGTAGAGCTTGAGGTCGATGTCGCTGTAGATATGCTTTTTGCCGTAGGACTTGGAGACGCCCTCGAGCCCCACGACCATGTCGCCGGAGCGCGGCGGGTCGGGGAACTTAAAGTCGATGTGCTTGTGGCCCTCGGGCAGGATGACAAGCTCCTTTTTGATCTGCTCGATCTTGCGGATGCGCTCCTGGGCCTGGGCGGCCTTGGTGGGCTTGTAGCGGAACTTGTCGACGAAAACCTGCATGTGGGCGATGTCGCGCTCCTGGGCGGCGCGCTTGGCGCGCATCTGCTCCAGGTTGTCCTCGCGCTGCTTGAGGTAGCTGCTGTAGTTGCCGGTGTAAGTGGTCACGCGACGGTTTTCGAGAGCGGCGACATGGTCGACGCAGGCGTCCATGAAGGCGCGGTCGTGGCTGACGATGAGGACGGCGCCGTCGTAGTTGGCGATAAAGCCGCGCAGCCACTGGACGCTCTCGAGGTCCAGATGGTTGGTGGGCTCGTCTAACAGCAGCAGGTCGGGATGGCGCAGGAAGAGCTTTGCCAGCGCGATACGCATCTGCCAGCCGCCGGAGAACTCGGAGCACGGGCGCTCAAAGTCGGTGACTTTAAAGCCCAGGCCGGACAGGATCTTGCGAGCGTTGCTCTCGAGCTCGTAGCCGCCCAGATGCTCAAAGCGATCCTGGACCTGGCCATACTCGTTAAGGAGTGCGTCGACGTCCTTCCCCTGTTCGGAGAGCTCGGTGATCTGGGCCTGCAGCTCGTTGGCGCGCTCGCCCATGCGGCGGATTTCCTTGGCAGCGGCCAAGACCTCGGCGAGGATGGTGGTGTCCTTTTGCTCCAGGTTGGTTTCCTGCTCTAGGTAGCCCACCTGGCAGTCCTTGGCGTACTGGACCTGGCCGGCATCGGGGCTGTCGATGCCCATGATAATCTTGAGCATGGTGGTTTTGCCGGCGCCGTTGGGTCCCACGAGCGCGAAGCGCTCGCCGGGGTTGATCTGGAAGGACGCGCCGCTAAAGAGGACGCGTGCGCCGAAGCTTTTTTCGATCTTGTCGACCAGGAGGATCATGGTGCCGCCTTTGACCTTGTGTGCCTATATGAAAAAAGGCCCCAACTTGCGTTGGAGCCTCATTCAATGCTCGGGTGGAGACGAGGGGGATCGAACCCCTGACCTCTTGACTGCCAGTCAAGCGCTCTCCCAGCTGAGCTACGCCCCCGTGCGAAGAAGTACTATACGGGAACTCGGACGGCGATGCAAGGGTAATTTTAGAAAATATTTTACGGCACGTGGAACGGGCACGGGGCTGGGCCAGCCCGCGGGGGCGCCTGACCCCCGCACGGCCCGTACGCCGGCCGACTTGGCGCGCGGAACACGACCCTCCCCGCGCAACCGGATTTCCTATGCGCCGCCAGTCCCATTATCGGGTCCGATTGCGAACCGTCCCTCATCTACGCCTCAGAACTATGTCGGTTTACTACGATGAATCAGGAATGTTCGACCACGCACGCCTTTTCGTGTAACCGTCGGGCTTTCTACCTGCGGTTTTGCAAACGGAGAACACGCGTTGGTCGGGGGTCGCCGATTCGTCGTAGTAAACCAGCATGGTTTTGAAATGGCATCAGGTTGATTTCACGCTGAAATGTTTTGAAGCCCTGAATTTAAGGCTTTAACTTTTTATAAAACACTTCTTATCTGCGACGGGCCTAGATTAGCTGTTGTTTAGCATCGAACTTGATCTTGCGTTGTGCGACTTGCTCGTGCATGGTAGTATTTCACGACGTGAAGCGAAGAAATTAGGCCTGAGTTGCCTTTGCTAGAATTGCATTCACCGTTCATAAGGGCTCTTGGCGCAACGGTTAGCGCAGGGGACTCATAATCCCTGGGTTCTGGGTTCGAATCCCGGAGGGCCCACCAGAGTATTTCGAGGCCGGGCATTACGCCCGGTCTCTTTGTTATAGGCGCTGCAGACTAGGTTTGCCATCCAGAAACGTAAAGTTATTAACATTCATATTCGTAATTAACAATGGGTATGTAGCCAAGATACTGCCCAGTCAACACATGGCGTAAATCGATAGATATGAAAAAAGGCCCCAACTTGCGTTGGAGTCTCATTCAATGCTCGGGTGGAGACGAGGGGGATCGAACCCCTGACCTCTTGACTGCCAGTCAAGCGCTCTCCCAGCTGAGCTACGCCCCCGTGCGAGAATGTACTATACGGGAACTCCCCCGGCGATGCAAGGACAATTTTGGAAAAGATTTTACGGTGCGTGGAACGGCGCGGCGCCGAAGAGACACACGATGCCCGAAATAGCCCGCGGGGCGCGCCCCGCGGGCAGCGGCAAGCACGCCGCCCTCCTTCCCGGGGCTCGGCATGTCGCCCCAGGTGCCGCCGGCCAGAATAAAGCAATCCGCGGTGCTTCCGCGGGAGGGTTTCGTCTGAGCCTCTCTCCGAGCCTTCGGGCCAATTTACTGAACCGTGCGTAGCTCGCGCCAGTTGGTCGCTTCATAAACGGACCGGTTTACTACGACGATTCCCGGATTTCCGACCTCACGCCTGCTTTCGCAAAACGGGCAGGCAATCTACCTGCGGTTTTACGAGCGGCGAATTCGGTGTGTTCAGCCACCCTCAATCCAACGTAGTAAACCGCATTGTTTTAAAATGGCACTTAATTACTGGCAGCATATAAAGTATTAAAAATGCTCACTAGGCCATTATTACTTACCAATACCAAGCCAATTGCACAGAACGTTGGCCCGCAACCTGGTCTCAGCACATCTCATCGCCTCGGTTTTTGGCTTGTAGCGTAACTCCAATCGCTTACACACACTGTGAATGATGGCATCAAGCTGTTCGTGATCATTGAGCATGTCATGAGTTACAAGAAATACGTCGTATCCCATGCTTTGCAATGCTGTCATTCGAGAGGCATCGTGGTCAAGCACAGCGCCCGATCCATGGATAACCTCTCCTTGAAGTTTGATAATCACAGCCTTCATTGTTATTGGGTTTACGATGACGATATCGCCGTAACAGACTTTCTGACCTGCGATTTTCCGAGCTGAATTCGACAGCGGTGTTAAGTCGTTGACGTATATGTTTTTAAACTCCGCTCCGCCGGCACGTCTCGGATGACTTAGCAACATGATTCCAGCAACTTCTAGCGGGGATGCCGCAATACCCATTACCTGCTGTGCGGCTTCGTAGAATTGCTTTCCCCACATCTCGCCCTTAACCTTCGCTGCAAATCTGTGCAGTTCTTCTATTTCAATAAGAGGCTTTCTCATCCAGAGCAATGTTCCCTTTCCGTTAGCTTTATTTCCGGATCCGTTATTCTGCTGCCCACTTTGATTATTCTCACTATCCTTCTGGTGCGCTCGAGCATAGACTTGCTTCCATGGTGCCTCGTCTTGTGTTTCGTCTAGTTCAAACAGACTTTCTGTGGTGTACTGCTCTTCTTCTGATTTTGCCTGCTCAAGTGCTATGTCGACCGCGGGCGATGGTTTAAAAACCGAGAACCATCCGCAAAACTCGTACATAGCCAGAACCAAGTCGCATGAAGAAACGCTTCGAGTCATGGTGAATAGCGTATTAAGAGGGTCTGTGACGCTAAAGCCCATACCCGTGTCGATGGAAACCTTTTCTGTATAGGCGCTGTTCCATCGGATGGTCCGTCTTGTCTCGGAATGCAGGTTGCTTCGTGTTGATGCTGCTGTGATGACTGGCGTCTTGAGGACGTCGGTTACGAAAGGGGCTTGGGATAGGGCTCGCCAGCCGTCTTCAGGGCTTGGCAGTCTTGGGTAGAGGTCACGGACCTGCGGTGGGCAGCGCCAGTAACGGAATGCGGTGTTTGCGCAGACGATCTCGTCCATGTGGGCCTCCCCTGTTTTCGGCTGCGGGCCGTGCGGATTGCGGGCATGGCCGATTATCTGCCGGGGCATCATGCGGATAAGTACGGGAAGCTGACCAAACACTGACCAAAAGCTTGACGCAATCTGTTGAAAAGCCGCCATAGGCATAAACGTGCTGGTACGAGCTGTGAGCCAGTGACCTCTGTCTCTACAATTGAACATAGATTGCGCAGGGAATTCAATGAATGAACGCAGATGCATTGTGCAAAATGAGCAATGACGACACCTAAGGTGAACTGCGTAACATAAAACGCATTAGGTAACTTCGCTTCGATTTTGGTGTCAACAAGAAAAAGGCCAGAGGCTTAACACCTCTGACCTGTACTTTAGATGGTGGGCGATACAAGATTCGAACTTGTGACCCCATCCGTGTGAAGGATATGCTCTACCCCTGAGCCAATCGCCCGTCGCCTTTCGGCAAAAGAGATACTAACATAGCCGCACGTGGTTTACCAAGAACTTTTTGCCCCCGATTTTAAATTCGTGGGAGCAAGTCACACCGTTTCAACCCGGTCAGTCAACAAACCCGCAGCTTAACCACCCTTTATCGTTTAATCCACGAGGTCTCGGGGCGGCAAATAAGTCGCGCGTTGTTGTAGGCCATATCGAGTGTGAGGCAGGTGCGCGCGGAGTAGAAGCCGTCCTCGCGCTGGATGGTCAGCGCTAGCTCGGGCTTGTCTCCGGTAAGGCACAGCGGCAAGAGCAGCTGGATCCGGCCGCCGTAGAACTGCGGCACCGCGAGCGTGTAGTTGGCTGCGGCGCGGCGGGCGGCCTCGACGACGGCTCCCTCAAAGGCACGGCGCAGCAGCAGCGAGTTGCCCTCCCCCATCAGGCTGGCGGGAATGCGCGTAAGGTTTTCCTCGTCGCCCAGAATGTGGTCGATGTTGGAGCGGATGGGAAGGCGGTAGTCAAAGACAAGCTCGGAGGGGTCCTCGGCAAAGCGCACGCGGCACGGCAGGTACTCAAACGAGACCAGCATGGGGTCGCTCTCCTTAAAGAAGCCCTTCAAAAACCAGCGCTGGCGCGCGTCGGGCTTGGTGTTGGGCTCAAACAGGCCGTAGATGGTCTCGTAGCGGCGCGTGTACAGGCCGGTGTTAAACAGGCATCGGTCGTCGTCGAACACCAGCGGCAGGTTGGACGGCGCGGTCTGGTCCACGTCGCGCTCGGTCAAAAATACTGCGCGGCTAAACGAAAACGACAGGTAGTTCTTGAGAATGCGGTTGCAGGGACCCCAGTCCTCGGGATCAGCGAGGTCGGCCAAGCGCTCGTAACAGGGCTCGGGGCAAAACGCGAAGTCGTACACATTGCTGCACAGGGTGCTGGGGATCTCCATATGGCTTCCAATCAAGATAATGACAGGCGTGTGGATGCTTTGATTTTATACGTGCGACGGGTAGCCCGTGTCCACAACGCAACCGCGGCGCAGCTCGTCGGCGAGTTCTGCTCGCGTGCGGTTTCCGGAAACAAGGTCCTGGATCCAGGCGTAGTGCTGGTTGTCTTTGGGTTCCGGGCTATCGGAAAGTACGACTGGAGCACCAGCGGCGTAACGGGAAGGACCCGCCCGTCGACATCGGCAATCATGAGTTGACAAGTGTAATCATGGCTCAATTGCGGTTTAGCAATAGAATGTCAGGGAATCATCACCAAAGGTTTCGCGCCACTTGTCACAAATGTACCGATGGTTCATGGTGATTAGTTTTGAAAGATCCCTGAGATCCTTAGCCGGAATCTTGCTCTCGTTGTTCGCAACTGTGCATCCGCCATTTTTAGTGAGCCAAAACTTAGTCGAATTAGCTGCCGCCCTCTTTACCCCTACATGGATGTGAACGGGTTCTCCGTTTTCCGCAATCCAAAAGAACAGAACATACTGTCCAAAAACAAGAATTCGAGGCATTATGCCACCGCCGGTCCAGCTTTTTGCCGTTCTGCAAGCTCGAAGATAAACGGAGCGTTTGATCTAACGAACTCGGTCAAAAAATCCAGATCGTCATTAGAAAATCCTTCGACGTTAAACCATTTGACCGCAGGTAGAAAGCATTCTGCATGGTCAAAACCAAAATCAACCGGGCGCTCGACGGCTACGCGAACGGTCCCGTCGTCTCGTGTTTCTGAGTAGGCAAACTGAGTGCCGTCATCTAGCTGAACATAGCTCCAAAGCATTGCTGCCTCCTTAGTGTTTATATCCAAGTATAAACAGCCGCTTAGATGCAACGTGATGCGAATTGAATTATTCCCATAAGACCTGAACTGCTGATTATTTGTATTACTGAGATTTAAGCTATTTCACACTTCAGTGTCTTTTTGACATGATAACCGTCGCGGTGCGTTGATCATGGGGTTAGCAATAAAAGCCTAGCATAAGCAGAGTTCATCACTCCGTTCGCTGTCCTAGATAAATTCTCCCGTCTCCAGGTCAACGAAGTCCGCGAGCTTTATCTTTCCGCAGAAGCCGCTCCCCTTGTACTTTCCTGCATAGGTCTCAGAGTCAAACTTGAACGAAATGTTATAAAGCTTTCCGGTCTTTGTCTTCCTGATCAGCCCGTTTTCCAGCATGTATCTCAGTACCCTCATATGGCTTTCTCTATCGTTACCGTTTAGGTAAAAGCAACAGACACCTTGTTTGGAGCCCGCCGCGATGAGCGTTTCGGGATTCGAGTATTTGGCTTCTACGACGACGCCATCAAGAACTGCGGTTCCGACAATGTCGTCCATGAGGGCGGTTTTGAATGGAGAGAAGAAGAACATCCATTTGCCGCATTGGAAGGGATCTATGTCGTGGATTCGTTCCTTGTTGATAAACCAGATCCATGAGAACGATTTGACCCTGGCAATCGAGCCGGATTCGTTAAGAAGCGTTTCTTCGACGGACGGCGTTAATTCCTCGTTGTTGCCTGCGTTATTTGAGCTTGCCATTTCATTTAACCTAACATTCGCCTTTAATAGAGCACTTCATCAGCAGCCTCGAGCGCTTGTATCGCCGCGCGTTTTAGCTCATTGAGACTTTCGTAGCAGCTTCCCGACAGCGGGATTATTCGTACGTTGAATGAGTCACCGTACTTGTAGTCGGCATATACATCGCAATTGCCCCTACCGAGAAACTGTATGGCCGCCCGATCAATTGCCTTTGCGCTTTGGCCTACGTAGTACAGATCTTTGGTTGCATTATGGACAATGAAGATGCCAGTAATTTCGCCTTTCTGTGTCAGGGCCTTTCGCTGAGCCATAAACTCTTCGGCGCTTGCGACGATTTGCGGATCATCTTCTAGGAGGGATTGGCGTAGCCGCAGTAGTTTCTCTTGTTGCTTTGATGCTGTAATAACAAGAAGGAGCCCGTCTACAAAAAAGAACAAGCCAATAAGTAAGAAAGTAAAAGAAAGCGAGCCATATATGTTGGCACTCGATGGCAGAGCGTAAAAGAGACTGACAATTGCCAATACAAGACCAGCAGCGCTGACGACTTTTCCGATCGGGATGAGCCTTCTTGGAGGGGCCGATGCGACGGTTTTGATTTGATAGTAGTTCCTCATGGTATGGCTCCAGTGATATAGGCAATTGGATCCAAATGGAGCTTTATAAACGGCATCATTTGGATTGCAATTATCTTATCGCTCTGGCAGATGGGGTGTAAGGCTCAACATCGGTAATAGATCGAGAGGCAGTCGAGCTAAACAAAATAGTGCCGTCGCAGCGATAGCTGATACGGCACCAATCTCTAAGAAATTTGATTCAGTAGAAGGCTAAATACTTCTGTAATAGCTGCATTCATCCCTCCCCTGGTTTCGCATAAACGGGGTCTTAGCAACGATATACAGCAGCCGGGAGCACTGTCCCCAGAATGAAAAGCGTTAAGGAAGCGGCGATCATGTTGTTGTCGCTGGTCTTGGGGAGAGACGTGGAGGCCGCGGTTGCGGTTTTAGGCTTGGAGGCCTTGGCGACCGTGGTCTTGGTTACTGTCGTTGTTGTCTTGGTTGACGCGGCCGCGGGCTTTGGCGCGGGATTTGCCGAGGGTCCTGTGGTGGGCTCTCCGG
>UQIW01000001.1 GCA_900541235.1 uncultured Collinsella sp. | reverse complement strand
GGTCAGAAGTTCAAATCTTCTAACGCCCACCAAATGTTCGCAGCTCAGAGGCTATGTCCTCTGGGCTGTTTTGTTTTGCTACCAAGCACGCCGTCAAATATGCCACCAAATATTGATCCAAGGTCCCCGTAGAGGTGCCGGCAGATTGCATACGTCCTGGCCGACCGTGACCGCAACATGTTGGTCAAGCATAATCTTTTGGATTCTTTTGGCGTGAGCGGCTTGGTTTTGGTAGGATTTGTCAGCGGCTTGACTAAGGGGGTTTTATAACTGCCATGCAGGTAGCCGTGTTGGTAACGTTTTACCGACTTCCCAAGAACCCCTCATTTTTAATGCGTCTGCAAAATGACTAATTGCTTTGACCTGCTGAAACACTATATGTTGTGTTTGACCTAAAAAAAGAATACAGGATATAGATGCCTCTTTGTCGTATGATAGATGGCGGACAGAGAACGAGAACCTTATTCGCCCCATTTGGATAGATCTTTGAGCCCCTTGATTGGCTGCGAGGATTGTCCGCATGAGGGACTATGGTTATCGAGAACACAGATTGCGCGACGGCGCCGCAAGACAGGGGCACGCCCTGCCGGGCATCGTTTGGCTCTGAAGCGCAATGAGACTACGACGCGAAAGAGGCAAGAGGATGAAGATCATCAAGCGCAGCGGCACCGAGGTTGTCTTTGACATCGATAAGATCGTCAATGCCATCCGTGCCGCAAACTTGGAGGTCGAGGAGAGCTCTCGTCTTACCGACCGCCAGGTGGTTTACGCGGCACAAAACGTCGCCGAGGCATGCGAGAACGCGGGCCACACTGTTTCGGTCGAGGAGATTCAGGATTTGGTCGAGGACGAGATCATGCGTCTCGACTGCTACGAGGTTGCCCGCCACTACATCATCTATCGCTATGTTCAGAGCCTGAAGCGCCAGAAGAACACGACCGATGACAAGATCCTGTCGCTGATCGAGTGCAACAACGAAGAGGTTAAGCAGGAGAACTCCAACAAGAACCCGACCGTCAATTCCGTTCAGCGTGACTACATGGCCGGCGAGATCTCCAAGGACCTGACCCAGCGTGTGCTGCTGCCCCAGGAGATTGTGGATGCTCACAATGAGGGTCTGATTCACTTCCATGATTCGGACTACTTTGCCCAGCACATGCATAACTGCGACCTGGTGAACCTGGAGGATATGCTCCAGAACGGTACTGTTATTTCGGGCACGCTGATCGAGAAGCCGCACAGCTTCTCGACTGCCTGCAACATCGCGACGCAGATCATCGCTCAGGTTGCTTCCTCCCAGTACGGTGGCCAGTCGATTTCGCTGACCCATCTTGCCCCGTTCGTCGAGGTGAGCCGTCAAAAGATTCGCGGCGAGGTCGCCCGCGAGCTCGAGGAGCTTGGCGTTTCCGCATCTCCCGAAAAGGTCCGCGAGGTTGTTGAGGACCGCCTGCGTGACGAGATCCGTCGCGGCGTCCAGACGATTCAGTATCAGGTCGTGACCCTTATGACCACCAATGGCCAGGCGCCGTTCGTGACGGTCTTTATGTATCTTAACGAGGCCCGTACGCCTCAGGAGAAGCACGACCTTGCCATGATCGTGGAGGAGACGCTTCGCCAGCGCTACGAGGGCGTTAAGAACGAGGCCGGCGTGTGGATTACCCCGGCATTCCCCAAGCTTATCTATGTACTCGAGGACGATAACGTTCACGAGGATTCCCCGTACTTCTACCTGACCCAGCTGGCTGCCAAGTGCACCGCCAAGCGCATGGTGCCCGATTACATCTCCGAGAAGAAGATGCGCGAGCTCAAGCTGTCTAAGGGCGAGACCGCCGGCAACGGCGATTGCTACACCTGCATGGGTTGCCGCAGTTTCCTGACGCCCGACCGTTCGGGCAACGGTTTTAACAACGTTGCCAACGCGCTGAACTACGACCCGAACAAGCCCAAGTACTATGGTCGCTTTAACCAGGGCGTTGTGACCATCAACCTGCCTGATGTCGCACTGAGCTCGCACCAGGATATGGACAAGTTCTGGAAGATCTTCGATGAGCGCCTTGAGCTGTGCCACCGTGCCCTGCTGTGCCGTCATGAGCGCCTGATGGGTACACTTTCTGACGCCGCGCCGATTCTTTGGCAATACGGCGCCCTGGCGCGTCTGAAGAAGGGCGAGACGATCGACAAGCTGCTCGTGGGCGGATACTCTACGATCAGCCTGGGCTATGCCGGCCTGTATGAGTGCGTTAAGTACATGACGGGTCACAGCCACACCGAGAAGGAGGGCACGCCGTTTGCCATGGCCGTCATGCAGCACATGAACGACAAGTGCGCCGAGTGGAAGGCCGAAAGCGATATCGACTTCTCGCTGTACGGCACCCCGCTTGAGTCGACGACCTACAAGTTTGCCAAGTGCCTGCAGCGCCGTTTTGGCATTATCCCGGGCGTGACGGACAAGGGCTACATTACCAACAGCTATCACGTCCATGTGTCCGAGGAGATCGACGCATTCGACAAGCTCAAGTTCGAGGGTATGTTCCAGCAGCTTTCGCCGGGCGGTGCCATCTCCTACGTCGAGGTTCCCAACATGCAGGACAACCTCAAGGCTGTCATTCGCGTGATGCAGTACATCTACGACAACATCATGTACGCCGAGCTCAACACCAAGAGCGACTACTGCCAGGTGTGCGGCTACGACGGTGAGATCAAGATTGTCGAGGACGATGGCAAGCTGGTGTGGGAGTGCCCCAACTGCGGCAACCGCGACCAGGAGAAGATGAATGTCGCTCGTCGTACGTGCGGCTACATCGGTACCCAGTTCTGGAACCAGGGTCGAACCGAGGAGATCCGCGACCGCGTGCTGCATCTCTAATAACCATCCCAGGCTGCCCCGTAGCGAGGCCCCGGACCTTTACTCGCTATTTCGGACAGTCCTGGCTCACGACGGAGGCGCCACTGGCGCCTCCTGTTCGTGCGGAACTCATATCGAGCAAAGGTCCGGGGCCTCGCTACGGGCAGCCAAGTTGATGTAGCTGAGATGCGGCATGCGGTCTGCTCACTCCTCGAAGTTCTTAGCGGAAATAATTTGAGCTGCAGCTGCGATTTACTTGCGATGGCGGTTGAGCTGCAGCTGAGTATTTATTGGACCTCGAACCCTATGCTCGATGTTCGCTTCGTTCATTGAGTTACCCTTTGCATGAGGCCGGGACATATCGTCCCGCCCGCAGTTTCGCAGGCCGAAGGCCGAGAATGTTTGAGGACGGGATGATATGTCCCGGCCTCCCGGGAGAGTTACCTATGAACTACGCGAACATTAAGTATTTCGACATTGCTGATGGAGAAGGCGTTCGTACTTCTCTTTTTGTGAGCGGGTGCCGTCGTGGGTGCAAGAATTGCTTTAACTCTGTCGCGTGGGACTTTGCTGCGGGCGAGCCGTTCGATAGCGCCGTCGAGGACAAAATTATCGAGAGTCTCGATCATCCCTTTATCGATGGCCTGACGATTCTGGGTGGCGAGCCTATGGAGCCCGAGAATCAGGCGGGGCTTGTTGACTTCATTGAGCGTGTTCGTGCCACTTATCCTGCGGGGTCGAGCAAGACCATTTGGTGCTTTACCGGCGATGTGCTCGAGGAGCTTATGCCGGGCGGTTGCCACCATACCGAGGTCACGGACCGTATCCTTACCTGCCTCGATATGTTGGTGGACGGTCCGTTCGTTCAGGATTTGTACGATATCTCGTTGCGCTTCAGAGGCTCGAGTAACCAGCGTGTGATCGATATGAACGCTACGCGCGACCGTGCTGAGCGCGAGGGTGTTGCGCTTTGTGATGCGGTTGAACTTTGGCGGGACGATCCAGTCTATTCGACCCATACTATGTAGCTTGTGGCCGATGCCAAAGGGCGTGGTACCATAGCGCGAACGCAAAATCGGAAAAGTGAGGCCCAGATGATCGATCAGGAAAAAGTCGAGGCCGCCATTAAGCTGTTGCTTGAGGGCATAGGCGAGGACCCAACTCGTGAGGGCCTGCTGGAGACCCCGGCGCGCGTTGCCCGTATGTATGGTGAGATCGCCGGCGGTATGGACCAGAGTGCCGAGGAGCACCTGTCCAAAACCTTTGCCGTCGCTTCGAACGATTTGGTTATCGAGCGCGACATCACGTTTTACTCGCTGTGCGAGCATCATCTGCTGCCGTTTTATGGCAAGGCCGCCATTGGTTATATCCCCAACGGCCGTGTCGCAGGGCTCTCTAAGCTTGCCCGCACGGTTGAGGTCTACGCCCGTCGTCTGCAGCTGCAGGAGCAGCTGTGCGCACAGGTTGCCGATGCCCTCATGGAGTATCTCGCTCCCCAGGGAGCGATTGTGCTCATGGAGGCTGAGCATATGTGCATGACCATGCGCGGCGTGCAAAAGCCTGGCACCAAGACCGTGACGCTCGCTCGCCGCGGCGTCTTTGAGACCGATCCGTCGCTCGAGGAGCGGTTCTTTAGGATGCTGGGCCGTTAGCATGAGGGTCGTCAACGACTTTACATCGAAGACCGATGAGGGGACGCCGCGTCGCGGCTTCATGGCTTCGGGCCTGGCCCCCTTTGATGCCATGCCTCGCATTGATTACATTTGTGCCAACGGGCTGTTTCGGCGGCACCTGGGCAACATTGCGCAGTTGGAATCGGGGCGCATCTTCTGCCGCCACGGTATTGACCATCTGCTCGATGTCGCTCGCATTATGTGGATCAAGAATCTCGAGGAACAGCTCGAATTTGACCGCGAGGTCATCTACGCCACGGCACTTCTTCACGATATCGGCAAAGATGAACAGTATGAATCGGGTATATCCCATGATGTTGCAAGCGAACGCGTCGCTGATGCGATTCTCGGCGGCATGCCCGATGATGTGGCGTTTGAGCCGGCCGATGCCGCAGCCATTAAGACGGCCATTCTGGGCCATCGAAAGCTGCGCGTGAACAGCCAACCGCTTGAGCGTCTGCTCTATGCGGCCGATAAAGCGTCGCGCGCCTGCTTTGCATGCCCCGCGCGCAATGCTTGCAACTGGAGCGATGATAAAAAGAACCTGTCGATTCGCGTGTAGTTAGTTTGCGCGGTCGGGGTTCTAAACGAAGGAGACGATCGCGATGAGCAATAAGAAACTGCCCGAGAATGCAACCAAGACTGAAGGTGCCGAGCTCGCCCGCCGTGGAAGGGGCGAAATATCCACCGCAACGGCGGTACCCCACGTGAGCTATGACGATCTGCGCCATGCCGACCGCATCACCGTTGAAGGTCTCGAAGTCTTTGCCAACCACGGCGTGTATCCCGAGGAGAACGCGCTGGGCCAGAAGTTCATCGTGTCCTTGGTGCTCTATGCCGACCTGCGTGCAGCGGGGGAGCACGATAACCTGGACGCCTCGATTGACTATGGCTCGGTGTGCCACGATGTCGATGGCTATCTGCGCGAGCATACGTTTAAGCTCATCGAGGCTGCAGCCGAGGGTGTGGCCTCGATGCTGCTACGTCGTTACCCCCTGCTGCTTGGCGTGCGTGTTAAGCTCGATAAGCCTTGGGCGCCCGTCGGTCTTCCCCTGGCAAGCTGCGGTGTCGAGATCGAGCGCGTGCGCTAACCGACTCTAGAGCTCGTTGGCGGGCGGTTTTTTGAGCCGCTGCGACAGAGCCCTGTTGTTGGGGCAGTACGTGTCGAGCAGCGCGTGAAACCGATGATTGTGGCTCGGCTCGAGCAGGTGGACGAGCTCGTGGGCGACAACCATGTCAAGGCACTCGACGGGGTAGGCGGCAAGTTCTCGTGCGATGCGAATGGCGCCGGTTTTGGGCGTGCATGATCCCCAGCGCGTTTTCATGCTGCGCACGGAAACGCGGGAAACGGCGACACCCATTGCGATTTCGTATGCGTGCACCATATCGCGCAGCGCCGATGTGACTTCGGACGTATAGAGCTGGTCAATATGGGCTTGGATCTCACTGGGCGTTAAGCCGTCGAGGGGCGCGTTCCACTTGGCCTGCGGACGTTCGTCTGGCTCGTCGGTACCCATAAAGCTTGCGAACGTGGCTTGTTTGGGCCGCGGTGCGGGGGGATCAAAGTTGTGGTCGAGTGCATCCTGTACCGTGATGGGCTTGCCCCAAAGTGCAATGATGGACGAGGGGCTGAGCGACTCCTGTGCCGTCGTCTGACGTTGCTCGCGCTGGGCAAGTCGGCTGATAATCCAGGTGCTGTTGCGCTTCACAAACGCTTCGATATGCTCGCGGCTGGCGCCGAGCGGTGCGCTGGCGTGGACCTCGCCGCTCGATGTGACGCGTAGGTTGAAGTTCTTGACGCGCTTTTTGGTAACGACGACGGGGATGGGCGTCCCATCCGGTCGGGATACGGAAATCGTAAACTGCTGCGTCAAAAGCGGTCCTTCAGATTGGGGACGGGCCGGCATGTCGACCGTTCGGCATGCCGGCCCGCTCAGGGGATGTGAAATTAATAACGCTCAAAGAAGGCAAGGGCATTATCGCTGCAGAGCTTCTGCATCACGGTCTTGCCAAAGTGCTTGGAGAGCATGTTCTGGAACTCGGGCATCTTGCTGGCATCGGAGAGGAAGGCGGGCACCGTGGCACCGTCCCAGTCGCCGCCGAGCGCGATGACGTCCTCGCCGCCCAGGTCGAGCCAGTGCTCGATATGTGCCGCCAGCTGGTCGAAGGTGACGTCTGCGGCGGTCTTGTCGGTTGCGTCGTTGGAAAGGAACTCGCTGCAGTAGTTGAGGCCGACGATGCCACCCATGTCGCGAATGGTGCGGAACTGGTCGTCGGTGAGGTTGCGCTTAACGCCGCAAACTGCACGAGAGTTGGAGTGGCTGGCGACGAAGGGACGTGTGGCGTGGGCGACAACCTCGTCAAAGCACTCATCGTTGAGGTGGGAGACGTCAAGCACCATGCCGGCGTGCTCCATCTGCGTAAGTGCCTCGATGCCGGCGGCGGTGAGGCCGGCGTGGGTATCGTGTCCGCTCGCGAGCGGTCCCTGCGCATTCCAGCTGAGCGATGACATGAGTACGCCCAAGCTCTTGAGCACCTCGATCAGCGCGGGGTCCTCGGCAAAGAACGTGGCGTTTTCGATGGTGTGGATGCAGGCGACCTTGCCGTCTTTGAGCGCGGGGCGAATGTCTGCCGCGCTGCGTACGTTGACCATGCGGTCGTGGTTGAGCATTGCCTGGCCGCTCATATGCGCCATGATCTGCGCCTGGAAGCGCGCGGCGTGGGCGGTGGGAATCTCATCGGGGACAAACGTGGCGAAGCACTGTGCCCATGGCGTGTTGCCGATCTTTGCGAGCGAGATGGCGCAGGCGTTGCCCTCGATGAGGTCGAAATCTTGCGGATGCGTTTCGTCGCCGGGGAAATAACCGTCGGTGCCGGCGGTAAAGCGCAGGTCGAGATCGAGCGTGGCCCAGCCGATGCGGTCGGCGGTGTCGCAGTGTAGGTCAAATACGGGATATGCCATGGTTCCTCCGGTTGCAGCGTTTCTTTGCAAACTGTCATTGAATTGTATGACTAGGGTATAGTTAGCGCCATATGTTCACGGCGGCCCGCGTTGTGCGCCGCCCTTATCACGGAGGTTACCATGTCCAACCAGGGCAAGAAGGTCAAGACTCATTATCGCGGCACGCTCGACGACGGCTCGCAGTTCGATAGCTCCTACGATCGCGGCGAGCCGCTGGAGTTCACCTGCGGCGCCGGTCAGATGATCAAGGGCTTCGACGCCGCTGTTGTCGACATGCAGGTGGGCGAGAAGAAGACCGTGCACATTCCTGCTGCCGATGCCTACGGCGAGCACAATCCCGAGATGGTTATTACCTTCCCGGCCGAGCAGGTTCCCAACATCGAGCAGATCGAGAAGGGCATGAAGCTCTTCCTGTCCACGCCGAGCGGCATGCCTGTCCCCGCCGTCGTTATCGACGTAACGCCCGAGGCCGTGACGCTCGACGCCAACCACGAGCTGGCCGGCAAGGACCTCAACTTTGATATCGAGCTCGTTGAGGTCGAGGACTAGGCTATGCCTGTGAATCTGGTTTCGACAGCGTGTCTCGGAAATCTCAACGACCCGTCCTATGAGCTTTTGCTTCGCCGGGAGCTGGGCGGTGTCTTTGAGGTCGATGAGCTACTACTCGATTGGGACCAGGCCGATGCCCGCACATTTGTGGGCGTGACGGAGCTGGGGCGTGCGGTCGATATTCGGCTGGGCGCTGCCGATGGCGATTGCCTTGCCGATGGCGATGTGCTTGTCATCGACCGTTCGGGCATGGTGCCCGTGGCGGTTGTCGTGCGCCTGCGCAGTGCCGAGGTTTATTTGGTCGAAGTTGACCGCATGGACCCGATTGCGCTCGCGCATGCGTGCTGGGAGATCGGCAATATGCACGCGCCGCTTTTCCGAGGCGATTCGGACGAGTATACCGTGCGCATGTATACGCCGGTGCAGCCTGTTTTGGGCCGCATGCTCCGGGGCGTCGAGGGCGTTCGGCTCTCGGTGGTTACCCGTGAACTCGATGCGGACCGGCGCTTTGCGTCGAGTGCGGCGGATGCCGTTGTGAGTATGGCTCCAGACTTTACGATCGTAAAAAAGGCGCGCGGTTAACGTGCGTATGAGTAAGACGGACTTTGAGAGGCAGCTATTCAAAGTCCGTCTTACTGTTGATGAGGTGCTTTGGGGGAAAGCATATGGGTCTTGAGGGAATCAAGCTGATTGCATGCGATTTGGACGGCACGTTGCTGCATCCGGGGGAGCGCGAGCCGCGTTCCGAGGCTTTTAAGCTCATCGACGAGCTGCATCGTCGCGGCATCGTGTTTATGCCGGCGAGCGGTCGTCAATATGCGAGCTTGCGCTACCTGTTTGCCCCGGTGGCCGATGAGCTCGCCTATGTATGCGAAAACGGAGCCCTAGTGATGAGCGAGGGGCGTGCCGTTGTCAAGCGTTCCATGGAGCGTAGCCTTGCTATGGATATCGCGAATGCCGTGGTTGCGTATCCCCATGCCGACGTGACCCTTTCGTGTGAGGGACACCTCTACACCATGAGCGGCAACGATGCGTTCGTCGACCATTTGCGCTATGAGGTCCACTGCGATGTGGCGGTGGTCGACCGCCCCGAGGACATCGACGAGGACGTCATTAAGATTGCCTTCCAGACGCCCGAGGTGAATCAGCCGGCGGCGCTGGAGTATTTCGAGCGCCTCTTTAGCGACCGTGTCGACGTGATGACGTCGGGAACCGAATGGACGGACTTTATCGGCTTTGATTCGGGTAAGGGTTCCGCGCTTGCCGATTACGGTCGTGCCTTGGGTATTTCGCCCGATGAGATGATGGCATTTGGCGATAACGAAAACGATCGCGACATGCTCAACGTCGTGGGCCATCCCTATCTGATGGAGAACTGCAACCCCACAATGCGCGGCATCAACGACCGCGTCCGTTACGTGCGCACGGTCGAAGAAGAACTGCGTCGTCTACTTGCCGAGTAGGCATGCCCCAAACATCTACCGGCAGTCGGGGCAGAGACCCTCGAAGATGGTGTAGTGCGACGTGACGTGCCAGCCGATTTGCTCGGACGCCTTGGCGTCGAGCTGGGCATCGAAGGGGAGCGGTACGTCGATGACGCGGCTGCACGAGGTGCAGATGATATGTGCGTGCGGCTCGATGGTGCGATCGAAACGACTTCCGCCCGGCGTCTTGATGGAGAGAATCTCGCCGGCGTCGGCCAAGAGATTGAGGTTGCGGTAGACCGTGCCGCGGCTGATCTTGTCATCCTGTTCGCGCACGGCGTTGTAGATTTCGTCGGCGGTGGGATGGTTATAACTTTGGCGCACGGCGTCAAGAACCAGCTTTCGCTGCCTGGTATTCCTTCTTTGCACCGCCATGCGCCTCGCCTCTTTTCTATTAACGGTCGTAGGTAAATGATACCGTATTTAGCACACAATACTAATAATGAGGACTGAAACCGTCTTCATTGGCAAGTGGGGCTCGGGCCTGGGCGTCTACGAGGCGAAAACGCGTTCCCATGCACTCGTAGGAGGCATGAAGCGCCTCGAGATGAGATAGGATGTTTGCCGGAGCTCCCTGTATCTCCATCTCGACTGAGCCGTCTTCCATGTTACGCACCCAGCCGGTGAGGGAGCGTGCCTGCGCGAGGTTGGTGTTGGTAAAGCGAAAACCAACGCCTTGGACTTGCCCCTCCCAGCGCAGGAAATAGCGCAGGGGAGTGTCTTGAGTGGCCTCGTCGCTTGCGAGCACAGTAAGCCTGCGGCGCAGCTCGAGCTCGACGTTTGATGGTTTTTGAGGCTCTCGACTGCCGCCGGTGACGCTGGAGAAGAACGTATCGAAGAAGCCCATCGCTATGCCTGCTTGCCTGCGTCGGTCGGGAAGGTTATGCCGGCCTGCTGGCGCACGGCATCCATGATGCGTAGTGAGACGAGCGTGACATCGCGGTAGTGGCCAAGCTCGTGGCGGCCCGCCGGGGTCTCCCAAATCTCTTCCTTGACGTTATCGATGCCGCCGATGGCGGTGATGAAGTCTGTGAGTTCGTATTCCATAGTGTTCCTCGATTTGGGCAGGTCGAGCACGCGGCCGTTGTCGCCCTGTTCGCGCGGCGCCTCGGTCGCCGAGCCGCGTACGACGTCGCCGCGATAGTCGATGCGGACGTTGCGGGGCGTGGACAGATGGTCGATCTGGATAGTGCCACGCTCGCCTTCGATCTGCGAGGGCAGCAGGTCATTCGTAATTTTGGAGTGCGCGAGCTCGACGGAGATACGGCCACCGCCGTAGCTGGCGAGGATGGAACCGCAGCCGTCGATGGGGCCGTGCGTGAGCTGTCGCGTGGTGGGATCGAGCAGGGTGGTCATGCTCGTAAGGCCGGAGGGCATGCCGAAAATCTCGACCATGGGCTCGACGGTGTAGACGCCAATATCCATGAGGGAACCCGAGGCCATATTGCAGTCGAAGATATTGGTGGCGCGTCCCGCGAGAATCTCGTTGTAGCGCGAGGAATATTTTCCAAAGCGCAATGAGGCGCGGCGGATGGGGGCGATCTCACCCAGGGCGTCCTCGATGGCGTGGAAGGCGGGATCGTGGAGGGGACGCATGGCCTCGAGGGCCACGACACCTGCTGCCTCGGCAGCGCGGAAGACTTCCAGCGCTTGCGCCTCGGTGGCGCAGAAGGGCTTCTCGACGATGACGTGCTTGCCACCGGCGATGCAGGCAAGGGCCTGCTCGTAGTGAAGTGCGTTGGGGCTGCCGATATAGACGGCGTCGACGTCGGCGGCTGCCGCGAGCTCATCGAGTGAAGTAAAGTTTCGCTCGCCACCGCGCTCGGCGGTAAAGGCAGCACCGCGATTGGCATCGCGCGAGAGCGTGCCCACAAACGCGGCTTGGTCGTTGGCGTTGACGACCTGGATAAAGTCGTCGGTAATCATGGATGTGCCGATGGTCGCGATGCGCAGCATACGTCCCCCTTGCGTTGTTTGGTCTACAGGATGAGTGTAGCGCGTGGGGATATAAAGCTGCGCGAAAACGCCGTTACAGGTCGCTCTCGTTAAAGCCGGTGTCGATATCGAGGTTACTGCCGTCGGCTGCCGTGGTGGCGAGCTCATCGCAGCGTTCGTTGAGCTCGTGACCGGCGTGACCCTTAACCCAGATGAACTCAACCTTGTGCTTGCTTTTGGCAGTGAGTAGGCGCTCCCACAGGTCGCGGTTCTTGACGGGCTGCTTGTTGGCGGTTTTCCATCCGCGCTTTTTCCAGCCGTCGATCCAGTGCTTGTTAAAGGCGTTGACGACGTACTGCGAATCGGAATGGACCTCGACCTCGCAGGGGCGGTTAAGTGCCTCGAGCGCCACGATAACGGCCATGAGCTCCATGCGGTTGTTGGTGGTCTTGGCGTAGCCGCGCGAAAGCTCGGAGGTAAAGGTCTTGCCGGCGGGGTTGGTGTATTTGAGCACGGCGCCGTAGCCGCCGCGTCCCGGATTTGATCGGGCCGAGCCGTCGGTATAGATGATGACCTTCACGGGCTTCCTTTCGTTGGGTACGTTTCGTGTGAGTGACCATTGTAGCGCCATGCCCGCCGGGGGCTAGCAATCTACGATTTCTACCCCGTCTTCCGACAGTTAGTTGGCATGGATGATGCGGTTGAGCTCGTCGAGGTATTGCTGCAAGAGGGGAGAGGGCTTGCGATCGTTATGCATGATGTAGCCTATGTGCATCGTTGGGGCGTCTGCTAACGGGATCGATGCCATACCCCATTGCATTTCATTGGAGAGGACACCGGTCGACAGGGTGTAACCGTTCGACGTGATAAGTAAGTTAGTAAGTGTTCCGCGGTCCGAGATTCGTATGTTGCGGTCGCAAGGGATATAGCTAAAAGGTTCCTCGGCGTAATAGAAGGAGTTCGAGGTGCCTTGCTCAAAGCTGTAGCGCGTATATGGTGTGAGGTCGGCAAGGGACAGCTGCGGGCGGCGGGCAAGCGGGTGGCGCTCGCTAACGAAGACGTGGACCGTCGCGTCGAATAGGGGATGGAAGCTCGCGCGCGCATCGGCAAAAGCCTTCTGCAGAACGCGGACGTTAAAGTCGTCCAGATAGAGGATGCCGATGTCGCTGCGAAACGCGCGGACGTCATCGATGATCTGCGATGTGGTGGTCTCGCGCATGATGAACTCGAACTTGCTGTCGCGGCAGCGCTCGACCACGTTGACAAAGGCCTCGACCGAAAAGGCGTAGTGCTGGGCGGAGATGGCGAGGCGGGCTTGCGGGGTGCCGCCGTCCTCGTAGCGCGCCTCGAGCATGTCGGCCTGCTCTACGACCTGGCGCGCATAGCCCAAAAGCTCGGTGCCGTCGTTGGTGAGCGTGACGCCGCGGCTGGAGCGCGTAAAGATCTCCAGGTGGAGCTCCTGTTCCAGGCTTTTGACGGCGTTTGAGATGTTGGACTGAGCGGTATAGAGGCGCTGAGCTGCGGCGTTAATTGAGCCGGACTCTGCCACGGCAATCAGAAAACGAAGCTGCTGAAGGGTCATCGACGCCATCCTTTCGATTACTATCTATAAAACCGATAACAGGTTAGCGCTTTTAAGTGATTGACCGAGCGAAACAATGCTCGTACTATTCAAAACACACAAAGGCGGTAGGTAATTAAACCAACCACAGAACCGGGATGCGAAAGGAGGCCCGCATATGAATTGCTTACCAAGACGAATGCCGGGCTCCTGTTTGCGCCCGTCGGCGTGATCAGGAGACAGCGACTTACTTCTCTCTTTTTATTTACTTTTGTTCGATCAAGGAGATCATCATGAGCCAGTTTATCAACAACCCCGAGCACACCTTTGGTTTCGATACCCTGCAGCTTCACGTTGGCCAGGAGAGTGCCGATCCTGCATCCGACTCCCGCGCCGTGCCTATCTACCAGACCACGAGCTATGTGTTCCGCAACTCCCAGCACGCCGCCGACCGCTTTGGTCTTGCCGACGCCGGTAACATCTACGGCCGTCTGACCAACTCCACCCAGGGCGTCTTCGAGGACCGTATCGCCGCACTCGAGGGTGGCGTGGCAGGTCTCGCCGTCGCCTCCGGTGCTGCTGCTATCACCTATACCCTGCAGGCTCTTGCCCAGGCCGGTGACCACGTGGTGGCTCAAAAGACCATCTACGGCGGTTCCTACAACCTGCTGGAGCACACACTCTCCCAGTTTGGTGTCGAGACCACCTTCGTCGATGCCCACAACCTGGACGAGGTCGAGGGCGCCATCAAGGACAACACCACAGTCATCTATCTCGAGACGCTCGGTAACCCCAACTCCGATATTCCCAACATCGACGCCATCTCCGAGGTCGCCAAGAAGCATGGCCTGCCGGTCGTCGTCGATAACACCTTCGGCACTCCGTATCTGTTCCGTCCGCTGGAGCATGGCGCCAACATCGTCGTTCACTCGGCAACTAAGTTCATTGGCGGCCACGGTACCTCGCTGGGCGGTGTGATTGTCGATGGCGGCAACTTCGATTGGAAGGCGAGCGGCAAGTATGCGCAGATCGCCGAGCCCAACCCCTCCTACCATGGCGTCTCGTTTGCCGAGGCCGCCGGCCCTGCCGCCTTCGCGACCTATGTCCGCGCCATCCTGCTGCGTGACGAGGGCGCTTGCATCAGCCCGTTTAACGCCTGGATCTTGCTCCAGGGCACCGAGACCCTGTCGCTGCGTGTCGACCGCCATGTCGAGAACACCAAGAAGGTCGTTGAGTTCCTGGTTGGCGACAGCCACGTCGCCAAGGTGAACCACCCGAGCCTGTCTGAGCACCCCGATCACGAGCTCTATCAGAAGTACTTCCCCAACGGTGGTGCCTCGATCTTTACCTTTGAGATTAAGGGTGGCCAGGAGGCAGCTTGGAAGTTCATCGATCATCTGCAGGTCTTCTCGCTGCTCGCCAACGTGGCCGACGTCAAGTCGCTCGTCGTGCACCCGGCTACGACTACGCACTCCCAGCTCTCTGCCGAGGAGCTCGCCGAGCAGAACATTACGTCCTCCACGATCCGTCTTTCCATCGGTACCGAGAACGCCGAGGACATCATTTGGGATCTGAAGCAGGCCTTCGCCGCGCTGGACGAGTAAGGCGACTTGTGCAAGGACCCCTTGCGATTCGATAGGTATAACTGCATAAAATGCCTGCTCAAGGCGCCTGTGCGAACAATGGTTGCGCAGGCGCCTTTTTTGCATAGGCAGGGCGCAAAAACAGGGTTTTTGACATGCTTTATGCATTCGAGTTGTGGAAAACTCCTGTTGAGAGGATGTGAGTTTTACGCAATTGACGTGCGCCTTTTGAGTAAAACCGCAGGTCGCGATTTGCTCGGGGTACTATGCAGCGCGATCGAATCACACGCAGCTCAAACGCAGCAAAAACGCACTACGGAGGTTTCCAGCTACATGAGGATCGATTCACGAAAACCGAAAGCCGCCGCCCTTTCCGCCGCTCTGACCGTGGCACTTTTGGCGTGCGCCGGTGCAACTGATGCCCACGCGGCAACACTGTCCGACACGGTTGGATCCACGCCGTCCGAGACGACGCTGGTGCAGCCCGTCGACTATCGCAGCGACGGCTTTGGCTCCATGCAGGAGTGGAATGCCTCGATGGAGGCCAAGCGCGATTCCCTTGAGATGCGTGCTCAGATCATCATGAACATGTACGGTGACTATGCCACCGATGACGAGCGCGCTGTACTGCAGAGTTGTATCGACGGTGCGGGCAGTCTTTTGACGATGGAGGAGGTCGACGCGAAGTCGACCGAGCTCGACGAGCTGCGCACTGCACTTGAGGATGCCAAGCGCGAAGCGCTCGAGGTTGCTGCCGCCGAGGCGGAGGCTGCCGAGGCCGCCCAGGCTTCGTACTACAACGCCGGTTACACTCCGTCCTACGCGTCTGCCGCGTCCTACGCGAACGGATCGGGCCTGACGCGCTCTGCGGGTGTCAATAACTACAACGGTCGCCGCGAGACCTATTACAGCAGCAATGTGCTTTATCACTATCGCACGGGCGAATGGACTCAGGATTCTGAGGGCTTCTGGCGCGATTCCGACGGCTATTACGTTGTTGCCGCGGGCGATATGGCCCAGGGCTCGACCTTTACGGGCTCCAAGGGTGATTGCAAGGTCTATGACTCCGGCTGCGCTGCCGGAACCACCGATTACTACACCGGTTGGTAATTTTTCTGCATCACGGATATTTGGCGGACGGGCGTCTTTACCGAGCTTTAGGGCAACGTAAGGACGTCCGTTCTATGTATGCGTTTGAGTTAACAGAGCCCTTACCGTGGCGGTACGCTGGGCGTATGGATGCGGGGCACACTGGTTCTTGAGAAATAAGGTCTTTCTCTTGGAGGAAGTGGTCTTGTGAATGCTCGAGATATCGCCGTTGCCGCCGTCGCGTTGATGCTTGGCTGCCTTGGTCCCACGGCCGCGCTCGTCGCGGGCATTCAGGGGACATGCGGGGCTGCTCCTATCGTGGTCGGCGCGCTGATCGCGGCCACGCTGCTGGGAAGTGCAGGTGTAGTCCTTTGTCGCGACGATGAGGACCAGGCGTCGGAGTCGCAGCTCTAACCGTTGTGAAGCTGATTTTTGGCCAAAGATGAAAAAGGAAGCCGCCGCGAGGGGAGTGCCCCTTGCGGCGGCTTTGCCATTGGATCTGCTGGCTACAGTATGCCGAGCACTACCAGCTGCTTTCTATTTCGCGAATCCTCTGGTAGAGCCAATCGTTTTGCGGCACTTGGATATCGTGTTTGGCGGCCAGGCGGCAAATGGTGCCCGCGAACTCCTCGACTTCGGTTTTTCGTTGTGCGATGCGGTCCTGCGCCATCGAGGGCATACCGGCGAGGTCGATTCCCTCGATGAGGTGCACCATTTGCGTCAGGTCTGCCTCGGTCAGCTCAACGCCCTCGGCGTTGGCAACCGCAAGCGTCTCGCGCATGGCGGAGACAAAACAGCGGCGCTGCTCGGAGCCCGGCTCCGTGGCGCTTCCGTAGGTCCCGCCGTAGGCCATGCAGGTCTGGTTGATGCCGTCGTTGAGCATGAGTTTGGCCCACATGCGGTGCGCAATGTCGCTCTCGACGGTATGGGCGATGCCGCAGCGCGTATAGAGCTCGTCGATGGCGGTAACGGTTGCGGGCTTGGTGCCCGCTGCCGCGCCAAAGCGAATCTCGCCCGCATTGGTAAAGGTGAGCTCTCCGTTGAGGAACACGGCGTCCATGCCTTGGCAGATACCCAGGACGGTGTGCTCCCAGCCAAAGCGCTCGGCAATCTTTTGCTCGCTCGTAATGCCGTTGCACAGCGAGGCGATGAGCGTGTTGGGTCCCACGACACGCTCCATAGTCTTGAGTGCTTGGTCGAGACCGGTGGTCTTGACCGTCAGGATGACCAGATCGGCGGGCGCTGCCTCGCTGGCGCGGACGGACGTGAGATCGCAAGGCTTTCCGTTGACGGTGAGCACATCGCCCGCGTGACGCTCAAAACGGGCGTCATCCATAACGTATTCGACGGCGTCATTGCCGAGGGCCTCGGCAATCATGCTGCCGTAGAGCAGGCCGACGCCGCCCTTGCCGATAAAGGCGACCTTGTTGATCTGCACGTGAATCATCTCCCCATATATAAGGCGCCCGCGTAAGGGGCGCCTGATGGATTGTATGTCGCCGGGACGTTTGGTGAGCGCGCGGGGCTGCTGTTAAGAAAAAGAAACTATTGCGCTGTGCGCTTATGCCGCAGGGCAGACCGCGAAAACGCGTGCGGGATATCCAACGCCATCGCGCACCTTGGGGAAGGTGCAGAAGATGACAGCGCCTGTGGCGGGAAGCTCGTCCAGATGGTCCATGACCTCGATCTGATAACGGTCGACCGAGAGGATGTATTGTTCACCGGGGTAGGGGTAGCCGCCCTCGCGCGTGGTCACGCTCGCCTCCTTTCATCGGGCTTTTTGCTGATGTTAAAGCGGTGTCGTGACGGCTCGATTTCTGCTACGTTACGATACGTTCTCGATTGCGATTCCAATGTGTTTCGACGGCGTGGCCGTTGTGTTTCGCCTCATTAGGGCTTCGAGGGGAGAGGAAAGGCAGTGCAATATCGCGTTGACCCCAAAAGCGGCAACCGTATCTCGGCGCTGGGGCTGGGTTGCATGAGGTTTCCCGGCGCGCCGGGACGCCCCGATGCGAAGACAGCCGATGCCATCATTTCCCGTGCGGTGGAGCAGGGGATTAATTATCTGGACACCGCGTATCTCTATCCCGGTAACGAGGCGTGCGTGGGCGCCTCGCTTGAGCGCTTGGGGCTGCGTGACCGGGTGTTGCTCGCGACCAAGCTGCCACATGCTTCGTGCAAATGCGCGGAGGATTTCGACCGCTTTTTTGACGAGCAACTGCACCGTTTGCGGACTGACCATATCGACTACTACCTCATGCACAACATCACCTCGCCCGCGCAGTGGGAGCGCGTGGCAGCGTTGGGTATCGAGGACTGGATTGCGCACCAAAAGGCTGCGGGGCGTATTCGCCAGATAGGTTTTTCGTACCACGGCAGTGCGGCGGACTTTCTCACGATGCTTGACGCGTATGACTGGGACTTTTGCCAGATCCAGTACAACTACGCTGGAGAGCGCTACCAAGCGGGAACGGCGGGACTCATGGCGGCCGCCGAGCGCGGGCTCGCGGTGTTTGTGATGGAGCCGCTGTTGGGCGGACGTTTAGCGGGCAAACTGCCTCCGCGTGCCCGCGCCGTGTTCGATGGCGTACGCGATCCGTACCTGAAGACGCCGGCTGCTTGGGGCCTTTCGTGGGTGTGGAACCATCCTCAAGTCACGATGCTGCTTTCGGGCATGACCGATACCGCGCAGGTGGACGAGAACGCGGCATTGGCGGATCGCGCACTGCCGGATTCGATGATGACAGAGCAGCTCGATACCATCGCACGTGTGCTGGGAGAGTTTGAGAAATCGAATCGCGTGCCGTGTACGGGGTGCGGCTACTGCATGCCGTGCCCCAAGGGCATCAATATTCCCGGTTGCTTTGGCGCCTACAACGCGAGCTACGCGCATAGTTGGTTTACGGGGCTGTCTCAATACTTTACGGCAAGCGCGGTGCGGACGAACGAGCCCAAGCTGGTGAGCAATTGCATCAAATGCGGCAAATGCGCGCGTCACTGCCCGCAGCACATCGATATTCCCGAGCGTCTCGACGATGTGCGCCGACGTTTCCAGCCTGGCCCCGTAACGGCTGCGCTTAAAGCCTTTTGCAAAACGCGCTCCTGATGCCCCTTTTATAACTTGCGGTGGAATAGTTCCTGTTTGCGGCAGAATAGGGGCAAAACAGGAACTATTCCACCGCAACTGAAGGGGGTTGTCGTGGGCCATCGGGATTCATGTGATGATTTACGTGAGGTTCGTTGGGGCGTTTTGGGCGCTGGAAACATATCGCATCGATTTGCATCGTCGCTCAAGGAGGTGGACGGGGCACGGCTTGTGGCTGCCGCCGGTCGCACTCCTTCGCATGTTGAGGAGTTTTGCAGGGCGTTTTCGATTGATGCCGCGCACAGTTATGCCACGGCTGACGATAGCGGCGATGCGGCTTATGATGCGTTGATTGCCGACCCCGATGTCGACGCAATCTACTTGGCTCTTCCGCATGGCATGCATACGCGTTGGGCCTGTCGCGCGCTGCGCGCCGGAAAGGCCATGCTGTGCGAAAAGCCGGCCGTTTTGAGTGAGGAAGAGGCTCTCTCGATTGCCTCCACCTCTCGCGAGCGCGGCGTGCTGTTTATGGAGGCGATGAAGAACCGGTTTTGCCCGATGCGCACTCGCGTGAAGGACTTGCTTGCGTCGGGTGAGCTTGGCCGAATTGTCTCGATTGAAAGCGTGCAAAAGCTCGATTACGGCGAGTCTCCTTCGGGCTATCTG
Organism: uncultured Collinsella sp.; assembly: GCA_900541235.1. GTDB lineage: Bacteria > Actinomycetota > Coriobacteriia > Coriobacteriales > Coriobacteriaceae > Collinsella. Next base: position 238,194 of record UQIW01000001.1, on the reverse strand, counting down.
CTCGATCCGTTGCAGGGCGGCTGTCTATATGACATGGGCTGCTATGCGGTCGGTTGGTTTGAGGATTTGCTCGCGGGCGCGTGCGAGGTTTCGTCCCGTGAAGTTCGCTGGCGTGACGTATCGGGCGGCCGCGTGGATTGGGCCGATGAGATTCATATGAGCGTCGGCGGCATACCCATTCATATGGTGTGCGACGGCAAGGCAGCATATGAAAGCCGCTTAACGATTGCCTGCGAGCGGGGCTCGTTGGAAATCGAGCGCCTTCATCGCCCCGAGCTCGCCCATGTGAAGTGCTCCGACGGACGAATGCTCGAAATAAATGCCCCGTTTGGGGTCGATGATTTCTACGGCGAAATCCAGCATGCGACCCAGCTCATCCGGGCGGGGAAACTCGAGAGCCCCGTCATGCCCCTTGCCGCCACACAGCGCTGCGCGCGCATTATCGATGCAATCCGTCTAGCCCTCTAGGACTTGGCGCTGACACGTAGGGGATCATGACGCCGGCGACCGTGGTGCTTGGTGGCCCGCATCTCTGATGCCCCTTTTATAAGTTGCGGTGGAATAGTTCCTGTTTGCGGCAGAATAGGGGCCAAACAGGAACTATTTCACCGCAACTGATGAGGGGGAGCTGGAGATGCTGACGATTGGGTGTCATCTTTCGACGACGAAGGGCTATCGGGCGATGGGGGAGACGGCGCTATCCATTGGCGCCAATACCTTTGCATTCTTTACGCGCAACCCGCGCGGCGGCAAGGCGAAAGATCTTGACATGGATGACGTGGCGGCCCTGCGCGAGCTTATGGAGCAAAACGACTTCGGCCCACTCGTGGCGCATGCCCCCTATACCTACAACCCCTGTTCTGCCAAAGAGCGGGCGCGTGAGTTTGCCTTGGAGGCAATGGCCGAGGACTTGCAGCGTCTGGAAGCACTGCCCGGCAACTACTACAACTTTCACCCCGGCGCACATGTGGGGCAGGGGACTGATGCCGGCATTCAGATGATCGTCGACACCCTGTGCCAGGTGATGTTTGAGGGCCAGCAGACGACGGTGCTGCTCGAGACCATGGCCGGCAAGGGCACCGAGGTGGGCCGCAGCTTTGAGGAGCTGGCGCTCATCATCGAGGGCGTTGCCGACAAGCGCCCCGAGCTGTCGGCCAAGTTGGGCGTTTGCCTAGATACCTGCCATGTGAATGACGCCGGCTATGACATCGTCCGCGATCTTGACGGTGTGCTTGACGAGTTCGATCGTGTGGTGGGTATCGAGCGCCTGCGCGCCGTGCACATCAATGACTCCAAGAATCCCTGCGGCGCCCATAAGGACCGCCACGAATGCATCGGTAAGGGCTATCTGGGTAGTGAAGAGTTTGGCGGCGGTATGCAGGTTATGCAGAATATTGTATCAAATAGCCGCTTGCGCGCATTGCCATTTATTTTGGAGACACCGAACGAACTTGCAGGTTATGCGGCTGAAATCAAACTGTTAAGGTCGTTGCAGCAGTAATGACTGTCACAAAGTGGAGTGTTCCATTCACGTTATGGGTTTGTTTCAATCAGTTTTCTGATTGCAGATTCTCCCAAGCGGGTGCATAATAGCCATCAGTTTTTGCAGACCTCAGAATCAAACGGGGTCACCGGAAGGAGACTGATTATGAAGCTCAAGAAGCTTGGCGCATTTGCCGCCACGGGCGCCATGGCGCTCGCCCTCGCACTGACGGGCTGCGGCTCGTCCAACGCCACCTCTGGTTCTGATGCCGGTTCCAGCAGCTCTGACGACGCCAAGGTCGAGAAGGTCGACGGCTCCAAGGAGTACGCGCTCGTCAAGGACGGTACGCTGACCGTCGGCACCTCTGCCGAGTACGCTCCGTTTGAGTACAAGGATGACAACGGCGATTATCAGGGCTTTGACCTTGAGCTCATCAAGGCTATCGGCGACAAGCTGGGCCTGGATGTCGAGTACGTCAACAATGACTTCGACACACTCGTACCCGGTGTCGCTTCGGGCGCTAAGTACGACGTCTCCATCGCGGCTATCACCGACACGCCCGAGCGTGAGAAGGAAGTCACTTTCTCCGATTCCTACTACATGGACGATCAGGCTATCGTGACCAAGGTCGATAACACCGACATCACGGCCGACAACTACAGCGAGAAGCTCAACAACGCCGACGCTACCATCATCGTCCAGTCTGGCTCGACCGCCGAGGCCTTTGCCCAGGAGAACTTCCCCAAGGCCAAGATCGTCCCCTACAAGGACGCCACCGAGTGCTTCAGCGCCCTGCAGTCCGATAAGGGCGACGCCGTAGTCACCAACCGCTCCGTTGCGAGCCAGCTGACCGCCGGGCAGTTCAACACCTGCCAGACCATCAAGCAGATCAGCACCGGCGAGGAGTACGCCATCGCCATCAACCAGGGCAACACCAAGCTCAAGGACGACATCAACCAGGCTATCAAGGACCTGACCGACGACGGTACCGTCGACGCCCTCATGGCTAAGTACAATATCAAGTAAAATAACTACTTGATTGCGCGCGGGCCCTTTCCGTTTTGGCGGAAAGGGCCTTTGCGCTTCTCTTGACGGAGAGCGTTTCCGTCTCGTTTTGCCGGCAACTTCTACGATAGGAGCCACCTTGTCTCGACTGAACAAAGGGGCCGCGGAGCAGCGTTTTCCACTGCCCTCGATGCTCCAAAAGCTGGCCTGTGCCCTGGCTGTGGCGCTCGCCCTGGTATGCGCGGGGGCCTGCGTGCCCACGACCGCCCAGGCGCTTGAGACCGCAAAGATTACCGCCCGACCCAATACCGGTTCGGGTAGCGATGTGGTCGGCGGCACCGAGACGCGCATCACTTGGGAAGTTCAGGCCGATGCCGACGAGGAGCTGAGCGGTCTTTCGCTGACGTTTGTCGACGGCACGACGTTTGGTACCGATGACACGCGATTGACGATGCTCTCGGGCGAGGACCTCATGGATCGTACGCCCATGAAGCCCACGTGCAAGGCTGACGGCCAGACGCTCAAGATTGACTTTGGCGAGACGGCGCCTGCCGGCGGCTATTTCCGCGTCGAGGTTTACGGTGTGACGTTTCCCGTCGAGGGCGGCGATGAGGCCTTTAGCGGCACCTATACGCTCGCCGACGGTTCGACCAAGAAGATCTCCAAGATTCCGTCGGTGGAGATCAAGGGCGTGACGGCCTTCGATAACTTCCTGGCCGACCTTAAGGAGCAGCCGTGGGTCGAGGCGTGGAACTCCAATATGTTCCTGCGCCTGTTCCTGAACCCGGTCATTTTGGTCCAGAGCCTGCCGATCGTCTTCAAGGGCTTCCTTATGTCGCTTTCGATCGTGCTCGTGGCGTTTCCGCTGGCAATTCCCTTTGGCTTTGCCCTGTCGCTTATGCGCATCTCCAAGTCGCGCATCCTGCGCTGCCTCGCCGGCATCTACGTGAATATCATTCGCGGTACGCCGGCGTTCCTGCAGATCTATATCGCGTTCTTCGGTCTGCCGTTGGCCGGCGTCAAGGTGGACGACTATGTTTTGGGCGTTATCGTCATGGCCATGAACTCGTCTGCGTACCTGTGCGAGATCTTCCGTGCCGGTATTCAATCGATCCCCAAGGGCCAAAACGAGGCTGCTCGCTCTCTGGGCATGAATGCCTTCCAGACGCTGCTCTACGTTATGATTCCGCAGACGTTCCGCAATGTTTTGCCTACGCTGACCAGCGAGTTTATCTTGCTTTACAAGGATACGTCGCTGCTTGCCGCCGTGGGTGTGGTCGAAATCGTCATGAACGCCCGTACCATCGTGGCCACGACGGGCTCCATTACACCGTACGTGGTTGCCGCCCTGTTCTATCTGGTCATCACCCTGCCGCTCGCTCGCTTGGTGAGCGGTCTTGAGGCGAGGCTTTTGGGTACGACCGAGACCAAGAAGAAGCGTCCCGCCAAGAGCGCCGGACAGGTTGTCGCGACGCCTGCCGATCACATCGCCGGTCTGTAAGGAGGTCCTATCATGAGCGAAACCAATAACTCGAACGAGGTCGTCGTCAGCATTAAGAACCTCCAGAAGGCCTTTGGCGATAACGTGGTCCTGCGCGATATCGATCTGGATGTGCATAAGGGCGAGGTCGTCGTAGTTCTGGGTCCTTCGGGCTCGGGCAAGTCGACGATGCTTCGCTGCATCAATCGTCTGGAGCATCCTACGAGTGGTTCGATTGTCGTCGAGGGCGTGGATGTGTGCGCCAAGGGCGTTGACCTCAATAAGGTGCGTACGCACTTGGGCATGGTGTTTCAGCAGTTCAACCTGTTCCCGCACCTGTCGGTCAAAAAGAACGTCATGCTTGCGCAGCAAAAGGTGCTCAAGCGCAGCAAGGAAGAGGCCGAGAAGATCGCCGTCGAGGAGCTGACCAAGGTCGGTCTTGCCGAGCGTATCGACTTTATGCCGAGCCAGCTCTCGGGCGGCCAGCAGCAGCGCGTTGCCATCGCCCGCGCCCTGTCGATGAACCCTCACGTTATGCTCTTTGACGAGGCCACGTCGGCGCTCGATCCCGAGCTGGTTCGCGACGTTCTGGGTGTCATGCGCGACCTGGCACGCGACGGTATGACCATGATCGTCGTGACGCACGAGATGGGCTTTGCCCGCGACGTCGCCGACCGCGTCGTCTTTATGGACGGCGGCGTCATTGTGGAAGAGGGTACGCCGAGCGAGGTCTTCGACCACCCCAAGAGCGAGCGTACCAAGGCGTTCTTGGGCAATATCTCGTAGCCGGTTGGTGTAACTGCCGTTATAAAAGAGCGGGGGCTGGACTTGAATCCAGCCCCCGCTCTTTTGTAGGGATAAGGATGCGCTTTGATGCAGACTCTTTTGGAGGTCCTGGGTTCGTTACGCGAGCTCGGCTCCGAGGGCCTTGCAAGCGGTCTCGCCCTCATCGTCGGGCGCATCGTAGCAAATGACGGAATCGACGACGTTAACACCCGCCTCGTCGGCGTCGGCCTTCCAGTTGTCCATCCACTCGCCCTCGGCCCACGAATAGGAGCCAAAGAGGACGACCTTCTTGTCGCCGAGAGTCTCCTTGACCTCGTCCCACATCGGCTGGAACTCATCGTACTCGAGTTCCTCGGAGCCCATGGCGGGGCAGCCGAAGGCAATGGCGTCATAGCTGGCGGCCTTGTCTGCGGAGAAGTCGGCGCAGGAGATGACCTCTGCCTCGGCGCCGGCACCGGTTGCGCCCTCGGCAACGAAGTTTGCCATGGCCTCGGTGTTGCCTGTACCGCTCCAGTAGACGACGGCGATCTTGCTCATATGTTTTCCTTTCGGTTGTGCGGCGTGCGGCCGCGTTTTGTATGCTCTATCGGGTTGCCTGGACAAGTTGTCCCAGGGTGCAGCCCTGTTGATAGATGTAGGTAAGGTATTGCGTGCATGCGCGATAGGAATCGAAGGTCGTGAGCGCCTGCTCAACGTTTGTGTATACCTTCCATGCGCCAAAGACCTTATAGTTTTCGCCGTGCTGGACGATAAACTGATGGACATCTTCGTAGGGATAGCCCAAAAAATAGCCAATTTCGTGGGGGAACTCGCATATGCACCCCGTATCGCAGTGTCTATTTCGCGCGAGTGCGCAGACGCTGCCGTCATAGGCGCTTTCTGCGGCATTGCTGCTTGCCAGCGTGATGCGCGCGGCGAGATGCACCAGGGATGCGGGCAGGTTGTGGACATCGTAACCTTCGGCGGCTAGCGCCGTCGTGGCACGGGGGTCGGAGAGGTATCGCATGAGGTCCGCAGGGCGGTACACATAGATGAGCGCTCCGCAGGGGCGCCAGACCAAAACGCTCATATGGATCCCGAGTGGCTGGAGCTCGCGGTTGCATTGGGCTATGACGGCGAGCAGGCGAGAGCGTCGCTCTTCGATATGGGCGGCGCCGGGTTTTCCGTTTTGGTTGGCGTAAACGCCGGGATAGGTAAAGAGCGAAGCCGGCTTGATACCTGCGAGCGTAGGGGAGCAGTTGCGCACGACAGCCGTTTGGTATGTTGGGATGTCAATGGTTCGAGTCACGATGCTCCTTTCGGGTCCTCAGTTGTTAGCCTAGGAAAACTTATACACGAAAGTAAGCCATGGTCAACAAAAAAGTTTGAAGAGGGAAACTAATTGACCGAACGGACACGATTTTGGGTTAAGATGAGGACACCCCATGGGGGTATCTAGATAGTGCTACTTGAAAGGGGAACGCATGAGCGACTTGCTCAACCCTGCGAATCTCATCGTGTTGGCCGTCATTGCCGTCGGCATGTTTTTTGGACTGCGTCGCATTGTCGCTTCGACACACGGAAAGAGCTGCTGCAGCGATGGCGCGAGCGGTAAGAAGGCCAAAAAGGTTGTTGTGGTGGATACCGATGCATCGCACTATCCCTATAGCGATGAGCTACTCATCGGCGGCATGAGCTGTGACGGCTGCGCTCAGAACGTAGCCAATGCCCTCAATGCGCTGGATGGCGTGTGGGCAACGGTGACGTATGCGGACCACACGGCACGCGTGCGCTCTAAGCAGCCGGTGGATCGTGATGTCCTCGAGACGGCCGTGAAAGACGCGGGCTACTACGTCATGACGCTGTAAGCGTCGCTCTGGATGCGCGTCCTTGTCTAGGCTCGTCCGCGTAGCTCGATGTCCTGGATGTCGTCGAAGTCGATGGCGATATCTTTGAGCTTGAGGAGTTTGAAAGCAGGGAGCGCCTCGTCGAGGATGCCGGTGCGGCTGCGATAGCCGTATGTATCGTAATAGGTGACACGAACCAAGTCGCCGCGCTTGAGGCCCTCGAGCTTTTTCGAAAGTTCGAGGGCTTTTTCTTCTGTGAGTTCGCATTTTGGCTCGGCGGTGATCTCTTGTTTACGCACGAGCTCGTAGTATCCCGTGAGGGCGGCAAAGGGCATAAACTGCGCGGCACGGCCGGCACGGACGGTGCCGTTGGCGGTGAGCCTGGGGTCGGCGGAGCGACGTCTTCCCTCGGGGTCCGCTAGGCGTTCAAAAGGTGTCGGTGGCCGCATCGGCTGTTGTTGGGACTTAGGCACGATGTCCTCCTACCTGATCGTTGCGTTCGCGCGCGGTGGCGCCGGCGGTAAAGCTCAGCCCCTTAACCAGCGCGTTCTTGCCGTATTTGCCTTTCACGGCCAGCACGGCGCGTGCCAGGTCGCGCTCGCGCTCATCGGCCTCGATATCGCTGAACAGATCGATGGTGGCAAATTCCTCGGGCATGAGGTTGCCAAATCCCAGATTGATGCGCTTGACCGGTCGTTTGGGATCGACAGTCTGCGCCCAGAGCTCATCGAAATAGCCCATGATCTTCTTGAACGAATTGGTACGCTCGGGCAGCTTTCGCGAGGCGTTGGAGTGCGCAAAGAGTGCGGCATAGCCACCGCGCGGTTTGCCGCCATGCTCTCCCACAAAGATGCCATCGATTGCCTGCGCTTCGCGCACCAGGCGACGCCGTTCGTCATCGCGCTGGACGGGCTTGGGCGCACGGGGCGCGAGCTCGGGGCCGGCGGTTGCGGTGGGTTCGATACTCGATGTGCTCGAGCGCAGGTGCCCGCATCCGTCCACATACTGCGCTGTACCGCTGGCGTCGAGGCGGCGTATGTCGGCGCGTTCGCTCGCGTAGCCCACAAAGAGCGAGATGCTGTCGCAGACCACGTGCTTATCGACCAAGTCTAAAACGGCGTTGTCGACCATCTCGCGCAAGACGGTATAGGCCTGTTCGTAGGCATAACCCTTCGAGAGCACCTGTCCTGTGGTGGTCGAAGTTGCTTGCGGGCGATAGGCTTGGATATCGGCGATGGTTGTCGGCTCGCGCCCGAAGGCATGGTCGATGAGATATTCGGCATTGACGCCGAGCTCGTCGTAAAGCAGGTTTTCGTCGAGCGCCGCGACGCCCATCAGATCGTAGACGCCGTATTTCTCGAGGCGGGCTGCCACGCCGGGACCGATGCCCCAGATATCGGTGATGGGACGATGGGGCCAGATCTCCTTGCGAAAGGTCTCGTCGTCGAGTATGCCGATGCGGCTGGGTACGTGCTTGGCGGTAATGTCGAGCGCTACCTTGGCCTGGAATAGGTTGGGGCCGATGCCGACCGTCGCCGTGATGCCGGTGCGCGCGAGGACCTCGTCGCGCAGCGTGCAGGCGAACCCTTCCGCATCGGTGTGATAGAGGTCCAGATAGGGCGTCACGTCGATAAAGCACTCATCGATGGAGTAGACGTGCACGTCCTGGGGGCTGACGTATTCCAGATAGATACCGTAGATTTTCGCCGACACCTCCATGTAATGCTGCATGCGCGGTACGGCCGTGATGTAGTCGATGCCATCGGGAATTTCGAACAGACGGCAGCGATTGCGTATCCCGAGGTCCTTCATGGCCTGTGTGATGGCGAGGCAGATGGTCGTGCGTCCGCGTGATTCGTCGGCAACGACCAGGTTGGTGGTGAGTGGATCGAGCCCGCGGTCCACGCACTCGACGCTGGCATAAAACGTCTTGAGGTCGATGCAGATGTAGGTGTGCTGCTCGTGCGCCACGCGTCCTCCCATCAAACACATGTTCTTATCGAATACCTGTTCGATAATACCCGCTCGACCAGACACCGTCAAAACCTGTCCCTTTTTGGCGGGTATGGTCGTGCGGCTGCATCGGGTTTTTAACGCAGCCCTAAAGAGCGCGAAACAGCTCGGAAAAGCTCGCTTCGTAGCATGAGCCTAACGATCGATACCGCCTATACGCACGGAAGGGTTGTGGAAAAGATGGTCAATTATGGGTTTGGTATGCCGACGCGCCTTGTTGCGGATGGAGACGTGGCTCGCTGGTGCGGACGATTGGTCGCTCACTACGGTGGCACCAAGGCGCTGGTCGTGTTGGGCGGTGACAAACATACGCACGATGAGCTCGTCTCGGCGGCGCTCGGCTCGCTTGATCGAGCTCTGCTCGAACGCGTGCTTTTTCGCTGCGGCTTGGTCGGGGGCGACGGGGGAGACGATTTGGTCGATGAGGCCGTAGCCCTGGCGACCGACGAAGGCGTGGACTTTGTCCTGGCGATTGGCGATGCCGATACTGCCGGCTTTGCGCGCGAGCTCGCGCGTCGCATGGCGGCGCTCGATGCCGGCGAAGACGGCTTTGTGCCTTATGGATGCATTGTCTCGGAGGGCAAGGTGCCTGCTGTCGTGGGCACCGGCGAGGTTCCCGTTTTTGCCATTATCGCGCCCGAACTGCTGGAGGGCATCGGGTCTCCTTTGCGTGAGTTGCTCGGTAGCGTCTGCGCTGCGGCCTAATATCTGCCAGGAAGGGACAGGTTAATTTTGGTAGGTAAAGCGTTTGACCTGCCAAAATTAACCTGTCCCTTTTTGGTCGGTCGCCGTTTAGGGGCGGATTGGCAACGCTCGCTGATTACGGTCTTGACCTGCGCTAGAATAGGGTCATCTGATTATCCGGGCGCATGGAGGTATGCGCCCGTATGTTGAGGAGGACTTTATGGCAACTGTTGCCGCACCTATCGACGCTACGTCGACCGCCGCTTGGAAGGCGCTCGAGGCCCATCAGGAGAAGCTCGAGGCCGAGGGTATCGACCTTAAGGCATGGTTCGCTGCCGATGCGGAGCGCGTGAACAAGCTGAGCTTTGACGCCGGTGACCTGCACTTCGATCTGTCGAAGAACCTGGTGACCGATGAGACCGTCAAGCTGCTGTGCGATCTTGCTCGCGAGGTGAAGCTCGAGGAGCGCCGCGACGCCATGTTCTCTGGCGAGCACATCAACACCACCGAGGACCGCGCTGTCCTGCACACCGCGCTGCGCCGCCCGGCAAGCGAGAAGGGCCAGCTCATCGTCGACGGCCAGGACGTCGTCGCCGACGTGCACGAGGTCCTCGATCGCATGTATGCCTTCGCCGAGCGCGTGCGCTCCGGTGAGTGGAAGGGCGTTACCGGCAAGAAGATCGAGCACCTGGTGTCCATCGGCATCGGCGGCTCCGATCTGGGCCCGGTCATGGCCTACGAGGCCCTGCGTCCCTATGCCGACGCCGGTATCGACTGCCGCTACATCTCCAACATCGATCCCAACGATCAGGCCGAGAAGCTCAAGGGCCTGGATCCCGAGACCACGCTCGTGATCATCGTCTCCAAGACCTTCACCACGCTCGAGACCCTCACCAACGCCCGCGAAGTCAAGACCTGGATGCTCGAGCAGCTCAAGGCTCAGGGCGCCATCGACGGCTCCGATGAGCAGAACGCCGAGGCCGTGGCAAAGCACTTCGTCGCCGTCTCCACCGCACTCGAGAAGGTCGAGGCCTTCGGTATCGACCCCGCCAACGCCTTCGGTTTCTGGAGCTGGGTTGGCGGCCGCTATTCCGTTGACTCCGCCGTGGGCCTGTCGCTGATCGTCGTGCTCGGCCCCGAGCGCTTCCAACAGTTCCTCGAGGGCTTCCACGCCATCGACGAGTACTTCTGCAACACGCCGCTCGAGAACAATGCCGTCGCGCTGATGGGCCTGCTCAACGTCTGGTACGTCAACTTCTTCGGTTCCAAGAGCCACGCCGTGCTGCCGTACTGCCAGTACCTGCACCGTTTCCCGGCCTACCTGCAGCAGCTCACCATGGAGTCCAACGGCAAGCACGTCCGCTGGGACGGCAGCGCCGTGACCTCCGATACCGGTGAGATCTTCTGGGGCGAGCCCGGCACCAACGGCCAGCACGCCTTCTACCAGCTGCTGCACCAGGGCACTGTGGTGGTTCCGGCCGACTTTATCGCTTTCGCCAACACTGCCAACCCTGCGACCGACAGCGGTCAGGACGTGCACGAGCTGTTCCTGGGCAACTTCCTGGCCCAGACCAAGGCGCTCGCCTTTGGCAAGACGGCCGACGAGGTGCGCGCCGAGGGCACGCCCGAGCAGATCGTCCCGGCCCGCTGCTTTGAGGGCAACCGCCCGACGACCTCGATCTTCGGCGACACGTTGACCCCGTTCGCGCTCGGCGAGCTCATCGCCCTGTACGAGCACATTACGTTTGTCGAGGGCACGGTCTGGGGCATCGACTCCTACGACCAGTGGGGCGTCGAGCTGGGCAAGCAGCTTGCCAAGCAGATCACCCCGGCCTTCCACGACGACGCCGCCAAGGCCGAGCAGGACGCTTCGACCCAGGCGCTCATCGAGTTCTATCGCGCGCATCGCAAGTAGTCGCTGCTGTTAACGTATCGCGCCTTATAGTCAGGGGCCCGTATCCTATCGGATGCGGGCCCCTTTGCTTTTGCCGTGGTCCCGGGGCGCACGGCCTTTGTGGAACATCGCCGGGGCGTCGCGCGCTGCGAGAACCCTGCGCCTAGATCTCGGCCTCCGCATGGCCTCGCTGCGCCTCGGGCAGCTCCCCGTAGAGCGGATGGTCTTCGAGCCTAAAGCGCTCGACCTGTTCGGGAGTGCGACCGCGTACAAAGAGCCACGAGCGATCGATCGGCGTCGCCATGAGCGTGCTGGGCAGCGCGTCGGCGCGGTCGGAAAACACCCGGGCACTCTCGGGATCCTGGAACGCCAGCACCAGATGCGTGTCGCAGTTGCCCATGATGGAGCGTGCGCGTGCCTCGCCATAGAGCGCATCGAGCTGGTTGGTCGACTGCAGCAGCAGCGTTGCCCAGATGTTGCGGCTTCGGATAATCGAGAGCACGTTGTCGATCTGGGGGATCTGCAGACTTGCGAAGTCATCGAGCATAAAGCGCACGGGCACGGGCAGGCTGCCGTCGGGCTGCCTATCGGCCTCACGAATGAGGCCCATAAACGCTTGCGTAATAAAGAGGCCGGTCAGCGGATCGAGATTGCGGTCAATATCGCTTACGGTTACAAACAGGGCGCAGGGGGTGTGTCCCATGGAAGCGAAGTCCACCTGATGGCACTCACGATAGAGCTGTGCCGCACCGTCGAATCCCAGACACATGACCTTTTCGGCAAGGATGCCGACGATGCTCGCGTGCATGCGCTCGGCATTTTGCGTAATGGCGTAGCGCCGCCATAGCGAGAGGGCATAGCTTTGGGGGTCGGTCGTGATCAGATCGTCAAACAATCGGGCCGTGGCACCGTCCTGCAGGTGCTCGATCAGCTTGATGACCGAGCTGATCGTCTGCTCGTCGGCGGGTAGCTGTTCGGTGACGTAGGCGATAAGACACGACAGCAGGTTTGCCGCCGCATGATCCCAAAAAGGCTGGTTGTTGTCCTCGATGGGGCAGATGGCCTTTGCCACCGAGAGGATGTCCTGCTGGTTGGGCCTGCCGTCCGCCTTGCGGCGAATGTGCCTCAGGGGGTTGTAGCCGCAGCGCTCGATGCCGGGCGCAAGGGCCGGGACGGTGTTGAGGTCGGCGAAGTTGAGACATTGCACGCGGTAACCGTGGGCTGCCAGCACGGGTCCCACTTCGCGACAGAGCGTGCCTTTGGTGTCGAGCACGATGTAGCTTGCGTTCATTTGCAGCAGGTTGGGCTTGAGGACGTTTCGGGTCTTGCCGGCTCCCGAGGGGCCGATCACAAGTGCGTTGTTGTTGAGTCCCGTTTGGCGGGTGTCGCAGGAAAGCGTTCGATCCTTGGCGAGGATGGTGGACGATGCGGACTTAGATGCGGCGAGGCGGCTGGCGAGGTTAGACATGGGCGACCTTCTTGGTGGTCGAGAGGATTTCGTGGGCAAAGCCGAGCTCGACGGCGCGCTCGGCCGAAAGGTAGGTGTCTTTTGCGGTGAGGGACTGGATGCGCTTGGGCGTGAGGCCGCTGCGGTCCGAGAGGATTTGCGTGAGGGTCTTGCGGGTCTGCATGAGACGCCGGCTGGTTTCCTGCAGCGCAAGTGCCGAGCCGCCTGCCCCCTGGGGGATCAGCGGGTCGTGAATCATGAGCTCTGCATGGGGCGCCATACGGCGATCGTCGCCGCCCATAAAGATCACGGCGCCCATGGACGCGGCGAATTCCAGGCAGACGGTGCGGATGGGGCACGATGCGAGGCGCATGGCGTCATAGATCGCAAGGCCCGATCGCACGCTTCCGCCGGCGCTGGCGACAAATATGGTGATGGGGCGGCTGGGGTCGGTGGCATCGAGCAGGCGGATTTGCTGGCATAGGTCGTGGGCCATCGGGGTTTCGATGTTTCCCATGACGGAGAGCTCGCGACGGGCGAGCATCTCATCGTAAATGCTGGTGAGCGTGATACCTCGGGCGGATTCACGCATGGTGAGGGGGCTGATGATGGGGGAATGATTGGTGCCCATGAGGACTCCTTTCTGTTGGTTGTGTTGTGGAATAGGATTGTTGCCCGCGGAGGGGCTGGCGGGCTACGGGGCTCGTCCGAGCCTGAGATCGAGCTCGGTTGTGGGGCAGGCTGCCTGTCCGTGCGGCTCGCAAGCGCCAAGGGCTCCAAAGCGATGGAGCGTTGCGACGGGCGTGGTGTAGGCGAGCCGCAGCTGATGCTCGATAGGGGCACATCCGTCATTTTTGTAATGAGCCGCGTAGTACTGCGCGATGCTGGCGTTCATCTCGCTGCCATTGCGATGGCGCTCAAACTGGCGTCTGCAGGTCTCGATGATCTTTGCTACCGACTTGGGTGCCGTCGCAGGAACAAGGGCGAGATAGCCCTCAAATAGCTCGTTGATGCTCAGGAGGCACAGCAGGTCGATCAGCGTCCTTATGGCTGCTCCCTCGGCGGAAAAGTGCGCGGTCATGCGGTTATATCGGTTGCGGTCGACGATGGCCACATGGGGTCTTGGAGTTTTCTGCCCCGTGGTCCCGGGCTTTTGCCGCGCCTGTGTATTGAGCTCGACGTTGCAGCGCTTGAGGCCGTCCAACGGAAGGAACAGTGCGGTGCGCAGGGTGTTCCGCTTGCTTTCGAGTTCATGACGCTCGTCGGGTTCCCATTCGAGCTTGAGTTTCGTGTCGAGCGCCGTAAGCATATGGGCTAGGCAGCCTACGGTAAGAACGTACGAATCGTTGTCGCGTTTTGGGGCATAGGGGTCTGTCAGCTTGCGAATGTCGGGGTCGCCCATGATCTTTGTGCAGCGCTTCAGCAGTTGAGGGTGGTCGGCCAAGATCGTCGCGAGCGGTAGCGACGCGTAATTCTTGATGGTCGCGGCGGCAAAGGCGGCGTCATATTCGTTTGCATATGCTCGCTCAATGCGGGCATCCAGAATGCTTTTCTTATCGCCGTCTTCAGCGTGGTGGTTTGTCATAGCTTCTCCAATCGGTTGATGTTCGTGCTGTTTGTTGATGTGCTGGTTGTCGTGAGTGATGCGCTTGCCGTGGGTGATGTGCTGACGTTGGGGTGCTATGCGGTTTTCAATGAGCCCGTGAGGCAGTTGCTGCAGGGGCGGGATGGAACGGCCCATGCAAGGCGGAAGGCATCGTGCTCAAAATCGAGACAGCAATGCCCTGGGTGCCTCACATGTGGCAGTTACCTCATTAAGTTGTCATTGCGTTTGGGGTTGTACTTTGCCGATCTTCCTTCTCTTACACGCTAAAACTCAAACTTCATATGCTCGATCTACTTAAAACCGCAACGGCGGTCTTTTATCAACTTATATGTCAGAACGCGTCTTTGCAAGTACTTTTTTGCGTTTGTTTCAAATGGGGTGGTTTTGCAACCGTCATGCGCGCGCTGTGCGAACGTGCCCCGGCTCGGATAAGATAGTGCGCGATAAAAACGATGCAAGGAGGCACATATGGCAATCAAAGCCATCGCGATGGACATCGACGGTACGCTCACCAACGACCAGAAAGTGATTAGCCCGCGTACGCGCGAGAAGCTGCTTGCGGCGCAGGAGTCGGGCATTAAGCTCATTTTGGCTTCGGGCCGTCCCGCATGGGGGCTGCACGCCTTGGCGCAGGAGCTCGACCTCCAAAACCATGACGGTCTGCTAGTTGCCTTTAATGGCGCGCATGTGGTCGACGCTCAGACCGATGAGGTCCTTTTTGACCAGGCCATGCCGGCTGACGAACTGCACCGTCTGATTGATCATCTGCAAAACTATGGTGTGATCCCCATGATCTCGCTCGGTCGCGACTTGCATGTCGAGGATTCGTACCGCTGCATGATTACGCTGCCGGATGGCTCGCAGAAAAACATCGTCAAATACGAGCGCGATGCGTGCGACCTTAAGATCCGCGAGGTGGAGAGCCTGCATGAGGTCGCTGATGCTTATCCCGTGGACAAGCTGCTCACTGCGGGCGACCCGGCCTATCTGCAAGCGCATCACGAGGAGATGTACGCGCCCTTTACCCAGACGCTTTCGGGCATGTTTACGGCCGACTGGTACTTTGAGTACACGGCGCCCGGTATCGACAAGGCCCGTGCGCTCGAGGGTGCCCTGCCCAAACTCGGCATCGATGCCGGTGAGGTCGTATCGTTTGGCGACGGCCAGAACGACAAGTCCATGATTGAGTGGGCCGGCACCGGCGTTGCCATGGGCAACGCCGTCGATGAGGTTAAGGCTGTGGCCCAGATGGTGACCGCCAATAACAACGAAGATGGTATTGCGGTGGCGCTGGATAAGCTGCTGGGTTAGAATCGCCGATTAATGCATGGTTCGGGCGCCTGCTCGCGGGCGTCCTTTTGTTAGGGAGGGTGCCGTGTCCGCATTTCCGTTCGATGCCGTTATCTTTGACATGGACGGCGTGATTGTCGATACCGAGTATTACTACCTGGGCGAGACTGCCGCGTTTGCCAAGGAGCTTGGGCTTAATCTGACTCAAGAGGAGTTGAATGGGCAGGTCGGTACCTCGCATCAGTTCTTCCTGCATATGCTGGTCGATTGGTTTGAGCGTGCCGGTAAGGGGCATTTCACTGGCGAGGAAGCGTTGGCCCGTTGGGACGAATGGGCTCATAAGCGTCCGCGCGACTATCAGGCTTTGATTAACCCAGGCGCCGTGGATACGATTCGAGAGCTGCCGCGCCGCGGCGTTCGCGTGGCGCTTGCCAGCTCGTCTCCCATGGTTAGTATCGAGGAAGTGCTCAATGCGTGCGGGCTGTCGGATGCCTTTGAGTATGTGGTGAGCGGCGAGCAGTTTAAGGAGAGCAAGCCCGAGCCCGACATCTACCTGCATGCGCTGGACCTGCTGGGGCTGCCCGCGAATCGCTGCTGCTGCGTCGAGGATTCGGTGCCTGGCATCACCGCTGGCAAGCGAGCCGGCCTGACAGTCATTGCCAAGCGCGAGGAACGCTTTGGCTTTAGCCAGGATGCCGCGGACAAGATTATCGACCAGCTGCCGGAGCTGCTCACGCTTTCTTAGGAGCGCGGTAGTTGCGCGTTTTTCGGGTCTGATGAGTAAATAGCCAACATTTTGGTGCGACACCTAGCATACTTTAAGCTAATGCGGGCTTAAGGGCTTGTTGAATGCCCTTAAGCCCGTTTTAGAATTAATTGTGCTGGGAGAGGGTATATGCCACCGACTGAAGGGCCAACTGACGGTAAAGCAGCGATACCGCTGTACCAACAGGTCATTGATATCATTAAAAACGAAATCAACTCCGGCGCCTACAAGGCAGGCGCGCGGATACCCAACGAATTCGAATTGGCTGAGAGCTATAAAGTTGGCCGCGTTACCGTGCGACGCGCTATTGAGGAGCTCGTCCAGCAGGGCTATCTAACGAAGCGACAGGGGAAAGGCACGTTTGTCAATGCCCCCAAGCTCAAGCGCAAGATTCGCCAGAAGGATGACGTCCAGAGTTTTTCGGACGCATGCCGCGTTAACGGAATGGAACCGGGGGCGTGTGTCATTTCGAGAAAGATACTGCCGGCGGATTCCACCGAAGCGCAGTTCTTTGGTGTTCCCGTTGGAACTGACTTGATTTGCGTTGAGCGCGTGCGCACTGCCGATGGCGTCCCTGTCATGCTCGAGAACAACATATATGTTTACGAGGACAACGCCTATCTATCAACGGCACTTCTATCTAACCAATCCATTTTTGAGTTCGTGCGCAACCGGACGGGCCGCACGCCCGCGTTTACCGACCCGTGCACGCTCGAGATCGCGTGCGCGTCGCCCGAGGTCGCTCGACTGTTGGCAGTTCCCGTTGGCGAACCCTTGTTTTATATGGAAGCCTTCTTTTTCGATGAGCAGCGGCGGCCGTTTATCATCGGTCGTCAGCGGATCGTTGGGTCTCGCTACGTTTTTGACATCTAGGACATTGCGAATGGAAACGCCCGGTGGATCATCTCACCGGGCGTTTCCATACCGTTCATGGCGCAAACGCGACCGTTCAACCGCGTTGCGGCAATCAGTTTGAAATTATCTTGATGAAGGGAAAAGCTGCTGGTAATCTATGGGACGTCATAGAACGTTTGCATTGTGCAAACGTTGAAGCGAGATGCGATGCAGTCTCGAGTTCTTTGGAGGTATCTATGTCAGATACGAAGGCGAAGAAGACAAACAGACGTTTTAAGTTCAAATTACCGCATGTCTATACGATCATGTTCTTGCTGATCGTTGTCTTTGCGGTCCTGACTTGGATCGTTCCCTCTGGTCAGTATCAGCGCAAGACGATTTCGACAGCGGCGGGCGATCGTGAAGTCGCCGTTGCTGGAACCTATGAACAGGTCGATAAGAACTACACCGATTCCGAGACCGGCGAGACCATCAATCTGGGCCAGGATATCTTCGCGGTTCTGCAAGCGCCCACCAAGGGTATCCAAGAGGCTGCCGACGTCGTTGCGTTCGTCTTATTGATTGGCGGATCGTTCGCGATCATCACCAAGACCAACGCTTTGAATGCCGGCATGAGCCGTGTGATTAAAAAGCTCAAGAACAAGGACATCCTCATCATTCCCATCACGATGACATTGCTGTCCATTTGCGGCACTACGTTTGGCATGTCTGAGGAAGCCCTGCCGTTCTATGCCATCTTCATTCCCATCATGATGGGTATCGGTTATGACTCGATGACGGCATTCATCATCTGCTTCCTTGGTCCTAACCTGGGATATTGTGCTTCGACCATCGACCCGTTTAATGTTTTGATCGCCCAAGGCATCATTGGCATCGAGGGCAATCCGCAACTGTGGCTGCGCGCCGTTTCTTGGGTCATCTTCACTGCCGTCGGTATCGCATGGGCCATGCGCTACGCCATGCGCGTCAAGAAAAACCCCGAGTCGTCCATTGTGTACGAGGACGATAAGCTCAAGCGTATTGAGTTTTCCGTGACCGATGCCTCCATCGAGGAAGAGTTCACTATCCGTCAGAAGCTCGTGCTTATCGATTTTGCTTGCGGTATGGGCATTATCGTCTGGGGTCTTGTTACCCAGGGCTGGTACATGAATGAGATTTCCGCCGTGTTCCTTGGCATGGGCTTGCTTGCCGGTATCCTGGGCGGCCTTGACCAGCAGACGATCGCAGAGGAGTTCGTTAAGGGTCTCGCCGACTTTGCGTACGCTGCCATCGTTATCGGTATCGCTCGCGGTATTCTGGTCATCGCCGAGGGCGGCATGATCATCGACACCATCCTCCAGGCGCTCGCTACCGCGCTTGCCGGTGCACCCGCCGCCGTCTACACCACGTTTATGTATATCGTCCTTGGCCTGCTCTCTTTGCTGGTTCCCTCGAGTTCTGGCCTGGCGGCGCTCACCATGCCCGTTATGGGCCCCCTGACCGAGCTCATGGGCCTCAATCCCGAGGCGGCCGTCACCGCGCTCCAGTTTGCCAACCAGACCATCAACACCATCAGCCCCGTGGCGGGCATGACGGTCGCCGGTCTTGCCGTGGCTAGGATTTCGTTTGGCCAATGGTGGAAGACCATTTGGAAGTTCTTCATTTTCATGGTCGTCTTTGGCCTGATCGTAACGGCAATCTCTGGCATGCTTCCGGTGTAGGTGGTTGTGATGTCTGATCGTTTGACGGTCCTGACGTCTAAGAGCGTCTTTACCGGTACGGGGGACCTGCCGTTTGAAGGTTTCGTAGCGGTCCGTGGCAATCGAATTGAGGCTGTTGGCACCAAGTGTGAGGTAGCTTCGTATTTGACCCAGGCGGACGAGGTAGTTGACCTGGGCGACCGCACCGTCATGCCTGGCCTGATCGATGTACATACCTTCTATACAGGCTGGGCGCTGCGGACGTTGGGGTCTGATCTGTCCGGCATCGCTGATGCCAAAGAGGCCGTGTCGCTCTTGCGTGCATGGAAAGAAGATCATCCGGATTGCGCGGCGGCTTTTGGCCACAGCCTACCCGAAACGTTGGCATCGGATGCCGAGAACGCAAATACGGCAGCTGTGTTTGACGATTGTTTTGGCGATATCCCTGTCGTCTGCTTTACACCGGGTGCGGAGACCTGCGTTCTCAATGCTGCCGCCAGTGCACGATACGGCTTTACACCCCAGGCGTGCTATGCCGAGAAGATCTGGCGCATGATGAGCGATTTCCTCGCGCTGCCCGAGGTACGTGCGGGGTATTCGGACTACATGAGCATGCTTAACGAGCGCGGCGTTACCGCCATCAAGGAGATGGCGTTTGATGACTACTACGGTTTTGCCGACGAAATGGCTCGCCGTGAGGAATCTGGTGAGCTGACGGTTCGCGTCTCTATGATGTCGCAGCCGGTGGGTGCCGGTGCAAATCTGGCATATGCCCGCGAGGCACGAGAACGCTTCCGGGGACCGTTCGTTCGTTTTTCTGGCTTCAACCGTATGACCGATCGCGGCGTATGGGCGGGGCTTGCCGAGATGATTGACCCCTATGAGGACACGGCCGATGCGGGCGCTGCCGGCAAGACGGTTGTCGAGGAGCCCGAGTGGGATCTGATTGAGAACGAGCTGCGCGCAATTGATGCTGACGGCTTCCGATATTCCTTGCATTGCCAGGGCGATGGCGCCGTTCGTCGCACCGTGGCGCTCTATGCCTCGCTGCCTCGAGACGAGCATGGACGGTTGCTTCGCCGCCATGCGATTACCGATCTCGAGAACTCTGATCCGACCGATCTTGTCAAGTTTGGCAAGTTAGGTGGAATTTGCGAGGTCTATCCGCAGATTCTGACGCTGGACCGGCGCGAGGATTGCCTGTCGATGATGCGTCGACAAATTGGCAAGACGCGACTTTTGCACAGCTGGAATCGCCGCGGCATGGAAGATTCCGGATGCACGGTGTGCTGTGGTACGGATTTGCCGCTGCTGATTCCGAGCCTGGGCGAGTCAATCTACAGTGCGTGCGGCGGATACTTCGACGATGGACTGCCCGTGAATGAGGCCAACGCGCTGACGCTTGTCGAGCTCTTGCGTGCTTGGACTGCCGGGGGCGCGTACGATCTGATGCGCGAAGACGAGCTGGGTACGCTCGAGGTTGGCAAGCTTGCCGATATCTGCGTGCTCGATCGGGATGTGTTCGACCTCGATTATCGCGACGCACGCGATCTTGCGGTTGACATGACGATGTCGGACGGACAAATCGTGTTCGATCGAAATAAGGAGGCATAAGATGTCTGAATCCAAACCGACGCTGCACCGCGAGCAGATTGCGGGCATGAATATCCACTACATCATGTGGTCGCTCGATTACTTCCTTGATGTGCAGCAGCGCTTGGGCTTTGAGTCCATTGAGCTGTGGTGTGCAGAGCCGCATGTGACGCTCGACCACACGGGCTACTTTGAGGCTGAGGTCCTGGCGAAAAAGGCTGCAGACCGTGGGCTTAGGTATCGTACTCTGTGTCCCGAGAATGTTGTCTATCCTTGGCAGTACTGCGCACGCAAACCGCTGCATGAACAGCGCAGCTTGGCGTACTTTAAGCACGGCATTGAGCTTGCCGAGGTACTTGGGTGCGACCGCATGTCCATCAACTCGGGCTGGGGCGACTGGGACGAGGACCGCGAGGAAGCCTGGAAGCGCAGCCGCGAGCACTTGTCCATTCTGGCGGAGTATGCCGGCGAGCACGGTCTGGTGCTTACGATGGAAAGCCTGCGTCCCGAGGAGAGCAACCTTGTGACGACGGTTTCCGATGCGAAGCGCATGATTGACGAGGTCGCGAGCCCGTACTTACAGCCCATGGTTGATACAACCGCGATGGGCGTTGCAGGCGAGACGCTCGAGGACTGGTTTGCCGCCTTTGGTGATGGGGCAATTCACGAGATGCACTTTATCGACGGTGACCCGTATGGCCATCTGGTGTGGGGCGATGGCAAGCACGATATGGACGCCTTCGTCGCCACGCTCAACGCCCATGGTTTCGACGGCATGCTGGGCCAGGAAATCACGGACGGTCGTTACTACGATGACCCGGCGGCGGCAGATGCCAAGAACATGGCCGCATTCGAGAAATATCTGATTGACTAAAACAACTATCGGCCACGCAGCCAACGTCATTGATTGCGGCCAAACAAGAAAGGAACTGGATATGAACGCACACGATCTGATCAAAGAGGCAATTGCCGAGAAGGGCAAGTTCGACAGTGTCTACTGGATTGCTTGCGGTGGCTCCATGATCGATTTGATCCCGGCTCATGAGCTTCTGCAGCGCGAGGCAACCACCTTCACTTCGTATATCTATACGGCTCGCGAGTTCGATATCATGCGTCCGCGTCGTCTGGGCGAGAAGTCCCTGGTCATCGCTTGCAGCCACAGCGGCAACACCCCGGAGGTCGTCGAGGGCTGCGAGATTGCCCTTGCTGCCGGTGCTACGGTGATCGCCCAGACCGACAACGCTGGATCCAAGATCGACTCCGGCAAGTGGACCACGTGGGTCTACCCATGGGGCGAGGGCGTGCCGCAGGCCGAGGTTCCCGCTGGTATTTCGCTGTCGCTTGCGGCAGAGCTGCTCGATCAGCAGGAGGGCTACGCCGATCTTGCCGATATGTATGCCGGTATCGCCGAGATGGATAAGATTCTTCCCCCGGCACGCGAGAAGGTAAATGCCGAGCTGGGCGATCGCTTTGCCAAGCTTTGCCAGGAGCACGAGTTCTTCTATATTCTGGGCAGCGGTCCCAACTTTAGCCAGACCTACGGTTTCGCTATCTGCTCTCTTATGGAGATGCAGTGGCAGCACTGCAGCTACATCCACTCCGCCGAGTACTTCCACGGCCCCTTCGAGGCTACTCAGGATGGCGTTTTTTACTTCCTGCAGATGGGCTCCAGCGAGTGCCGTGCTATGGACGAGCGCGCCCTGGCGTTTCTTAAGACGCATACCGATACGCTGATGGTGCTCGATGCCAGGGAGTACGGTATGGAAGCCGTGCCGGCGAGCGTCCGCGCCTATCTGGACCCGGTGCTGTTCTACGCCATGAACTGCGAGCTGCGTGCTGCACGCGGCAAGGTGTTTGATCACGACCCCGATTTCCGTCGCTATATGGGTGTTGTCGAGTACTAGAAGGGACAAAGGCCATGGCATTTAACGTTAACGCGCTCGGATTTGGCGACAACGTCGTCGATCGCTACGAGCATATCCACACCATGTATCCTGGCGGCAATGCGGTGAACTTCGCCGTTTATGCCAAGAAATGCGGTGCCGCACGCTCCGCATACATGGGAATTTTTGGCAATGATGCCGCTGCCGAGCATGTCATTGCAAGCCTCGAGGATGAGGGTATCGAGCTTGACAAGTGCGAGCAGATGATTGGCGAGAACGGAGCGGCTCGCGTGACCGTCGTCGACGGTGACCGTGTCTTCCTCGGCTCCAACGAGGGCGGTATCCGTGGCGATGCGCGCTATGTCCTCAATCGCTTTGACCTTGCGTACATGAAGCAGTTCGATGTGGTTCATTCGGGCAACTATTGCTTTACCGAGCGCGAGCTTCCCAAGTTGAAGGCTGCGGGCGTCACGGTCTCTTTTGACTTTTCGGACGACTCCACCGACGAGTACTACGAGCAGATTGCGCCCTACGTCGATTTTGCTTTCTTTAGTGCGGCGGATGCTGCGAGTGAGGACGAGATTCGCGAGCGTCTGGCATGGGTGAAGGGCCTGGGTCCGCGTTTTGTGTCGGCTACGGCGGGCGCCGAGGGCTGCATTGCTTACGACGGCGAGCGTTATTACCGCCAGCTGGCCAAACCGGTAACGGACATGAAGGACACCATGGGGGCGGGCGACTCGTTCCTCACCTCGTTTTTGATGTGCTATCTCGATTCCGCCAAGCGCGGTGAGGATGGCGCCGAGGCCATCGAGCGCGCGCTCGACTTTGCTGCCGGGTTTGCCTCGACCGTGTGCGGCATGGAAGGTTCTTGGGGCCACGGAGCGCCAATCGTCGAATAGCTTAAGAAAGCGTACGGCGGTCTGGCTATGAGGCCTTGGACAGCCGATGCAAAACAATAAGCGAAACGCGAAAAAGGGGGCTCGCCATGTGGTGGGTCCCCTTTTGAGCATTGGAGAAGACCATGGGTATTAAAGCGTGTGCGGCTGGTTTTTGCTGCGCGGACGTCTATCAAAACATCGGCGTGTTCTATCCGACTGGTAACGGCATTGACTGGGGTATCCATCTTGCACGAATGGGCGTTTCGGTATCCGCCGTGTCGGTTGTCGGCAAGGACGAGTACGGAGACAAGATGAGAGAGGCGCTGGCCGCTGAGGGGTTTGATATCTCTCATCTGCGGGTGGAGGATGGCGACACCTCGGTGATGCTCATGGCATTGAAAGACGGCGTCGATCGCGTGCATCTCGAGGCAATCGATGGCGTAATGGAGACATATCGTCCGAATGAAGACGACCGGGCGTTTATCCTAGAGCACGACATCATTCACACCGACCTGTTTGGCAATTGTTTGGACCTTCTGCCCGAATGGCATGATGCGGGCAAGACGGTGGTTATGGACTTCTCGGTGTTCAGCCAGGATCCCGAATATGCATGCGAGGCTCATTTTCCTTACGTAGACTATGCGTTCATGTCGTTTGAAGAGGACACTCCGGAGCTGCGAGACTGGGTACGCCACATGCAGGAATTGGGACCGCGCGTTGCGGTTGCCACGCTTGGCGAGAAGGGAAGCATTGCCTATGACGGTGAGCGCTTCTATGAGTGCGGGATCGTACCGGCGGAGAAGGTCGTTAATACCGTGGGTGCCGGCGACTCGTATATTGCCGGGTTTACCAAGGGCGTGATCGATGGCCTTGATATTCCGGCGTGTATGAAGGCGGGCGCTGAGCTGTCGTCCCGAGTGATTGGTTCGTTTGAGCCGTACTAGGGTTAAATGCCTGGAAAGGAGTACGAAATGGTTATCGACATGTTGGTCCATCCTATGCTCTACGGCGAGATCTGTACGCCGGGTGATGAGCCTGATGGATTCGGTTTTTGGTCACGAGAATATGGTATGGGGCATATGGGCCCCATGGATTGGGATGAGCTTCAAGTCGAGATGGACGTCTGCGACGTGCAGAAGAGTGTGCTCATGCCGCTCGATGTAACCACGGCATGCGGAGGGCATTTTGGCACTAATGACCAGATTGCCATGCTGGTTGCCGCGCACCCCGATCGTCTGTGGGGATTTGCGAGCGTAGATCCGCAGGTGAGCGGTGCCGCAGACGAATTGGAGCGCGCCTTTACCGAGTTGGGGGCAAAGGGGCTTTGTCTGCATCCGGCAAAGCAGGGTTTTGCCCCCGATGATGCTGTGGCCGAGCCGCTTTACGAGCTGTGCGAGCGCTATAACAAGCCGGTGGTTTTCCATGCCGGTATGTCTTGGGAGCCTGGCGCAGAGCTCTCGCGCAGTAACCCGCTTGCATTTGAGCACACAATCGCAACGCATCCAAATGTGCGCTTTAGTTTGACCCACTTTGGCTGGCCCTGGGTGCGCGAGACCGTGGCGATGCTGCTCAAGTATCCCAACTGCTACACGGACACCTCTATCACTTACATCGATTCGCCCGAGGAGATGATGCAGCGTCTTTTCACGGTCGATATGGGGCCGCTTTGGTATGAGCGCGCGCTATCGCATCAAGTGATGTTCGCCAGCAATACGCCGCGCTTCCGTGCATTCAAACTCAAGCGGGCGCTCGATACCGTGCCCATGCGCGACGATGCGCGAGAAAGGCTCTACTGGGGTAATGCCCTGCGTTTTCTTGAAGGGGATGAGTAAACATGGTGACGCTCGAGACATTGAGCTATCTATCGACTGCTCCGGACCAGTTCATCGATATTACCGAAGACGTGCACGCTGCCATCGAACGCAGCTCGGTGACCAATGGCTTGGCAGCGATTATTTTGTCGCATACGACCTGTGGAATCGTGGTAAACGAGGGGCTGCCCTGCGTGGAGACGGATCTTATGGAGACGCTTGATCGCATCGCCCCACTCGATGCCCCCTATGCGCATGCACACTTCCTGCCGAGCTATGGAGCCACCGGCAACAACTCCTGTGGGCATATCAAGAGCATGATTTGTGGAAACAGTTGCTTCTTTCCCGTCCAAGATGGCCACATCGTGTGCGGAGGTGCCCAGAACATCTATCTTGCGGAGTTTGACGGTCCGCAGAAGCGAAAAGTGTACGTCGAGGTGCTGGGGGAGTAACGTCCCTGCAATAACCCTATGAAGGAGCACGTTATGTCGTTTCTAGCTTCGATGTTCAAGACCGAAAAGCCGGTTATCGGAATGCTGCACCTGCGTCCTCTGCCGGGCGATCCGCTGTATTACCCGGGCGGAAGCGTGTCGCAGGTCGTGGAAGCCGCCAAGCGCGATCTCGAGGCGTTGCAGCAGGGCGGTGTCGATGGCATTTTGATTACCAATGAGCTCTCGATGCCCTATGAGCAGCACGTTTCTCCCCCAACCCTTGCATCGATGGGCTATGTAATCGGGGCTCTGTCCCATGATCTGTCGACTCCTTGGGGAGCTGAGGCTATTTACGATGGTGATGCCACAATCGAGCTGTGCGCTGCCGTCGACGCGCAGTTCACGCGCTGCAATTTTTGCGGTGCCTGGGCCGGTGATCTCGGGCTGATTAACCGAGATTTCGCTCACACCATGCGTCGCAAGGCGGCGCTGCGCCTGGACGACCTCAAGCTTTTTCACTTCATCACGAGCGAGGGGGAGGTTTATCTCAACGACCGCACGACTGCGGACATTGCCGATTCACTTCTCTTTAATTGCCTTCCGGATGCGATGGTCATCGGCGGTTCGGCTGCCGGTCGTGGCGCTTCGGGCGAGCTTGCCGATGAAGTCCGCGAGCGTGTTGGCGAAGTACCCGTGGTATGTGGCACCGGTTGTCGCGAAAATACCGTGGCTGACGTATTTGCTCACTACGATGGCGCGTTTGTCGGCACCTGCTTAAAGCGCGACGGAAAGCTGGATGCCCCGGTTGATGTTGAGCGGGTAGCTCGTTTTATGGCTGCCGCTCGTACGGCGCGAGGGGAGTAGGCACCTATGGCGCTCTATCTGGGTATTGATATTGGGACAAGCGCCTCTAAAGGCGTTTTAATCGATGATCGATGCAACATCGTTTGCCAGGCCTCTTGTGGACACGAGACGGAGAACCCGCGTGATGGATGGTACCAGCATGATGCGGAGGCAGTTTGGTGGGGCGATTTTTGCCGCTTGTCGCGCGAGCTGGTGGTGCGATCGGGGGTTAACGCGGCACAGATCGGATGCGTGGGCCTTTCCGCATTGGGTTGCGACTGCGTACCGGTCGACACCGAGTGCAACGCGCTGGCGCCCGCGATTTTGTATGGAGTCGATGCACGTTCGAAGCCGCAGATCGACGAGCTTCTTTCCGAATATGGGTCAGATCGCGCACGCGAGCTTTTCGGGCATGATCCCTGTTCGTCAGATATTGCTCCCAAGATCTTGTGGTTTAAGGAGAATATGCCCGAGGTGCACGAACGTGCCGCGAAGTTCCTGACGGCGTCATCGTTTCTGTGCGCGAAGTTGACGGGGCGTTTTACGGTGGACCGTTATTTGGCGGAGGATTTTCTTCCCCTATACGACCGCTACACTTGGAAGGTTGATGCTCGGGAATGTGCTCGTTTCTGCCGGCCTGACCAGATGGCGGAGGTAATGTCGGCTACCGATATTGCCGGGGTGATTACGCAGCGTGCGGCTGAGGCGACGGGGCTCGCGGCGGGGACACCTGTCTTAGTGGGAACGGGCGACTCTGGTGCCGAGGCCATTTCGACGGGTGTATTCCGTCCCGGCGATATGATGGTTCAGTTGGGGAGCACGGCGTATTTCATCTACCTAGCTGATCATATGGTCGATGATGCCCGCCTGTGGCCAGGGACGTTTATCATTCCCGGAACTTACGGGATCTGCGCGGGGACCAATACGGCGGGCGCACTCACATCGTGGCTACGCCAAGAGCTGTATCGCGACGCCGTAGAGGCCGAGGGTCACGGTGGTCCCGATGCCTATTCGGTTATGGCGCATGATGCCGCCGATGTGGCGCCGGGTGCCGATGGGCTCCTGTGTCTGCCGTACTTTGCGGGGGAGCGTACTCCGCTCAACGATCCCGAGGCGCGTGGCGTCTTCTTTGGCCTGACCGGAAGGCATACGCGAGCCCATATGGTTCGCGCCGCCTTGGAAGGCGTCGCGTATACCGTTGCATCCCATGTCGACATTATCGAGCGAGAGCATGGACTGCCAATTGGGCGCATTATGCTTGTCGGAGGTGGAACCAAGAATCCAGTTTGGATGCAGGCTATCGCCGACGTATGCGGGCGCGAGGTCTCGGTTGCCAAGGTTACGGTGGGCGCATGCTTCGGTGATGCCATCATGGCAGCTCTCGCAGGTGGCGCCTATGCATCGTGGGATGAGCTCGCCCAAGTCCTTGGCGTTGCGCAAACAATCGTGCCCGATATGGCTGCCCACGAGTTATATGTGTCGCGCCGCCATATCTTTGACGAATTGTATGCACGCAACTGTGATCTCATGCACGAATTGGCGTAATGCTGCCGAATTGTACTGCCTACCAATAGGGACTGCGTTGTGCGATTCGCATGTCCCTTGGCATTTTTGCCCACAGGGGTTAGCGAAGGTCAAAAACGGAGTGCGCATTTGCTAAAACTACCGACTCGATGCGCTTTGCGTCACAGCTTTTGAGTGAGGCAATGCGCATCGAGGTCCTTGCGAGCGATCTGATGAGCGACTGCGCGCTTGTTTCTGTGTTTGGTTCGGCCGGCGCATCGGTCTCGAGCAGCAGACGGCCGAGTGGAATCTGTCGGGCATATTCGCGACCGCGCTTGGTGGCGAGCATACGCTCGTTCACGGAAAAATAGCAGCCTGCGTTTCGCGCGCGGACGAGTTCGTCCGAAGTACCGCTAAACCAGTGGAAGATGATAGCGGGGGAGTCGGGGTTTGGGATGAGTAGTCCATGCGATTCGAGGACGTCCAGTACGGCTCCTGCTGAACGAACGGCGTGAATTGATATCACGCGCCCGGTAAGAGGATGCCGCACGAGCGCATCGCAGAGCCGGTCAAGTGCCTGTATTTGTAGCGGCTCACTTCCAGCAAAGCGCGCGGAAAAGTCGAGTCCGACTTCGCCGATGTAGCGCTCTTGGGCAGCAACTTCGCAAAGCAGATTGACTTCGGCAGGACCGCAGCGGCCGTCGGCGAGCCACCAGGGATGGAGGCCGATGCCCTTGATGACGGTGGGAAGGCGACGGGCTCGCCCATGTGCGCTAGCGAAGCCGCGTGGATCGACGCCGCAATCAAATAGAGCCAAGCCCAGCGCCGTTGCCTCATCGGCAACGGCGCCCGGGTGAGCCATTAAATCAAGATGGCAGTGTGCATCAAATAACTGGGGCTCCATCTCGGCGCGCTCCGCTAGTCCAGGCGCTGGCCATCGGAGCGTACACGTTCGGTGCCGCGGCCGCTGATCTGGCGGATAACCTCGCCGGCAATCATCTGACCCATGATGGGCGGCATAAAGCTGGCGGTTCCTAGCTCGGTACGCTCGTGGATATTGGAAGGGTCGCGGGGCTGTGTCTTAACCGATTCCTCGCAGCTAAACAGTACATGTAGGCTCTTGATTCCGCGCTTCTTACATTCTTTGCGCATGATGCGGCTCATGGGGTCACGTACCGTATCGAAAATGTCGGCAAAGCGGAGGCACTCGGGATGGAGCTTGTTGGCCCCGCCCATGGAGCTAACCAGACGAATGTCGTGGTCCTGAGCATATTTGGCAATGGTAAGCTTGGCCGAGATGGTATCGATGGCGTCGACGACGTAGTCGAGCTTGCCGTCTGTCTGCTCCAAAACGCGCGCGAAAAATTCGTCGATATTGTCGCTCAACAGGTATTCGGTGCGCTTGATGACGGTAGCGGCTGGATTGATGTCGTGGATCATGGCTTCCATAACATCGACCTTGCGCTTGCCGATGGTGCTGTGAAAGGCGATAGCCTGGCGATTGATATTGCTGGGCGCGACGATGTCCTTGTCCAGAATGACGAAATGACCAATGCCGCCGCGGGCGAGTGCCTCGCAGCAGTTGGAGCCCACGCCTCCGCAGCCGAGCACCAACACCGTAGCATCGGCGAGCTTATCGAGTGCCTCGCGGCCCATGATGATCTCGAGCTTGGTGTCGCGTGTCTCGATGGGAGTTGCGGCTGTGGTTTCGGTCATAAATATCCTCCGATGGGGAAGCAGGTCGTGTTTTAGCTATCGCCATTATAGGTAATCGCCCATAGGTTGCGATGGCGTTTGCTTTGATGTGGTTTGAAGCATTGCGATTAGACAGTTAGACAAACATCTAAATATCGAGTATAGTGTGCGCGTCATGAGAGATGATGAGAGGAGGTCTTATGCCGGGAGAGGGTTTTAAGGCGCTTGCCGATCCAACGCGACGGCGCATTTTGGAGTTGCTGCGCGAGGGCAATTGCACGGCGGGGGAGCTTGCCGAGCATTTCGATATCAGTAAGCCGTCGCTGAGCCATCACTTGGCGACGCTCAAAAACGCCGGGTTGGTGACCGACGAGCGCCATGGCCAAAACATCGTATACAGCTTAAACACCACCGTCATGCAGGACTTGATCGGTTGGTTTATGGGCTTTACAAACACGGAAGGTGATAAGGATGAATAACGAAAACAAGGGCATTCACGCCACGGGGGTATCGTCGCGCGTGTGGGCCATGCTTGTTGTGGTCTGCGCTATTAATGTTGTAGCGCACCTCATGGTGATGCCGAGCTTGCCTGCGCAGATTCCCACGCACTGGGGCGCGAACGGCGCCGTCGACGGTTGGGGTCCTAGCTGGATGGCCTCCGCGCTCGGCGTGCTGCCTCTGGCGCTTCTCGCAATGTTCTGCGTGGTGCCGCGCATCGACCCCAAAGGTGAGGCATATCGAACCTCGGGCAAGTTCTACCAGGGCTTCGTAATCGCCTTCACCTTGTTCATGTGCGCCATAAGCTGGCTGGGAGAGCTTACGGTCTGGGGCGTGGTGCCGGCGGTCGGTTCGGTTAACGTGCTGATTTCCGGTGTTGTCGGTTTGCTGTTCATCGGCGTAGGCAACTACTTGCCGCGTGTGAAGCAGAACTATACGCTCGGTATCAAGACACCCTGGGCGCTTGCCGATCCCGAGAACTGGCGCCGTACGCAGCGTTTTGGCGGCGCCTGCTTTATGGTGCTAGGTATTGGCCTGATTGTGATGGGCGTGGCAGGCAGCGTGCTTTCGAGTGAAGTCGTCGCCGCGGTGATTGCGGTTCTGGCGTTTGGTTCGGTTGGAGCCGTCTACGTCTACTCGTATCTGTTGTGGCGCAAATCGCAGCGAGCCGGTCGTTAAGGTTGCGGAAAACTAGCGTACGCAGTTCATAGTATGTTCCGGGGGACTTTTCCCAGGTAGTATTAGGGGGTGTGGGCAACCATGCCCCTTTTTATTAGAACGCGCGAACTGCCTCTCCGCTTTTTCCAAAACGGAGAGGGGGAGAAGATTTCCGCAGCTAGATAAGGAGAAATGACTGTGGCGGAGTTCATTTATCAGATGTATCAGGCTCGCAAGGCCCATGGCGACAAGGTGATCCTTGACGACGTGACCCTGAGCTTCTACCCCGGTGCCAAGATCGGCGTCGTGGGCCCCAACGGTATGGGCAAGTCGACCCTGCTCAAGATCATGGCCGGCATCGAGGAGGTCTCCAACGGCGATGCCAAGCTCACCCCCGGCTACACCGTGGGTATCCTGCAGCAGGAGCCGCCGCTCGACGACGACAAGACCGTCATCGAGAACGTGCGCATGGCATTTGGCGACATGATCGCCAAGGTCGATCGCTTCAACAAGATCGGCGAGGAGATGTGCGACCCGGATTGCGACATGGACGCCCTCATGGCCGAGATGGGAAAGCTCCAGGACGAGATCGACGCCGCCGACGGCTGGGATATCGATTCCAAGCTCGGCCAGGCCATGGACGCCCTGCAGCTGCCCGATTCCGACATGCCGGTCAACGTGCTCTCTGGCGGCGAGCGCCGTCGCGTGGCCCTGTGCAAGCTGCTGCTCGAAGCTCCCGACCTGCTGCTGCTCGACGAGCCCACGAACCACCTGGACGCCGAGTCGATCCTGTGGCTCGAGCACTTCCTGCACAACTACCAGGGCGCGGTGCTTGCCGTCACGCACGATCGCTACTTCCTGGATAACGTTGCCGAGTGGATCTGCGAGGTCGACCGCGGTCACCTTTATCCCTACAAGGGCAACTACTCCACGTATCTGGAGACCAAGGCCGCCCGTATCGAGGCGCAGGGCAACCGCGACGCCAAGCTCGCCAAGCGCATGGAGGCCGAGCTCGAGTGGGTACGCAGCTCGCCCAAGGCTCGCCAGGCAAAGAACAAGGCCCGTCTGGCTCGCTACGAGGAGATGGAGGCCGAGGCCCGCGCAAGCCAGAAGCTCGACTGGACCGACATCCGCATCCCTGTGGGCCCGCGTTTGGGCAACAAGGTGCTCGAGGCCCATCATCTGCACAAGGAGTTCGATGGCCGTGTGCTCATCGACGACCTTTCGTTCACCCTGCCGCGTAACGGCATCGTGGGCGTCATCGGCCCCAACGGTGTGGGCAAGACTACGCTCTTCAAGACCATCGTGGGCCTGGAGCCGCTGACTTCGGGCGAGCTCGAGGTGGGCGAGACCGTCAAGATCTCCTATGTCGATCAGAACCGTTCCGGCATCGACCCCGATAAGAACCTGTGGGAGGTCGTCTCGGATGGCCTGGACCACATGATGGTCGGTGAGACCGAGGTTCCGAGCCGTGCTTATGTGGCGAGCTTTGGCTTTAAAGGCCAGGACCAGCAGAAGCGCGCCGGCGTACTCTCCGGTGGCGAGCGCAACCGTCTGAACTTGGCGCTTACGCTCAAGCAGGGCGGCAACCTGCTGCTTCTCGACGAGCCCACGAATGACCTCGACGTCGAGACGCTGTCCTCGCTCGAAGCGGCGCTGCTCGAGTTCCCGGGCTGCTCGGTGGTCATTAGCCA
The DNA here is from genome assembly GCA_900541235.1 of uncultured Collinsella sp. GTDB lineage: Bacteria > Actinomycetota > Coriobacteriia > Coriobacteriales > Coriobacteriaceae > Collinsella. Next base: position 205,894 of record UQIW01000001.1, on the reverse strand, counting down.
CGACCGTATGTTCCTGGACCGCGTCGCCACGCACATTCTAGCGTGGGAGGGCACCGACGAGAATCCGGGCAACTGGTATTGGTTTGAGGGCAACTTCGAGGCCTATCAGGCCAACCGCATCGAGCGCCTTGGCGAGGACGCAGCCCAGCCGCATCGTATCCACCGTAAGCTGACGCGCGACTAGATCGTTACGCGGTTTTCCAAACCGCGTAACTGCTCGACGCTGCGCGGGTCGCAAGCACCCCATCTTGCCGTTCAAGCCGTCGCTCGCGTACCGAAGTACGCGTCGCTCCTCTTTCACGGCAACCTGGGGCACTTGCGGCCCGCTCGCTGTTGGTTACGCAACATCAACAAATAAAAACGGCTCAAATCCTGATTTGGATTTGAGCCGTTTGTCGTTACTGCTCGGGTTCTTCGACTTTATCGATGGTCCAGGTGGCTCCGAGACCGCCGGTGGTGTTGCGGCGGATGCGCACGGCAACCTCGTGGCGCTCGCCGTCCTGCGTGTAGCGCAGGGGGAAGCTTGCGCGGTTTCGCGCGGCCTCGATGGTACCGCGCTCGCGGGCGATCCAGTAGTACTCGCCGACAATGCCGAGGGTATCGGCGCCGTAGGGGAGATAGGTCGACAGCTGGTGCAGAAGCGGGCCGGGGCAGAAGACCTCGGTTGCGAAATCGACGGGGAAGTCCTCGGGGATGGCGGGCGCTACGGGTGCGGGGGTTGGGGCCTCTGCGAGTACCGAAGCCGGTGCCGGTGCGGGAATTTGGTCGCAAGCAGAGGCGGGCACGGATTCGATGACGGGTGCGAACTCCAGCGTCGTCTTCGGCTTGATTGTGGAATCTGCGGGCTTCACGGTGACGGGCGCGTCTGCAGCTTCAGTTTCAACCTCAACCTGCGTCGCGCTCTCATTCTCGACGCTCGACTTTGCCTCGATGGGCGTGGATGCCATGGTGGTGATGCCGGCATTGGCATTCTCGGGGTCATAGACGACCGTGAGCGAGATGGCGGGCTGCGGCGTCTCGGGTTCCGGCGCCGACTCGGTAGCGTCTTGATCTGTGGGCTCGTCGGACTGATCGTCCTCGGCCTCGTCGCCAAAGACATCGCTGTTTTGGAACGCAGGCGGCTCGGGTTGGTCAGCGGCTTCTTCGGTTGTCGACTTGGGCGCTTCGTTGAGCTCCACAGTGGCTTCCTGCTCGGATATGACTTTGGGATCGGTCGTGGCGGCGATTTCGGTTTCGGCTTCTGCCGTTACCTCAATAGCGACTTCGATCTCTGTCTCGGGCTCGGGTTCCGGCGCGGCTTCAACCATGGCTTCGGGCTCGGGACGCTTAACGTGCTTGGGGCGCACGGCCTTGAGGTCCTTCTCACCGCGCTTTTTCTTTTTGTAGGACTGCTTGGCGCCCTTGGCGGTCTTGGGCTTGTCCTCGCCCTTGGCAAGCGCAGCATCCCAGGCCTCGTTGGCGATGACCGTGGCATACAGGCGGCCGCCTTTAAAGACGGTCAGCTTAATGCAGTCGTCGAGTTCCTCGAGCAACTCGCGCGTGGACTCGAAGCCCAGGTCATAAGCGGTCATGTCGCCAGCGGCGAGCGCCTCCTCGACCTGCGTCATAAACGTTTGCTTGCCACATCCAATCGCATCGCGCAGCAGGCGATACAGATAGATGTGGTTGCCCAGCGAAAGCGTGGGCCTAATTATTGTCTTGCTCATGGCAAATCTCCTCTTTACACATGTAAAGCATCTTACCATCGCATGGCGTTCGCCATGGCGGCGCCCAAGGCAAACGGGCGCGAACCGCTTTCGATTCGCGCCCGTTGTACAGGTCGGTTATCTATGAGAGGCAAACGTGCTTAGTTGCCCGATGCCGTGCCTTGGCTCGAGTTGTCAGATGCCGTGCCGGAAGCGGTTCCGCTCGAGCTGTTGGTGTTGTTACTGTCTGCCGTGCCCGTTCCCGACGTGGTGTCGCTCGTCTGGCCTCCCGTGTTCGGCTGTGAACCGTCAGTCGTTTGGCTTGAGTCGGTCGTGCCGGACGGCGTGCCACTGTTGGCCATAGAGGAATCGGTGCCCTGCGATTGGTTTCGGGTGTTCGAGGACGAATTGGCAGAGGTAGGACTGTCTTGCGTGTCGTCCGTCTGTGCCTGCTGATCCTGCGGCTGAGTGTTGCCATTTGCATCGCTCTCGGTCGTGCGCGACGACAGGATTGGCTCGGGACGCTCGCCCAGACCCTCACCGGCAGTGGTGATAAGGATGGCGCCGGCGCAGGCGATGACCGCGACGATGGCGATGGCGATCGAGAAGACGATGACCTTCTTTTGTGTCTGGCTGCGCTCTGCCGCCGCCTTGGCGCGCAGGCTGTTGGGGGCGACGCGCGCCGTGGTCGCGCGTCCCGCAACCTGGCGCATCTCCTGCGTGGTCGCGGCGCCACCTAGGTGCTCCTCGACATCGGGCTCAACGGGCTCGTAGGCGCCGGCAGGGTAGTCGACAGCGGCATGCGTGCCCTTGATTGCTTCGGCGCTGGCGGAGATAAAGTGGCGATAGACCTGCGAGGACACAACAGTGATGACTGAGCTCACAGCGGCACCAATCACCGAGCCGGCAATGCCGATCTTTGAAGCAAGCGCGACGCTTGTGGCGGCAGCCGCGGCGCCGGCGATGATCTGGGGAATGGAAATGTCGTCGAACAGGCCCTTTTTGGGCGCGATGGCCATGGTCTGTCCGATGGAATGGTTCTCGTGCACGCCGTTGTTGAGCGATGCCGGCGTCATGACGCGCGTGCGCGGCGCGTCGGTGTACTTGGTTGTCATACGGGGTCCTCCCGGTGTAAATCTGCTTCGTTTCATGTAGCCATCAGGGTACCCACCAGATGTGAATCGTACGTGACATTTAACAGATACCATCAACTCATCAAGGGGGGCTTGCTGTCTTTGGTGCAATAGCTTGATGCTAAACTGGATTTACGATTGTGAGGTGGTTTACGTGATGTACCCGTATATGACATTCGAAGACGGTACCGAGGTCGTTCATTCTGACCTGATAACAGATGGGGATATCGAAAAGGTTATCGCGCATTTTGAACGACCGACGGCAGAGGGCTTCGACTCCGCTCGTTGTGAGTTGCCTTCCTGTTCGTGGACTGACTGGGAAGGGCATTTTACTCAGAGTGAAAAACGAGCTTTCGAAGAGTGTTTGAGCAAATCATTTAGATTAGTTCGAGTTTAGTTCGAATATAGAAGTCGAATGCGATGACCTAAAGCGTATGCATTTTTAGTATTAGATGCGTATGAAATGGAGGATGTGAATGGATGAGCTAATAGACTTTAAAAAACGATTTCTCAAGAATGGCGAGCTGGTTTCAATTCCAAAAAAGGAAAGCTATAAAAGAATCATGCTGCTATGGACCGTCTCTTTCTTTGAATTAAATACAAGTTATACGGAGCTTCAGGTTAATCGTGTGCTGTCACAGCTCTATCCTGATTATGCCGTGTTGAGGCGGTACTTGGTTGATTATGGATTCCTATTAAGGGATGAGCGAGGCCTGAAATACGAGGTTAATCGTGATGTTCACGGTATTGAGAGCTAGCCGTCCGGTTCGGGTCCTATATATTGCTAGAGGGATAAGCGAAATAGGCAATTGGTGTGCGAATATTGCTTTGCCAATGCTGATTTACGAGGTAACTCACGATGTTTCTGCAACTGCTTTGATGGTCTGCTGTAGATTTGCCCCCTCTCTGTTTTCAGTTGCGCTCGCGCAGCTGCCTCAGAAGATGGGTATCGGGACACTGCAGGCCATGAGATTGGCAGACTTAATTTGCGCGGGATTATTCGTTTGCTATATTTTTGTTGATAGTAAATGGAGTATGTTTGCTATTACGTGCGCGGTATCGCTTTGCCGAACGGTTGAAATGCCCTGCTTTTACTCGTTGTTAAGAGCCAATACGAATAGTATCAATCGCGACGTAATTAATAATTCGTTTGGGTTTCTGCAGAATTTGATGATGGTTCTGGGGCCAGTTGCCGGCGGTTTTGTTGTCGCTCAATTTGGGGCGGAGGCTGTTCTTGCATTAGACGCGCTTTCTTTTGCCGCGTCGTTCTGGTTGCTGCGAGATGTTCCGTCGGTTATCGAGGTTAATGATAAAGAGGGGATAAGCAAAAATGAAAAAAACAGGACTGCATTTAGTGATCTTAGCGCGAAGCACTTGGCAATTGGTTTCCTATTAATCGATATTTCTAGTGGCGTGGCATTCGGCTCTCTGAATTCTCTTTTGCCAGCTATTGCGCAATTGCAATTTGACTCGTCATCGATACAATACGGATTCCTTCAGAGTAGTCTTACAATCGGACTGTTGTTCGGAAATACAATATATGGTCGTTTAATTAGTGGTTCCGATTGCGTTAAATCATATTGTTTTGTGACGTATCTTGCGCTCGGTGCGTATCTGGCGTTTGGCTATCGCTATGCGTCTGGGATATCGTTTATTTTCCTTTTTATCGTCGGTGCCGGAAACGCCATTCAAGATGTGCTTCTCATAACATCGCTGCAGGATTTGGCGAGAGACGAATCTGAATCGATAAGCCTGTTTTCAATTAGGGAGTCTTTGCAATCGGTTGCTGTTGTTATTTCAACACTCCTTGTTTCGCTGTTCACGAGCATCGCGATGTTCTCAATTCTCGTTACAGGACTTGGTGTATTTTCAATTATGATGGTAGTTGTGTTTCAATTGAATTATTTGCGAAAGATGTGACGTTGATATGCCTAAAACGCTTTTAGTATTTCCCCCCAGGATGGAGTCCAGTGGGGCCGTATCTTGCCTTGCCTGTTTTGAAGTCATATCTTCTAGAGGTTGAACAATATAAAGTTGATATCGTTGACTTAAACGTGGAATTTTACGATGACCTCCTATCTTTTAGACATGTCGAAGAGTGCTGTAAAAGGTATCGGGAATCAAAGGATTCGTTTAGTTCGAATGTTCAATTAACAATCGAGTTGATACAAAAGTCAGCACTTAATGTTGACGAGGCAAAAGATATTTTCAGATCGAAGAGATACTTTAATCTAAAAGAAAGACAATATGCTGAAAACATTTTTAGAAATGCACTCTATATCATAAATCACGTCTCATATGGAGTTAAATACACGTTCAACTCCATAGATCTGCCCTATGATTATTATTCGACACCAGAAATAATGAAATCGCTTGCGGATACCTTGCATAATCCGTTTATTTCCTTCTATGAAACTGCCTTTCTTAAGCGTATTCAGAGGGAAAAAATCGAGTTTATTGGGATTTCGGTGAGCGGCTGTTTCCAATTGATTTCTGCAGTTACGTTAGCGAAACTGATTAAAGAAGAATGTCCATCTGTTAAACACGTCTCATTGGGCGGCAATTACATTACTCGTTTAGCAGATGACTGCATGAAAGAATGGCATCCCTTTTTTGAATACATTGATTCGATAATGATGTATGACGGCGAAGAGCCGCTTGCACGTCTTCTTGAGGCTCTTGACTCTGGTGATGACAATCTCGACTGTGTTCCAAACCTTTGCCATGCTAAAGGTGGAAAGATATATAAAAACCATCGGATTGAGCAAACATTTATCAACGATACAGTTCCCGATTTCGATGGCTTCGCCCTTTCTAAATACTTCATGCCTGAGTTAATATTGCCGGTTTATTCTTCTAGGCAGTGTTTTAATCATTGCGCCTTCTGCACCATTCCCGGTGCTACCGGTGGTTGTTACCGAAAGATGCCTATATCGAGAGTATTTGAAATAATGTGTCGGTTAAATGAAAAATACGGCACGAGAGTTTTCTCTTTTGTGGATGAAACATTCGAAGGCAAAAGAATGGAGCAACTCGCGGATGAAATAAACGCATCGGGAAAAACGTTTTTCTGGCATGGAGAAACGAGGTTCTCTCCAACCCTAAGTACAGACGTTTTCAACAAGATATACCAAAGTGGATGTAGGCAGATTCAGTTTGGCCTCGAGTCATACAACCAAAGAGTTCTTGATCTAATGAAGAAGAACACGAGAGTTGATTGGATTGATCGCAATATCCATGATTGTCTCAATGCGGGTATTCCTGTTCATCTATTCTTTATGATTGGCTTTCCGACCGAAACTAAAGAAGAGGCTCTGAACACCTTAGCTTATACAGAGAATGTTTTGAATTATTCAAAACAGGTATGTGGTGTTCCATATTCCACGAGAGGATTTACGAATTTTGGTCTCGTTATGGGGTCGGATGTTTGGAATCATCCCGATAAGTATGGTGTCTCTGTAATGCCGAAGTCCCAATATGAGGATTTGCGCCTCGAAGTGGATTATGTTTCAGGCACTGGTTTAACTTTAAATGAAGCAAAATCCTTATCTGATGAGCATCATATTGATTTTTATATGCAAGAAGTCATAAACGGTAGCGACACAATTGACTTGCCCCAGCGGCTTCATATTTCAGAGGTGACCTGGATCCTAGATTCTATTCACGCTGTCAGGTATAAGGGACATTTGACCAAAGTAAAGCGACGGCTGACTAGTCTAAATCCAGCTGATCGAATCTGGCTGGATTCCAAGACCTCTGTCGTGCTCGTTGAGCCATTTGCCTACTTCTATAATTCTGAATACCATCATGTCTATGCTGTTTCCCAGTTGGTATACCTTAAGTTGGCCCGTTTATTGGAGGCCGATTGTAGCATTTCTCTTATCCTTGATCAGGGCGATCTCGAGCTGACAAGGGCGATAGAAGAACTGTTGCATTATGGATTGCTGAATACAAATATCGATGCCGATTATGTAATGCACGATAATGGTTTTCAATTGGTTAAAAGTTCGTTTGTGAAAGAAGTCGGACGCTCAAAAGAGGGGTTAAGAGTACTGCTGAGTTGTGCCACCCATAGAATGTGTGCGGTTAATGATTTTTCGTTCGCTTTGCTTTCGTTGTTTGAAAAGCCGATTACTAAGAACGAGGTGCGCGACATTTTGAAAAAAGAGGGACTATCGGCAAACGAGGAGCAATTAAACAAGTTGGTTGATAATTGCATGAAAGCAGATATACTACAATTGATTAGATAGAGGAGGTTTCTGCATGGACGTTATTAACAAAGATCTCTTGGAGCAACTGAAAGAGTTTCAGGAAGAGGGCGTCGTGGTGGAAGTGTTCGACTTTGAGGACTACATGGATAAATTCTGCCATTAGTTTCGAAATTTACTCGCCTCGCTTAAAGGAGAAGTCGATTATCGATTTCTCCTTTTTAATTAAAGATATTATTGAAATACATGCTCTTAGCACAGGTTGGCCTCTCAGTAAACTGGGAGGTTGCTTTGGCTAGTTAGAGATATGTGAACGTCCGTTAGACTGAATCTCAGGGTAGAAGGGGCCTCCAGTGTCCAGATCAACAAGGCAATGCTGCGTTTCGGCTAATAAGAACGATGGCTTTTTGCGTGTGGCGGCGGCGTCGCCGCGGATTCGCGTTGCCGATGTCGAGGGCAATGCCGAGGTTGCGCTGGCGGCTGTTCGCGAAGCTGCCGGGCATGGCGTTCGTGCGTTGGTGTTGCCCGAGCTTAATCTGACTGGCTATACCGCGGCCGATCTGTTCCATAACCGCACATTGCTGCATGCTTGCGAGACTGCACTGGCACATATTCTCGATGAAACCCGCGAGCTGCCGATTGTCTTTACCGTCGGTCTTCCCGTTGCGGTTGCCGAGAATATCTACAACTGCGCCGCCGTGTGCTGCGCGGGCGAGCTTTTGGGCCTCACGGCCAAGAAGTATTTGCCCAACTATGGCGAGTTCTATGAGCGCCGTTGGTTTGCTCCGGCGCCTGCGGATCCCGTGTGGGTTGAATTTGCCGGTCAGGGTCCGGTCCCGCTGGGCTCGGGGCTTATCTACCGCTGCTGTGATGAGGGAGCCGAGGACCTGGTGCTGGGCGTTGAGGTCTGTGAGGACCTGTGGGTGCCGGCGCCTCCTTCGACCGAGATGGCGCTTGCCGGCGCGACGGTGATTCTCAACCCGTCGGCCTCGGACGAGATTATCGGTAAGGCAGATTACCGCCGCAGCCTTATCTCTAATCAAAGCGCGCGCCTGTACTGTGCCTATGCCTATGCGGACGCGAGCGAGGGCGAGTCCACGACCGATATGGTCTTTGCGGGCGAGAACCTCGTCTACGAAAACGGCTCTAAGCTGGCGGCGACGAAGCTCCTTACCTGCGATATGGCGGTTGCCGATGTTGACCTCGACCGTCTGGTTGCCGAGCGCCGTCGCTCGACGACGTGGACGCGCGCGGACGATGCGCCGGAGGCCACAACCGTTGAATTTTCGTTTGAGGGCGTGCTGGCAGACGAGCCTGTCCTGCGCGATGCACTCGACATTTACCGTGTCTTCCCCCGCGCGCCCTTTGTGCCGGCTGACCATGGCGACCTGGCCGAGCGTTGCGAGACGATCCTCAATCTGCAGACTGCGGGCCTCAAGACCCGCCTTGCCCATACGGGTACCAAGGCTGCGGTCATCGGCCTTTCGGGTGGCTTGGACTCCACGCTGGCACTGCTCGTGACAGTTCGCGCCTTCGATGCACTGGGGCTGCCGCGCACGGGTATCACGGCGGTCTCCATGCCAGGTTTTGGCACGACGCATCGCACCAAGTCCAATGCCGAGTCGCTTGCCCGCGACCTGGGCGTGAGCTTCCGCGAGGTTTCGATCCACGCGGCCGTGGAGCAGCACTTTAAGGACATTGAGCACGATCAGACCGTGCAGGACGTGACCTACGAGAACAGCCAGGCCCGCGAGCGTACGCAGATTCTGATGGATTTGGCCAACCAGGCTGGCGGCTTTGTCATCGGCACGGGCGACCTGTCGGAGCTGGCGCTCGGCTGGGCTACCTATAACGGCGACCACATGAGCATGTACGCCGTCAACGCGAGCGTGCCCAAGACGCTCGTGCGTCACTTGGTGCGCTATGCGGCTGATGTCTTTGGCGGGAGTATTGCCGAGGTCTTGCTCGACATCCTCGATACGCCGGTATCTCCCGAGCTTCTGCCGCCCACGGGCGACGGCGAGATTGCGCAGAAGACCGAGGATTTGGTGGGCCCGTACGAGCTGCACGACTACTTCCTCTATTACCTGCTGCGTTTTGGCTTTGAGCCGGGCAAGATCTACCGCATGGCGCTCAAGAGCTTCGAGGGCGTCTACGACGCCAAGACCGTCCACACGTGGCTACGTACGTTCTACCGTCGCTTCTTTGCCCAGCAGTTTAAGCGCAGCTGCCTGCCCGATGGTCCCAAGGTGGGCTCGGTGACGCTCAGTCCGCGCGGCGATTGGCGTATGCCGAGTGACGCCAGCTCGCGTCTGTGGCTTGCGCAGATCGACGCGCTCAATCCAGTTGACTAAGGTTGGCTAAATTGAACCAATACGGGGGTTGCAAGCGTTACACTTTTGCAATCTGATGGCCCGTATCGCGCGGCGCTCTTGTCGGAGCGCCGCGTTTTTCATATCGAAAGGTGGCACCATGCAGGCATCGCAGCGTCTCGACCGCTTTGGCGCGGAGGTCTTCGCCTCGCTCAACAACAAGCTTCTCGCGCTGAAGGCTCAGGGCAAGACCATTTACAACATGAGCGTGGGCACGCCCGACTTTAAGCCGTACGACCACGTGGTCGAGGCGCTCACGCAGGCAGCCCAAGATCCCGAGATGTGGAAGTATGCCCTGCGCGACCTGCCCGAACTCAAGCAAGCCGTGTGCGATTACTATGAGCGTCGCTTTGGCGTTTCGGGCATCACGCCGTCCATGGTGCAGTCGTGCAACGGCACGCAGGAGGGCGTGGGCCATTTGGGCCTGGCCCTGCTCGATCCGGGCGACACTATTTTGGTTCCCGATCCGTGCTACCCGGTCTTTGAGGCGGGTGCCAAGATCGCCGATGCCAAGCTCGAATACTATCCGCTGGTTGCCGAGCATAATTACCTGCCCTATGTGGCGGGTATCGATCCCGAGGTGGCCGATCGTGCCAAGTATATGATCGTGTCGCTGCCCGCCAACCCGGTGGGCTCGGTGGGCACGCCCGAGGTCTACGAGGAGATCATCGCTTTCGCCCGCGAGCACGACCTGCTGATCGTCCATGACAACGCATACTCCGACATCGTGTTCGACGGCGAGCCGGGCGGCAGCTTCTTGCAGTATCCCGGTGCGCTTGAGGTGGGCGTGGAGTTCTTCTCGCTCTCCAAGTCGTTTAACGTCACCGGTGCCCGCATCGGCTTTTTGGTCGGTCGCGAGGATGTGGTCTCGGCCTTTGCCAAGCTGCGCGGCCAGATCGACTTTGGCATGTTCTTCCCGATCCAGAAGGCCGCCATCGCCTGCCTGAACGGTCCGCGCGATGAGGTCGAGGCGCAGCGTCTGAAGTACCAGGAGCGCCGCGATGCCCTGTGCGACGGTCTTGAGGGCTTGGGCTGGGAGCGCCCCAACGCGCATGGCTCTATGTTTGTGTGGGCCAAGCTTCCCGGTGGCCGCACCGATTCCATGGCGTTTTGCGAGGAGCTTATGGAGAAGGCCGGCGTTGTGGTGACGCCGGGCGCGAGCTTTGGCCCTTCGGGCGAGGGGCACGTGCGCATGGCGCTGGTCCTGCCGCCCGATCAGATCGCTTTGGCTGTCGAGGCCATTCGCGAGGCGGGCCTGTATTAGAAACCTATTTCGACTCGTCAATAGCTCGAAACCGATTTCGTGCAGTTATTTTACGAATTCTGCAAACAATTTCGGTAAACGGTCGATTTTTGGCTGCGAATAGGAGCATAATCAAAGTCCCGATTGGATGTATTGGGATTACGGCAAGCCGCTCGGGTCGTTCCCGGGCGGCTTGTTTGTGGAGAGAGATGGGAGTTTCTAATGGTTAACGAGAAGAAGGTCGCTATTGTCGGCTGCGGCTTCGTCGGTTCGTCTTCGGCGTTCGCTCTGATGCAGAGCGGTCTGTTCTCCGAGATGGTCCTCATCGACGTGGACAAGAACCGCGCCGAGGGTGAGGCTCTGGATATCGCGCACGGCATGACGTTTGCCGAGCCGATGAAGATCTACGCCGGCGATTATTCCGATGTCGCCGACGCCGCCATGATCGTCGTCACCGCTGGCGCTGCCCAGAAGCCCGGTGAGACCCGCCTGGACCTGGTCAACAAGAACGTTAACATCTTTAAGTCCATTATCCCCGAGATTAAGAAGTCCGGCTTCGACGGCATTCTGCTAATCGTCTCCAACCCGGTTGATGTTCTGACCTATGCTGCCATCAAGATGTCCGGCCTGCCCGAGGGCCATGTCATCGGCTCCGGTACCGTGCTCGACACTGGCCGTCTGCAGCAGATGCTTGGTGCCCACGTCGAGGTTGACCCGCGCGATGTCCAGGCCTATGTCATGGGCGAGCACGGCGACTCCGAGTTTGTCGCTTGGTCCAGCGCTCAGGTTGCTGGCGTTCCGCTGAACACCTTCTGCGAGCTTCACGGTCATCTGGAGCACGAGGCTGCCGAGAAGCGTATCGCCGAGGACGTTAAGAACTCCGCCTACACCATCATCGAGAAGAAGCACGCCACCTACTACGGCGTCGCCATGGCCGTTAAGCGCATCTGCACCGCTGTTATGCGTGATGAGCAGACCGTTCTGCCCGTTTCCTCGCTCATGGTGGGCGAGTATGGCCTGTCCGATCTGGCCATCTCCATGCCGACGGTCGTTGGCCGCGACGGCGTCGTCTGCCGCGTCCCCGTGCCGCTGAACGATGACGAGCAGCATGAGCTCACCGCCTCCGCCAAGGCCCTCAAGGACATCATCGACAGCGTCGACTTCTCCTGCTAAATTCGGCTCGTTTGGGCAACAGGCTACAATGAAAGGCGTCCGGGCCACACGGTCCGGGCGCCTTTTTAGTGCGAGGGGGGTCAGGTTACTTTGCACCACCCCAATGCACCATAGTTGATGGGAGGGCCATGTCGGATTCGCCTAATTTTTTGACCTATGCCCAGACGGCGTTTGATCCGTTTGAGGAACGGCCGTTCTGCGCGGTGGATAGCCTGGTCTTTGCGTGGTTGTCCTATTTGCGTTTGCCGGGTGATATGGCGGAGCTGACGAACTGGCAGGGCCTAGACGTACGCGAGCTGCTGCGCGCCGAGTGCTACCAAGACATGATTGGCGACCTGTGGGATCCGGAGGGGAGTCGTGCCCTGTTGGAGGCTGTGGCAGCAAGCCCTCGCTACCGTGGCGTTCGTGTTTGCGGCTATCGTAGCGTGAGTGATGCCGAGACAACGGAGCAGTTTGCGGCCATGACGTTCCGATTTCCGGCGGGGTTTAGCTATCTTGCCTTCCGGGGGACCGACAGCACGATTGTGGGCTGGAAAGAGGACTTTAACATGGCGTTCCGGTGTCCTGTGCCGGCCCAGGAATCCGCGGCGCGTTATGTAGACGAGGCGGCGGATGCGATTGACGGGCCGCTTTTGTGCGGAGGTCATTCCAAGGGTGGAAACCTTGCGGTGTACGGTGCGGCGATGTGCCCCGATGTCGCCCGTGAGCGAATCGAAAGGGCGTATTCCCATGATGGCCCGGGCTTCGTCGAGGAGTTTCTGAGCGGCAACGCCTTCGCCGATCTATCCGGTCGAATCGACAAGACGCTACCTCGGTCGTCGATCTTTGGCATGATGTTCGAGACACAGGAGGACTATGCCATCGTTGAGAGCACCGAGTTCAGCCTGCTTCAGCATAATCCCTTTAGCTGGGTGGTTGATGGTCGCGACTTCGTGTACTGTGAGCGCCTGTCCGCCGGTGCTCGATACGTTGATGGCTCCATTCGCGAGATGCTGCTTGCGGTGTCGCCTAACGAGCGCGAGCGTTTTGTAGATGCGTTGTTCTCCGTGCTTGAGGCTACGGGTGCTGAGCGGTTTGCGGATATCGCTGGGAATCTGCGCGAGAGCCTGCCCGTGATGCTCCAGGCTGCGCAAGGCTTTGACAAGGATACGCGACGCTTTGTCTCTCAGACCATCGTGGCAATTCTTAAGTGTGCGCTGCTGCCCAAGCGTCCCGAGTTCAGCATGCCTTCTAGCGGTAAGAGCCTGACAGAACAGCTCGAGGTATGGCAGTCCGAGTTCCTGCGCTAACCATTGGTGCAGAGCAACCTGTCCCCGATGCACCAATCTTCGATACGCCCGGGGCGGGCTCGACCGCTATACTGGTTCGTGCCGAAATCGATCTAGAACGGAATGCCGTATATGAAAATCAATCACGCGATTCTGCATATCCTGGACTTTGACTCTGCCGTCAACGTTATGAGCCAGCGCGAGCTCGATATCGAGAGTCGAACCGTGCGCAACTTTGTGACCACGCACCTGCGCCGTGCCCGCACCTCTGCCGATAACAAGCGCGCCACGTTTGCCGAGAACTCCGCATTCGGCGGTGAGCTCAAGGGCTATTTCTTTGGCGAGCGTGAGTTCGTGGACCTGTCGCAGCAGATTGCGGAGTTTATCTCTTCTGAGCTCACCAAAGCCGAGAAAGCCGAGTCCACCGACGTGCTTGTGGCGGACTTTGACGATGATGAGGATGCCCGCTGGTTTGCCGTGATGCTGCTGGGCTCTAAGCAGGCATTCATGCACGAGGTGGGTCGCGAAGAGGGCGAGGTGCGTAACGACATCGCGCGCCACTACGCCATTCTGCCGAACCCCTCGCAAAAGGTGCCGAGCTATGCAATCGTGCGTGCAAGCACCATGGAGATCGGCTATGTGGATAAGAAGCGCAAGATTGCCGGCGAGGATCGCATGCTCATTCCCGACGGCCTGCTGCAATGCGACACGGGTGTTTCGGGTAAGGAGGTCATCGACACGGTGACGCGCGTGGTCGAGGAAGTTGCCGAGGAGCACGGCGCCAATACCGCCGTGGCGCTTGCCAAGGTCAAAGCCGCCGTTGCCGAGAAGGTCGAAGACGACGAGGAGCTGCCGCCTTGGGATATCGTCGATGAGGTCTTTGAGGACGAGCCGGTCATCAAGGAAAGCGTGCGCGCGGCACTGACCGAGGAGAAGGTTCCCGAGCGCGTTCCCGTGGAGCGCAAGCAGGTCGAGCGCGCGGCCGTGCGCAATCACAAGATTCGTACCGACACGGGCATCGAGATCAGCTTCCCGGCCGAGATGGGTTCGAACTCCGAGTACATCGAGTTTGTCAACGAGCCCAACGGCCTCATCTCCATCGAGCTCAAAAACATCGGGTCAATTGAGAATCGATAAACTGCGCTTGGACGCCGCAGAAAAACAAAGGCCGAAGCCTCGGATGAGGGCTTCGGCCTTTTTGCTTGGAGCTGAATTGCGCCGTAGGTTGAGCATACGTCAGCGAAAACGCCCCTAAGCGAGCAAGGTGACGTGAAAGAGGAGGGAAGCGTACTTCGGTACGCGACCGACGATTGAACGTCAGATTGCCGCTTAGGGGCGTTTGCAGCGTCGACCGGTCCGTCGTTCGTTAGAACGACGGAACCAAAAGTGCAGCGTCGACTAGTTACGCGGCTTGGTAAAACCGCGTAACTTTAAAGCTGACGTAAGCCCTCCTCGAGACCGGTCTTGCTGTCGGTCTTTTCGTCGCGCATCTTGATGACGCGGGCGGGGACACCGGCCACGACGGCATCGGCGGGGACGTCCTCGACGCACACGGCGCCGGCGGCAACGACAGCGCCCTTGCCTACGTGCACGCCCTCCAGGACCACGGCGTTGGCGCCGATCATGACATCGTCCTCGATGATGACGGGCGTGGCGCTGGCGGGCTCCACGACGCCTGCCAGCACGGTGCCGGCGCCGATGTGGCAGTTCTTGCCCACGGTGGCGCGGCCGCCCAGCACGGCTCCCATGTCGATCATGGAGCCTTCACCAATGACGGAGCCGATGTTGATGATGGCGCCCATCATGATGACGGCATGGTCGCCAATCTCGACGCGGTCGCGGATGATCGCGCCCGGCTCGATGCGGGCGTTGATGCCCTTAAGGTCGAGCATGGGGACGGCGGAGTTGCGGCAGTCATTCTCGACGTCGTAGTAGTCGATGGAGTCGGCATTGGCATCGAGGATGGCCTTGAGCTCATCCCAGTCGCCAAAGACGGTCTTGCCACGACGACCGCCGTAGACGTGTGCATTGCCCCACTGGACCTTCATGCCCGGCTTCTCGCGCACGTACAGCTTAACGGGCGTCTTTTTGGGCGCGGTGGCGATGTAGTTGATAATCTCCTGTGCATCCATCTCGGCTGCATTGCTCATTTGCTGTCTCTCCTTTGGGTGGATCCGGTTGATACCTGGTTAGGCAAACATGACCTGGTCGAACGTATAGAAGCCAGGCTCGCGGGTGACGAGCTTCTGCGCGGCTGCCAGGGCGCCGTTGACAAAGATCTGACGGCTCGTGGCGCGGTGCGTGAGCGTGACCTCCTCGTCCTGGCCAAAGAAACTCACTTCGTGGACGCCGGCGACAGTGCCGCCGCGCAGCGAGTGCATGCCGATCTCCTTGGGGTCGCGCGCTCCGCACATGCCCTCGCGGCCATAGACGGGGCGGTAGCCTGCTTCGGGCTCAGCTTCGACGATGGCGTCGAGCAGTAGCTTGGCAGTGCCGCTGGGGGCGTCAACCTTTTGGTTGTGGTGCGTCTCGACGATTTCGCAGTCAAAGCCGGGCAGCTCGCGTGTAGCCTGCGCTACCAGATGGCGCAGGGCTGCGATACCGATGGAGTAATTGCCCGAGTGCATAACGCGGGTGTTCTGGCCCAGCTCACGCAGGCGGTCCATCTGCTCGGGGGTGTAGCCTGTGGTGCCTGAGACCAACGCCGCGCCCGTGCGCTCGACATAGGCGACGACGGCGTCGAAGGTCGCGACGTTCGAGAAGTCGATGATGACGTCGGCAGCCGGTGCGTTCTCGAGCTCGCTCAAATCGAAGCCAATCTGGGCCACGATATCAAAAACGGGCTGCCCGGCGGCGTCGACAATGCCTTCGGCGGTAGTGCGGATGAGCGAGCCCATGCGGCCCGTTCCCATAATGACGGTCTTAATCAAGTAGACCAGCTCCCTTCAGAGCATCGGTAAGTGCGGCTCGCGTGTCGTCTGCCATGGGGCACAGCGGCATACGGTAGTTTGCCTCGATCATGCCCATCTGGGCGAGCGCTTCCTTGACGGGGATGGGGTTGACCTCGCTAAAGAGGGCGTTGATGAGCGGCTGGCCGGCAATCTGGATATCGCGGGCGCGCGCTACGTCGCCGTCCAGATAAGCGCGGCACATGTCGTGTACAAGCTGCGGCTGCACGTCGGCCCACACGCTGATGGTGCCCGAAGCGCCCAGGCTCATGAGCGGCACTGTGAGTGCATCCTCGCCCGAGTACATGCGGAAATCGTCGGACAGCAGGTGGGCGATTTTGGCCGCGTAGGCGACGTTGCCCGAGGCCTCCTTGATGCCCATGATGTTGGGGTGCGCGG
Source organism: uncultured Collinsella sp. (assembly GCA_900541235.1). GTDB lineage: Bacteria > Actinomycetota > Coriobacteriia > Coriobacteriales > Coriobacteriaceae > Collinsella. Next base: position 189,465 of record UQIW01000001.1, on the reverse strand, counting down.
CTAGGCGCTCTACGTTGCGCTCGCTGATACCGCAGCCGCAGCGGCCGGGGATGTTGTACAGGATGCAGGGAATGTCCACGGCATCGGCTACGGTCTTAAAGTGCTGATAGATACCCTCTTCGTTAGACTTGTTGTAGTAGGGGGTAATGAGCAGCAGGCCGTCGGCTCCCAAGCCCTGGTAAGTAAGCGACTTGGTGAGCATGGTCTGCGTGGAGTTGGAGCCCGAGCCGGCGATGACGGGGACGCGTCCTGCAACTTGCTTGACCACCGCGGCGACAACGGAGTTGTCCTCGTCGTCGGTCATCGTGGCGCTCTCGCCGGTGGTGCCTAGGGTGAGGATGGCGTCGGTGCCGTTTTGCAGGTGGAAATCGATAAGGCGCCCAAGCGCGTCAAAGTCGACACTGCCGTCCTTTTTAAACGGCGTAACTAGGGCGACGGTTGAGCCCTCGAGATTGCGGATGTCCATGTTCTTCCCCTTCGCCTCTGCGATCTGGATGCGTTTGTTCCATTGAGCTGCGACTGCCAAGCGCTCGTCTTTGGCGCGACGGCGTGCACTTTCGGCGCGCGACTTGGCCAGCAGCTCTCGGCCGCACGGCAGCACGTCGAGCGTGGCAAAGTAATCGCCCGGGCGCTCGGCGCGGCGGATGAGGTCGGCCGCGCCATCGGGGCGCAGCAGGACCTCGGCCGAGCGCAGCCGTCCGTTGTAGTTGTAGCCCATGGAGTAGCCATGCGCACCGGTATCGTGGATTACAAGCAGGTCACCCATGTCGATATGCGGCAGCTCGCGATCGATAGCGAACTTGTCGTTGTTCTCGCATAGGTTGCCCGTGATGTCATAGGTGTTCGTGACGGACGCTGTGGCCTTGTCGGCGCCGCCCGGCTGACCCATTACCGTAATGTGGTGGTAGGCGCCATACATGGCAGGGCGAATCAAATCGACGGCGCTTGCATCGACACCGATATAGTCCTTGTAGATCTGCTTCTCGTGGATGGCCTTGGTGACCAGGCAGCCGTAGGGGCCCATCATAAAGCGGCCCATCTCGGTGCAGATCGCCACATCGCCCATGCCGGCGGGAACCAGGATCTCGTCGTATGCCGCGTGTACTCCCTCGCCGATGGCGCGAATGTCGTTGGTCTGCTGCTCGGGCAGGTAGGGGATGCCGACGCCGCCGGACAGATTGATGAAGGCGACGTGTGCGCCGGTCTCGCGCTCCAGGCGTACGGCAAGCTCAAAGAGGATGCGCGCGAGCTTGGGGTAGTAGTCGTTGGTGACAGTGTTGCTGGCAAGGAATGCGTGGATGCCAAAGTCCTCGGCGCCCTTGGCCTTGAGCATGCGGAAGGCCTCGAAGAGCTGCTCGGTGGTCATGCCATATTTGGAGTCGCCCGGGTTGTCCATGATGCCGTTGGAGAGCTGGAACAGGCCGCCTGGATTAAAGCGGCAGCTGACCGTCTTGGGGATGGGCCCCGCAACGCGCTCAAAGAACCCGATGTGGCTGATGTCGTCAAAGTTGACGATGGCACCCAGCTTGTCGGCGAGCTCAAAGTCGGCAGCCGGTGTGTCGTTGGACGAGAACATGATGTCGTGTCCCGTGATACCCAGTGAGCGGGCGATCATGAGCTCGGTATAGCTCGAGCAATCGCAGCCGCAGCCGCATTCGTTGAGAATGGAGATGAGCGCCGGGTTGGGGTTGGCCTTGACGGCAAAGTATTCCTTAAAGCCCGGGTTCCATGCAAAGGCGTCGCGCACTTCTTGCATGTTGCGGCGGATGCCCGCCTCGTCGTATAGATGAAACGGCGTGGGGAACTGCTCGACGATATGCTCGAGTGTCTCCTTGTCCACAAACGGCTGCTTGGCCGCATATGCCTCGTTGGGGGTCAATGCCATGTCCCGTAAACCTCGCTATCCAGACGGCGCCATCTGCGCATCGAATCCGCATAGCGTGGACCCAATGTCCGGATAGCGCTCCCGCATTGCTGCAGACAGTCCTGTGGGTGTTTCCCACAGGCCCACCAGGTTGTTCGTGCCCGAAAAGCCCAGTTCGGCGGGTTTCGCCTCCCCACGGGGTCAAAGCCTGCCGGCTCGCCCGCGGTTCTTCGTGCCCGCGCCTCTATCAAGTGGTAACGACCCTACCACGTTGCACTTTACCAAACAAGAGTATTCGTATATAACGTTTAAAAAATGCAGGGATATGCTGGAAACATGTGCGCCACAATCCTGTATCACAATAAGTTGCAACAGATGTGCCTCACGAAGGGATCCTCTATGACCGAGCTCCAAGAACTCCGTCGCTATCGCCGCGATCTCCATCGCATTCCGGAGCTCGATTTCGATCTTCCGCAAACCATTGCCTATATCGAGGGCGTGCTGGCACCGCTCACCTGCGAAGTGACCCATCCGTGCCCCAGCTGCGTCTGTGCTTTCTTCGACGCCGGCGTTGATGCCGCGCATGCCACGGCGATTCGCGCCGATATGGATGCGCTGCCCATCGCGGAAGCGACGGGAGCGGCCTTTGCCTCAACCCATCCCGGCAAGATGCACGCTTGCGGACATGACGGACACATGGCCATGGCGCTTGCCGCCGCGACGTATGTCGACCGTACGATTCGCGAGCATCCGGGCGCCATTAGGCGCAATGTTCTCTTTGTGTTCCAGCCGGCCGAGGAAACGACCGGTGGTGCCAAGACGGTATGCGAGAGCGGTGTGTTCGAGCGCTATGGGGCCGACCGCATTTTTGGCTTCCATGTGTGGCCCGATCTGCCCGCCGGCACGTTGGCGAGCTGCTCCGGTCCGTTGCTGGCGCGTTCGAGTGAGACACACATTCATATTCACGGGACGAGCATCCATATTGCTAAGACCTATGGCGTTCCGGTCGAGGAGTCGCACGATGCGGCGCTGGCGGCTGCCAAGTTCTTGGTTGCCGAGCGCGAACTGATGGATGAGCTGGGTGCCGATGAGCCCTGCATTGGCAAGTTCGGCCTGCTGCAGGCAGGCACCGTCTGCAATGCGGTGGCGGGGGAGGCCCATGTTGCCGGCAGCCTGCGTGTGTTTACAGACGACATGTTCGACCGGGCACGCGAGGGCGTGCGCCGCGTGCTGGACGATGCCTGCGCTGCAACGGGCTGCACGTACGATCTCGACTTTGCCGAGGGCTATCCGCCGGTCGACAACGACCCCGAGCTATTTGCCAGCGTCGCGCCTGCCTTGCCCGGGCTGCAGCTTATGGAGGAGCCGCTGTTAATTGCCGAGGATTTCGCGTTCTATCAGCGCCATTTGCCGGGCGTGTTTTTCCTGCTGGGCACGGGTATGCCAGAGGGCCAAGACAACCCGAGTGATTCGGATGGCTGCCCCGCCTATGCCACAAGCGCTCTGCATACCGATAGCATGCTCTTCGACGAGGAAATCCTACTCAAAGGCCTCGATGTCTATAAACGATTGCTTGTGATGGAGTGACGATGGAACGACGCCGACAGTCTGCCGTATATAGTCCGGGTGGATGCGGGTGCGGTTTGCTGCTGCTTCCGGTTATTGCTGTGAGCATTGGCGTGATGTTTGCGCTTGCCGGGCTTGCCGCGGCAGCACTTGTGCTGTTTATCACTGCCATCGGCGTGACGATTTGGCTTTATCGCAGTCGTGAACAGCGCCGCGCCGACGGTAAGACCAATGTAGGATGGATTGCCTTTTTGGTCATCGCCTACCTGCTGAGCATCAGCTATTTGGCCTTCTTTATCCTGTTGATGATCAGTGCCTTTACCGGGGAATCCGTCACGGTGGGTTGATCGCTGCCGGCAGACGGTCGCGCGCAGTGCGTTTGCTCGGCGTTTGGATAACTGCATTGGTCGTTTACCGCAGCCTTAGCTCTCAGCTAATGAATTCAAGTTCAATCCTTCCTACGATGTGCTGTGTACCGGCACGGTAGCCGGATCGTAGGAAGGATAAATAATGGCAAAAGAGGGAAAGAAGCCAATCGGTAAGATTGTCCTAGGCATCATCGTGGTGCTGGTTATTGTCGGTGCCGTGGGCTCTATGGGCGGCAACTCAACCGATTCGTCTGCGAGCGATTCGGCAAAACCTGTCGAGACGACACGGCAGGCTGAGGAGCAAAAAGAACCGCAAGAACCGTATACCATTGCTGACGAGGCTGAAGACACTTCCAATCAGTTTACCTATAAGATCACGGGCACCCTGACCAATAACACGGACAAGGAAAAGAGCTACATTCAGATTGAATATGTTCTGTATGATGCCGATGGCAACCAGGTTGGAACGGCTCTTGCAAACACCAATCATCTGAAGGCGGGCGGCTCCTGGAAGTTCGAGGCGCTGGGTACGGTGTCTCCCGACCAGGTTGCTAGCTGGGAGCGTTCGGACGTAAGCGGTTTCTAGCATGTTGCATGCACTGGGGGAGGTGAAGTCGTATGTCCGATAAAAAGCTGACCGAGGAGTTGCTCAATGAGCTTCTCGATGCGCCGAACATCGATGGCTATATCAGGGAGCACGACTTTGCCGCCCCGTCGCTTTCGGACTACCTGAAGCAGCTACTGCAGGAAAAGGGCTTGGAGCGCTCGCGCGTGGTCCGTATGGCTGATCTCAATGAGACCTTTGGCTATCAGATCTTTACCGGTGCGCGTCATCCGAGTCGCAATAAGGTGCTGCAGATTGCCTTTGCGATGGCGCTGACGCTCAAAGAGACCAACCGTGCGCTGACGGCTGCCGGGGTAAGCGTCCTTAACTGCAAGGACCGCCGCGATGCGATTATCATCTTTTGCATCGATCGCGGGTGCAGTCTCCAAAAGGTCAACGAGGAACTGTATCGCTTTGGCGAGGAGACGGTGAGTTAGCGGCTGATATCTGAGCCGGTAGAGCTGTCGAACAACGATGCAAACGAACGGGGCGCGGATGCCATGGGGTGTCTGCGCCCTGCGCTATGATGGAGGCTATGGATACTCAGAGCCCAACATATTCCGATGACGAGCTGACCGCAGCGCTTGCCGAGCACCTGGCGTCGCTCGATCGCGACGACAGCTATCGCGTGGAGCGTGTACTTAAGCGCTCGTCCGTTGAAGCAACCGAGCTCGTGTACTTTGAAGGAACCGGCGGTGGTTCGCTCGGCCCCTTTGTCCGTAAACGCATCGATGCTTCGGCTCAAATCGGCGGGGCATACGAGCGTCTGTTTGCCGCTCAGCGGGCAGGCAGGCGTTTTGAGCACCTGCCCAGAATCGTCGATTGTCGTCGTGTGGGCGACGAGCTCAACGTGGTTATGGAATACATCGAAGGGGAGACGCTCGGGGCGCTGGTGGACCGTCTGGGAGCCACCCCCGATTATGCGCGTGAATTGTATCCTGCCCTATGCGATGCCGTGGGCGAGCTCCACGCCGGTTTTGCAATAGCGGGGGAGACGTCGGCGCCGGTGATCCATCGCGACCTCAAGCCGTCGAATATCATCGTGACAGGTGCCAACTATACGCCTGATGACGGCCTGACATTTTCATCGCTGGTGATTATCGACTTGGGGATCGCGCGCGTATGGCGCGATGGCGCCGATGCCGACACCGTCAAGTTTGGCACGCGACCCTATGCGCCGCCCGAGCAGTATGGGTTTGGGCAGACGAGTGTGCGCAGCGACGTGTACGCGCTGGGCGCCCTGTTGTTCTTCTGCTTGACGGGAGTCGACCCTAAACCAGGGCTCGACATGCGCGAGCAATGCGAGGCGCGCGGTATTCCCACTCCACTTTCCGATGCCGTCTGCATGTCGATGGCGCTCGATCCGGCCAAGCGTTTTGCGAGTGCGGAAGCATTGGGACGGGCGACGCGCGCGGCATACGATCTGAGTCGCCCCGTGCGGCCTCCTGCGCCTGCGCCTGTCCGTACTCCAGACTCGGAGACAGTGTTGGCGTCCCAAGGGCTCCAGAAACCCGCAGGGCTTCCTGGCCCTGCCGCCTCCGCTGCATGCGGTCTGCTCTCTCGCGTTCCGGAGTCTCTGGGGCGCATTTGGAATACGCTCGTCTGCTTCTCGCTGCTTGTGTTCTTTGCCGGTAGCCACTTTGCCGTCTTTCACCCCACGGGAACAAACCAAAGCTACCCGACGTGGCTTCTCATAATCGAGTATTTTTTCTTTGTCGATGGCCTTATGGTGCTTATGCATTTTGCGCTGCTCGATAAGCGCCGTCTTCGTCGGCGATTCGCATTGCTCGACAGCTATCGCGGCAAGAAGCTCGCGAAGCTCTTGCTCAAGGCATTGGGTGTGCTGCTCCTATGCATGATCGTCATAGTCGCGGTTGCCAATGCGACCGGCGTCGTCGATACCTCCGCTACCTAAAAGAAAAGGGCCCCATTGGGGCCCTTTGCAGTTGCACTTAGATGCGGTTCATCTGAGCGGCGACTTTGTTGTACCAGTCCTGCCACGTGGGCGGGCAGTACTTTTTGGCCGCTGCCGGGGTAAGGGTGGAGCCGTAGTTGGCGCCCAGATAGGCAACGTGAGCGGAGATGCCCTCGCTCCAGCTGCCAAAGCTGCGCCAACCGCCGCCACGTGCACTCCAGCCCCAGGCGTTGTAAGAATTGGCGCAATAAGCACCCTTGGTGCTCTCGATGCAGGCGATGGCGGGGGACCAACGGGGGTCGACACCGGTATTCCAAGCGGCGACGGCAAAGTTATAGCCCTGGCCTGCCATGGGGGAGCCGGCGAGATAATTGTCGATGCGGCTCGTCCACTCATTAATGAACGAATCGTAATCGGAGCTACCGGTATTGGCGTTGTTCACCGTGGTGTCGATGGTGGTGTTGGTGTTGGTGGCCTGGCTGCTGGAATTGCTGCCGCTTACGCCCTCGCCCGAGAGCTTTTCGGCGGCAGCGGCCTTATCGGCCTCAAGCTTGGCAAGCTCGGCGGCATTTTCCTGCTCGGCTTTTGCCTGTGCCTCGCTGCGGAGCTGCTGGGCCTGCGCCAGCGCATCCTCGGCGTTTTTCTGCTCCGCCTCAAGCTGAGACTTGGCCTGCTGGAGCTCGGCCTTGTTCTGCTCGAGTTCGGTTTGCATATTATTGAGCTCTTCGATCTCGTCGACGCTCGAGCTCGTGATCTGGTTGGTGTATTTGCAGGTCGTGATGAACTCACCCAGGCTCTGCGCGTTGACCAGGAAGCTCACGATGGGGTTAGTGCCCTTCTGGTACTTGTACAGATCGCGCATGGCGGAGCTTGCCTTGGCCTGCTGCTCGGGAAGCTTGGCCTCGATTTCCTCGATGCTTGCCTCATTGGAGTCAATCTGCTTTTGCAGGTCATCGAGTTTGGTGCGGGCGTCGTTGTAGGCGCTCGTGGCGGCTTCGATCTTCTGCTGGGCTGCGGAAAGCTGGTCCTGCGTTGCCTGCGAGGCGGCATACGCCGCAACGGGGGAGAGCATCGGCGTGGCCGTCAGCGCAACGGCGAGCACGGCGCTCGTGATGATACGAGCCGGCTTCGACGCAATGAGCGCTGCGGTGCGATGATTCGAATGCTGCATCCAGTCCCTCTGCAATCAATCGTAGGTTATGGTTCGAACGGTATTCTACTACTGCTTTCGACCTCAACTTGAACCTTAAAGGTTCCAAAGGGTCAAGTTGAACTTGAGGCTTTGGCTTTGACCTGCAGTTATGATGAATTGTTGAGAAACCATAGAGTTCAACTTTAACGTTACAGAGCTCTGTTTGAGAGGAGTTTTGGGCTGTAAAAGCCATCTCAACGTGGGGTTTTATAACTACAGCGTGCCCTTCTGGCGAGCCTGCTCAATCTCTTCGAGGGCCTCGGCGGGGGTGAACGAACAGGTGCCGTCGCCGAGTTTGATTACCTGGATATCGTCGCCGGCGTAGACCTCTCCGCCCTTTAGTACCACGCCAAAAACGCCCTCGTGGGGAAAGATGCAGTCGCCGGCGAGATAGTAGATGGCACAGCGTGTGTGGCAGACCTTGCCGATTTGGCTGATTTCGACAAGCACCTCGCTGCCAAGCTTGAGCTGTGTGCCCAAGGGGAGCGAGAGCAGGTTGATGCCCCGGGTTGTGAAGTTCTCGCCAAAGTCGCCCTCGTGCACATCGAGCCCGCGAGCCTGCGCCGTCTGGATAGACTCTGCAGCTAAAAAGGAAACCTGGCGGTGCCAATGCCCGGCGTGTGCGTCGGAGGCGAGGCCAAATTGCTCTATAACGGTGTCGTGCCCGTCGGCGACGGGTGACTTACGCGTGCCTTTGTGCTTCGACGTGTTGATTGAGACGATGCGGGCGGGCCCGTTGTAAGCATCGTTTGCGGTGCGTAGGGGAGCTGCCGTTTGTGCGCGTTCCGCCAGCTCGTGCTTCGCGGCATTGAGGATGGGATTATCGGTCGGATGGTCTTGGGGCACGTGCGCGCCTTTCGCTCGAGGATGTCAATACACTGAATCCTACAACAATGGTAGGTTCATTGCCCATTGTCATACAACGGTGAGCGCCGTCTTCGTGCTGGCCTTCGTGCTGGACGATTACGTCGATTGCCATAGATACGGTGGAGCTTTGGGCGTCGGCGGCTTGTCACGCTAGAATAAATCAGTTGCGCAAAGACCGCCCGTTGTGTGGGCAGTTCATGATAGGAAGTTTCCATGGCATTGCAGTTTACAGAGCGCGAGTTCATCCCCGTGCTGCTCGGTGGCGACATCAACGCCTACTCGGTGGCGCGCGCCTTCTACGAGGAGTACCAGGTCAAGAGTCTGGTCTTTGGCAAGTACCAGACGGGCCCTGCGTACCGCAGCCAGATTATCGACTACACGCCCAACGTGGATATCGATACCATGCCCGTGATGCTCAAAACCGTCAACGGCATTGCCCAAGCGCATGCCGACAAGACGATTGTCCTTGTGGGCTGTGGCGATAACTATGTTGCCCTCGTGGCTCAGGCCAAGGATGCCCATGAGTTGGCGGATAACATCGTCGCGCCTTACGCTCCCTATAGCATGCTTGAACAGTGTCAGAAGAAGGAGATCTTCTACGAGCTGTGCGAGAAGCATGGCGTGCCCTATCCGCACACGTTTACCTTTACCAAGGCGATGCTCAATGCCCAGGGTGAGGCGCCTGCCGAAGTGCTCGACCAGATCGATTTTCCTTACCCGATGATTCTGAAGCCTTCTGACGGCATCATGTGGTGGCAGCACGAGTTCGAGGGCCAGAAGAAGGCCTATGAGATTGCCGACCGCGCCGAGCTGGAACAGGTCATTCGCGATTCGTATGCCAGCGGCTACACCGACGACCTGATCTTGCAGGATCGCGTGCCCGGCAACGACGAGTACATGCGCGTGCTCACTAGCTATTCCGACCGCAACGGCAAGGTGCGCATGATGTGCCTGGGCCATGTGCTGCTCGAGGAGCATCAGCCCCACGGTGTCGGCAACCATGCCTGTATCATTACCGAGCCCAACGACGAGCTCATGGGCGGCGTGCGCAAGTTGCTCGAGGACCTTCACTTTGTGGGCTATTCCAACTTTGACGTTAAGTACGACGAGCGCGATGGCTCGTTTAAGTTCTTCGATTTCAACACGCGCCAGGGTCGCAGCAACTACTACGTTACCAACAGCGGCTTTAACGTTGCCAAGTATGTGGTGGACGAGTATGTGCTCAACCGCCCGTTTGAGCCGGAGTTTGTGACGGCGCAGGACGAGGCCCTGTGGATGGTCGTCCCCATGGGCGTCGTCGACAAGTACGTCAAGGATCCCGAGCTGCGCGCTAAGGTGCATCGCCTGGACAAGGAGGGCAAGGGCGCCGACCCTTCGTTTATGAAGGGCGACTTTGTCTTTAACCGCTGGCTGCGCATGTGGCACACCAAGCTGCGCCACTTTAAGCTGTTCAAGACGTATTACAAGTAGATGAGCGCGGCGCCCGTCCGGTTTGCATCGGGCGGGCGCGGGTATGATACGCGCAATTGCGCAAGCGTCACCAAGGAGGCGGCGATGGAAAAGCTGGGAGTTATCGGCGGCATGGGCGCCGAGGCCACGTCGTATTACTACGACCAGGTGGTGCGTCATACGGCTGCTGCCTGCGATCAGGAACATATCGACATGGTGGTACTCTCCAAGTCGACCATGCCCGACCGCACGCTGGCCATTAAGACCGGCGAGCATGCCAAACTGCTGGCGACCATGAAAGAGTGCGCCCAGGCACTCGAGTCGCTGGGCTGTGCACACATTGCCATTCCCTGCAACACGTCACACTACTTCTATGACCAGATCCAGTCGTTTACGAAGGTGCCGATTATCCACATGCCGCGTGAGTCGGTGCGCTATGCTCTGGCCGGTGCGGTGATGGGGGAGTGCGAGTTCGACCCCAACCTGAGTATGCCGGCCGAGCCGGTGCATAAGATCGGCATCATGGGAACCGATGGCACCGTGGGCGCGGGCGTCTACGGCCGCGAATGCGAGGCCGCGGGTGTCGAGGTTGTCTATCCCAGCGAGAAACGTCAGAACGATGTGATGTCGCTTATCTACGATGATGTGAAGGCCGGACGTGAGCCCGATATGGATAAGTTCGACCGCGTGATGTGGGAGTTCGCCCGTAGCGGCTGCGACCGCGTCATTCTGGCCTGCACCGAGCTCTCGGTGCTGCAGAAGTACCGAGAGATGCCCGAGATCACCCTCGACGCCATGGATGTCCTGGTGCGCGAATCCATCATCCGCAGCGGCGCCCCCTACCGCCTCTAGCTTCCGACCTGCCAAAAAGGGACAGGTTTATTTTGGTAGGTTTTATCTGGTGAAACAGTAAAGGCCTCGGCTCGTTTGGTGCGAGCCGAAGCCTTTTGCGTTGGGGCGGTTGCTGTCGGTGGTGAACTAGAACAGGAAGCCGATGACGATGAGGGCGATGCTGACGATGAGCACGGCGATGTCCAGGCCCTTGATGGGGTAGCGCTTGTACGAGCTGGCGCGCGTACGCAGATAGAAGCCGCGCTGTTCTGCCGCCAAGGCTGTGGCATCGGTCTTGCCCACACTCGAGATGAGCAGCGGCACGCACAGTGGCAGCATGAGCTTAAGCTTCTTGATGGGGTTCTTGGTGTCGTACTCGACGCCGCGTGCGGTCTGCGCCTCCATGATGGCGTTCATCTCCTGACCAAACACCGGCACAAAGCGCAGCGCCGTGGTAAAGGTGAAGGCATAGCGATACGGTACGTGCAGCACCTCGACGCAGGCGTTGGCAAGGTCGTTGAGCTTGGTCACCATGAGCATGAGGATGAGTGGTAACGCCACACCCAGCAGGCGCAGACAGGCCTTCGATCCCGTGATGAGGCCCGTGTCGGTGATAAAGCTCCACACCACGTTGCCATCGCGCATAAAGGCCAGCTGGAGCACCAGCATGATAAGCGCGAGCGGAATCAGCAACTTGAGCAGCGAGAACAGACGTTCGACGACGCCGGCATAGGCACCCAGTGCAAGGGTGAGTGCCAAAAAGCCCAGCAGTGCCACGTAGGTGTCGGACAAAAAGATGCCGACGATGATGGCGGCGGCGAGGCCCAGTTTGACGACGGGGTTCAGGCGATGCAGCAGCGTATCGCCCGGCATGTAGTCGATGACGTTAACCACGGTGGACCATCTCCTTGGTAATTCGAACGACATCGGTGACCTCGCTCACCTGCGCAAAAGCGGGCGAGACGGAAGATGCCAGACGGCGCGAGAGTTCAATAACCTGGGGAGGCTCCACGTAGGCACGCCGCATGAGTTCGATGTTCGAGAACAGCTCGTGCGTGCGGCCGCGGTCGAGGATGCGACCGTCGGCCATTACCACAATGCGCTCGGCAAAGTCGGAGACGACTTCCATATCGTGGCAGACCATGATAACGGCGCAACCGCGCTCGGCCATGGTGCGCACCGTTTCCATGACGGTCATGCACTCGCGGTAATCAAGGCCGCTCGTGGGCTCGTCGAGCACGACGATCTTGGGCTCAACCACTACGACGGAGGCAAGCGCCACCATTTGTCGCTGACCGCGCGAGAGCGAGAAGGGCGCCTCGTCGGCCGGCAAGCCAAAGCGGTCGATGACGAGCTGGGCGCGACGCAGCGCCTCGGCACGGTCGATGCCGGCAAGCTCCAGGCCAAAGGCGACCTCGTCGAGCACGGTGTCCTTGCAGATCTGGCGGTCGGGGTTTTGGAAGAGGGTCGCGACCTCGCGAGCGATGCGGCTCGTGGGAACGGCTGCGGTATCCAGTCCCGTGACGCGCACGCTGCCCGAGGCGGGCTTAAGCAGGCCTGTGAGCAGTTTGGTGAGCGTGGTCTTGCCGGCGCCGTTTTGGCCGACGATGCCCACGAGCTCGCCGGGATAGAGCGTCAGGCTAAGGTCGTGTACGGCGGCGCCGCCATTGGGATAGGCAAACTCAACATGGTCGAAGGTGAGTACGGGTTCGGCGTCCTTGGCATGAGGGCGCAACGACGGTGCATGCGGGGAACCGGCGGGCGCCTGGGCTTCGATAGCCGCGCGTGCGGGGTCGACGATGCCCGAAATCATGCGCTCGGCCTCATCGACATCCAAGCAGGGGGTACCGCTTACCAGGCCATCGGCCTCGAGGCTATTGAAGATACGCGTGACGCGAGGGCAGTCGACGCCGATGGCACGGAGCTCGTCGGTATGCGCGAAGACCTCGTGTGGCTCGCCCTGCAGCGCGATTTCGCCATGGTTGAGCACGAGCACGCGGTTGCAGTACTCCGAGAGCAGGGCGACCTTTTGCTCGACGACGACGATGGTGATTCCAAGTGCGCGGTTTGCCTCACGCAGCGTCTCGAAGACCAACGTGGAGCTGGCGGGGTCGAGTGCCGCGGTGGGCTCGTCGAGAACCAAGACGCGCGGACGCATGGCGAGGATGGCGGCGATGGCTACCTTTTGCTTCTGTCCGCCCGAGAGGGTGGCGATCTCGCGGTCGCGCAGGTCGCTGATGCCGACGGTCTCGAGCGTTTCGCTCACGCGCTGCTTGATCTGGTCGTGGGGAACGCCAAAGTTCTCGAGGCCAAAGAGCATCTCGTCCTCGACGACCGAAGCGACCATCTGCGTGTCGATATCCTGCAGCACACTGCCGACGATTTGCGACACGTCGGTCAGCGAGACCTCGCAGGTGTCGTGGCCGTCAACCATGACGGACCCAAAGAACGTGCCGGTGTAGTGGTGGGGCACGGCACCCGACAGGCAGGCGGCAAGCGTAGACTTGCCGGCGCCTGAGGGCCCGATGATGCCGATGAAATCTCCCTTGTTCACGCTGAGCGAGATGTGGCTGAGCGCCTGCTCGGTCTGCGTGCCATAGGAGAACGAGACATCGTCGACGTTGATGATCGTTTCCATGGATACCTTTCATAGTCATTGGGGACGTTCTTTAATGACTAGTCGTTTAAGAACGTCCCCAAAAGCTAGTCGTTTGGGACAGTCTTTGATGGTGAAGCACGGAGACGGCTTTACGAGGGGCCCCAGGTTGGCGCGAAAGAGGAGCGAAGCGTACTTGGGTACGCGAGCGACGAATGAACGCCAAGATGGGGTGGCTCGTAAAGCCGAGCGGGTTAGTTGAGCCTAAGGGCCTTCTGAATGGGCAGGTAGAGGGCGCCGACCAGAATGGCGTTAAAGACGGCGGTCATGGCGACGACGGGCAGCATGGCGGCGGCGAGCTCGCCTACCACGCCGAGCATGGCCATCTTGATGATCATGAAGATGACGCCGGAGACAAAGGTGGTCAGGAAGGTTGCGACAATGGCGATCGCGGGCTTGACCTGACCGTTCTTGCCGGCGGCGTTGACGATGCCGGCCATGAGCATGGCGGCGATGCCTTCGGCGGCAAAATCGACAAAGGGCGAAGTGGTGGTGATCTGGATCACGGCAGCCGAGATGAGGCCAATGACGAGCGCCTGACCGATGTTGGGGCGAACGACCAGGATGGTGAGGCAGAAGGCCGAGATGATGAACTCGGGGCTGATCATGCCGCCCGAGATGCCCGAGATTGCCTTGCCGACGGTGAAGTTGAGGATGAAGCCGGCGGCGAGCAGGATGGCGAGCAGGACGAGGGCGCGGACATCGAGTTTGCCGCGGTCGGCGGTCTGGACGGTGCGGGGCTGGGCGGCGGTGGTGTTCTGAGACATGGTGAAAATCCTTTCGGAAGGGGAGTGCAAGAGAAAAGCGGAGGCGCGTGATGCGAATGCGATCGGGCTCGAGATAGAAAAAGGCCCCCGGTCGAAACCGGAGGCCTTCCAATCACCTAGAGCGCAAAAACAGGCATGAGAGACTCACTGTCGACCGATCGTATTCGCATCACGCCACCACCAGTTGTTGAGAGACGTCATCGTGTCCTTCATATTGGTGACTCCTTTCGTGATGCCATGGCGCGGTCGCACCTAGTTGCTGTTGCGCTGCACTATAGCACAGCGAAGTGTGTGCGGGGGAATCTTTTTTGAAAAGATTTCAGGCGGGTTTCCCGTCGGTCAATAAGAGCGGGCTAAGCGGGTGAGGTGACTCATGTGCCCCGCCCGCTCAGCTAGGACATGAGGGTCTTAGGCCTTCTTGCGACGATAGATCACGTAGGCGCAGACACCGATGATGACGACGGCGCCAACGGCCATGGCGGCCATGTTGTTGCCCTCGGACTTCTCCTCGGCGGCCTCTTCCTCTTCGGCCTCGGGCTCGGCCACGTCCTCATCGGAAAGGGCCTCGTCGGCGTAGGTGATGGACTCGACCAGGCAGTCGTTGTCAGCATCGTAGTCACTCGGGACGAACTCCTCGGAGAAATCGCCCTCCTTGAGGTAGTCGCGCATCTCCTCGAGCATGGCCTTGCACTTAACATAGGTGTTCTTGGTTGCAGCCTTGCCGGCCTTGTTGGCCAGGGCGGTACGGGCCTCGGTGCCTTCTTCGGCCTGCATGGCCTCGTCGACGGTCAGGTTCTGCTCGATGAGTTCCTTCTGCAGGGCGTCGAGATAGGCGCGGACGCCGGTGGCGCAGTGGTCGCGGTTCTCATAGGCGAGCGTGTTGATGTCCATGAGGACGTAGTTGATGGAGTTCTTGGGCTCCTCGTTGTTCACGACGTCTTCCTCTTCGCAGTGATCGAAGGAGACATCCTGATCGCTGAAGTAGGGGCTGACCTCGGTGAGCAGTGCGGAGTAGAAGGGGATGGCGACGGAGAATTCGGCGTTGGAGAGCATCTCCCACTGAATGGTCGCGATCTCGGGGTCCATGCCCTGACGGATCTGGAAGGTGTGGATCTCGGTGTTGCGGTTGGAGCCGATGGCATAGGCGCCGTCGGTGTTGGCGTTGAGGCCGGCGACATTCTCGCCGCGAGCGGCGAAGGAACGAATCATCTCAAAGGTGTTCCAGTCGGACTTGCCGGGCTGGAAGAACAGCGGCTGCATCTCGTGGACCAGGGCGCCGGTCGTGGCGCGAGCCTCTTCGCGCTCGTCCTTGACGATCTCGTAGTCGGTGCCCTCGGCAAGCGGAGCCATGAAGTAATCACGACCCTGGATATAGCGCGACCACTGGTGCATACCGGCCTCGCTAATCTCCTCGCCGTAGGTCTTGGCGACGTCGAACTTGCCGTCGGTGTACTCGGCAAAGCCCTTCTCCTTAGGCATGGACTCGATGCCTTCGGAATGGAGACAGTTCTCGGTGTCATCGAGGTCGACGTTATAGGTGAGGTTGCCGATGTTGGGGTTGAGCGAGGCGATGTCATCGGCGAGCTTCATAGCAATCCACTGATGGCCGGAAAGCGCGGCGAACAACCAGGTCTCGGTGCTGTCGGCGATGATGATCTGGTCGTTGGAGCAGACGCCCTGCTCGTCGATCAGGCTGCCGATGAGCTCGACGCCCTCGCGGGCCGTGGCGCTCTCGCCCAGGATGACGCTGGCATAGCTGTATTCGCCAATGCCAGTCTCCTCGGTGATGGGGTCGGCCTCTTCGGCCTTCTCGTTATAGGAGGTGCTCAGCGTGGCAGAGCAGGAGACGCCCTTCTCGTTGATGCCTGCCTCGGAATATGCGTCGTAGCGATCTTCCCACTGCGAGGGGTTGTCGCGAACGAAGGTGTAGCGGTAGGTTGCGCCCTTGGACTTGTACTCAAAACCGGACTCGACCGAGGTGTACTCGTTGCCGTCCTTGTGTGCGGGCTCAATGCCAAAGTGCTTGACATAGCGCGGACCGAAGTCCTCGGAACGGCCGTAGTACGTGTTGCCGTCTGCCGTGAGCTTGCTGCCCATGTAGATCTGGGTGCAGGCGAGTGCCGAAGTCGGCATGGCCATGATGGCCGTTGCTCCAAACGCAAGGCCGCAGCCGAGCTTTTTGAGCGTGTTGACAGGATGAGTAAACCTCATAATCCCTCCCAACCGTTGAAACCCCGCGGAACCGTGCAGGATTTCAGCTAATAAATACATCTATTAGCCTATAGGAAGTCTCAATAGTATTCATCTATTTCGATGAAATACTCGATGAGCGTCCTAAAATATGCGATGAGCGGACAAGAATACTCATTATCTAGCTTTATTTAAATAAAGACGCCCTGCAATTACTGTACCTGAATAAAGCGCCTTGCACGGGGCACAAAGAAAAATCCCCCGCTGTCGTGCAAATGCATAAACAACAGGGGAGACGATAATTGGATGAATATCATACCAATGTGGAATTACTTCTTCCGGCGGTGGATCACGTTAATCGCATAGCCGACGAGCATGGCCAGAACAATGACGATAAAGCCGAGCAGGGGATTGTCGTTCATGGGGTCCTCCTATTTTCCGAGCGGGGAGAATTCGTCGACGATGAGGTCGAGGCATTGCGGAAGCGCGCGGGCTCCAAAGACGCCCGAGTTGCTGGAGATGATCTCGCCATCGAACTGCATGCCCAGCGACGGCGTGCAGGTGATTTTGGCTTCCTTGGTCTGGATGATCTTGAACTGCGGACGGCCGAGCACCTTGCCGGCGGGGTCGAGCGCGGCGGTGATCACAGTGGGCAGGAGCTGGACGGTTTTTACGGGCTCGATGACCGCGATGTCGACCATGCCGTCGTTCATGCGGCAGTCGGGGAACAGGTTGATGTCGTTTTGAATGACCGAGGTGTTGCCGGCCATGCAGCAGATGCCATCGAGCTCCTCGACAATGCCGTCATGCTCAATCGTAAAATGCGCCACCGTGGGGTTGGGTGTGGCGAGCGCCGACAGGAAATAGGCGATCTCGCCGATGTCGTTTTTGGCGGGGGCGGCCTTCATCATGATCTCGGCGTCGAAGCCCGAGCCGGCGATGATGATAAAGCCGTGGCGCTTCTCGTTGCCGTTCTCGTCGAGCCAAAAGAGCTCGCCCATGTCCACTTTGACCGTGCGACCGGCGCGGCAAGCCTTGGCAAGCGCCGCTGCCTCGGGGGCATTGCCGATGTTGTTGAAGAACAGGCAGGCTGTGCCGGAGGGGAAGACGAGCGTGGGGACACCGCATCCGCGCATCTGGTCGAGCACGTTGGAGACGGTGCCGTCGCCGCCCGAAACGACCACGCGATCAAACTCGCGCACGTCTGCCACGGCGTCCTCGGGCTCCATGCCATCGCCGATAAAACGCATCACGACCTCGTCGCCGCCCTGCGCGAGGGCGTGCGTGAATGCGTAGATTTCATCTGAGCTGGGGCCCGATGCCGGGTTGTGGATGATAAGGCAGCGCATACTTACGTTCCCGTTCTGTGACTAACCGAGTATAGTTGTAAGGCAATGCCGATATCCTACCCGTGTTTTTCGGGCCTAACCTTATTCGATGGGTTGATATGTACATTTCCACACATCAGGCTCTACTCGACTTTTGCCAGCGCGCCCGTGAGTTCGACGCGATTGCCGTCGATACCGAGTTTTTGCGCGAGCGCACGTTCCATCCGCGCCTGTGCTTGGTTCAGATTGCCACCCCTGCCGAGAGCGTCGCGGTCGATCCTTTGGTGATCGACGACCTGTCGCCGCTTGCCGAGCTTATGGCCGACGAGAGCGTGACTAAGGTCTTCCACGCCTGCTCGCAGGATATGGAGGTCATGCTCCATACCGTGGGCGTGCTGCCGCGTCCCATTTTTGACACGCAGGTGGCCGCCGCCTTTTTGGGCGAGCGCCAGCAGATTTCCTACGGCGCGCTCGTGCAGACGTTTTGTGGCGTCTCATTGCCCAAGACCGAGTCGCTGACCGACTGGTCGCGCCGCCCGCTGACTGATAAGCAGGTCGAGTACGCGATCGATGACGTCAAGTACTTGATCGTCGCCTATACCGAGATGATGAGTCGCCTGCGCGAGCTGGGCCGGGTGGACTGGGTGCTCGACGAGTTGCGTCCGCTGGCCGACGAGTCGCACTACCGCGCCGACCGCCATGAGGCGTTTCGCAAGGTCAAGCGCATCAACTCGTGTAGCCGTCACCAGTTGGGCATCGCACGCGAGCTTGCCGCTTGGCGCGAGGACCGCGCCGAGCGCCGCAACATCCCGCGCAAGTGGGTCATGTCCGACGATACGCTGCTGGCCCTGGTTAAACGTAATCCCGTTCGTGTTGAGGAGTTCCGCAGCATTCGCGGTACCGACCAGCTGGGGGAGCGCGACGTGGACGGCGCGCTCATGGCCATTAAGCGCGGTGCGAGCTGCCCACACGATCGCCTGCCGCTCATGGTGCGCGGGCACCGTCAGATTTCGCCGGAGTTGGAGAGCGTGACGGACCTGATGTATGCGCTCATTCGCCTGGTTGCCGAGCGCTCGGGCGTGGCGACCTCGGTCATTGCCTCGCGCGATGACCTGGCCGACTATATTGAGCATCCCGAGCAGAGCCCCCTGCGCGAAGGCTGGCGCTTTGAGCTCGTGGGTTCGCGTCTGGACGATCTGCTTTCCGGCAATATGGGGCTCACCGTGAAGGACGGAAAGATTGAACTGTTATAGGGAAGCCTAGCCGGCTGAGTGGGTAGAATGCCTCCAACGTGTAACTCGATTCGGAGGAATTCGCATGCCTTATTACTATGGATACGGCTTTGGCATTGACCCGCTGTACCTGCTGGTTGTTCTTGTCTGCACGGTGCTTGGCCTTGCCGCGCAGAGCTATATCAACTCGACGTACAAGACGTGGTCCAAGGTTCGCTCGGACGGCGACACGGGTGCCACGGTCGCTCGTCGCATGCTCGATGCCAACGGTTGCAACGCCGTGGGTATCAAGGGCGTTGCCGGCGAGCTCACCGATCATTACAACCCGCAGGACAACAACCTGTATCTGTCGGATGCCAACCGTTCGGGCGGGTCGGTTGCAAGCGTTGCCGTGGCCTGTCACGAGGCGGGCCATGCTGCCCAGCGTCAAAGTGGTTATGCCATGATGAAGGTACGTACCGCTTTGGTTCCCGTCGTCAACTTTACCCAGAACACCTGGACGATCGTGCTGCTCATGGGCCTGTTCATGAACATCGCGGGGCTCACGACCCTCGCGCTGGTCTTCTTCTCGTTTAGCGTGCTGTTCCAGCTGGTTACGCTGCCGGTCGAGATCGATGCCAGCCGACGCGCCGTGGCGTATATCGAGCAGTCGGGCATGAGCTCCAAGCAGGTCAACGGTGCCAAGAAGGTCCTGACGGCGGCCGCGCTCACCTACGTGGCGGCGGCGCTCACCTCGATTATTCAGCTGCTCTACCTGATGGCTCGCTACAACAGAAACTCCAACCGATAACAAGTTGGCTTGACAGGCGCCGCGGAGATTCTTGTCCCCGCGGCGCTGTACTATGTGTTGGACTTGAATCTGCGCAGGGTCGAAGCCCTTGTGCTCGATGACGAAAGGGGGCTGCGTGGCAGGCTGGAATCTGACCGGCAATACCGTTTCCGCCGAGTTCGACGGATCGGACGAGCAGGAGCGCAAAGAGCTCAGCGTGAGCCAAGCGGTGGAGATCGCCGCCGGCGCGCTCGATGCCATTCCGCAGTTGAGCGTTTTGGGTGAGGTCACGGGTTTTCGTGGTCCCAATGCCCGAAGCGGCCACTGCTACTTCCAGATTAAGGACGACTCGGCGGCCGTCGACTGCATCATCTGGAAGGGCGCCTACCTTAAGCGCACCTTCGATCTGCGCGACGGCATGCAGGTAAGCTTTAAGGGCAGCTTCAATCTCTACAAGCCTACGGGTCGCATGAGCTTTGTCGCTCGCTCATTCTCGCTGGCGGGGGAGGGCCTGCTGCGTCAACAAGTGGCGCAACTGGCCGAAAAGCTCCGCCGCGAGGGCCTGATGGACGAAGCGCGCAAGCGCCGTATCCCGGTGTTCTGCTCACGCGTGGCGGTCGTCACCTCGCTTTCGGGCGCCGTGATCGACGACGTCAAGCGTACGCTGCGCCGTCGCAACCCGCTCGTCGAGCTTGTCTGCGTGGGCGCAAAGGTCCAGGGCGAGGGCGCGCCGGCAGAGCTTATTGAAGGCTTGCGCCGCGCCGCTGCCATTACGCCGGCGCCCGATTGCATTTTGCTTGTCCGTGGCGGCGGCTCCTTCGAGGACCTCATGACCTTTAACGACGAGGAGCTTGCCCGTGCGGTGGCGGCTTGCCCCGTGCCCGTGGTGACCGGCATTGGCCATGAGCCCGATACCTCGATTTGCGACATGGTGAGCGACCGTCGCGCCTCCACGCCAACGGCAGCGGCAGAATCGGTGGCGCCGGCTATGACGGAGTTGGCCGACGTGCTCGAGACGCGCCATCAACGTCTGGGTGCCGCGATGGCTTCGATGATCGGGTCGGATCAGGTCGATCTGGAAATGCTCGACCAGCGCGGTCGTCGTGCCTGGGACACCTATACGGCTCGTTTGGTTGACGCGCTCGATGCGGCCGCGTGCCGCCCGTGCCTCAACGATCCAACGTTTATGGTCGAGCGTCGCGAGTCCGAGCTTGCGCTGACTGCCGATCGACTGTCGGGCGCCATAACGCGTTCGGTTGGGGCCTTCCGCTCCAACTTCGAGCGTCTGCCCGAGCGCTTGATCGCAAGCACCTCGGGGCTCGATGGCAAACGCCATGCGCTCACGCTTGCGAGTTCCCGTCTGGAGCATCAGGGGCGCACAATGCTCAACAAGTCAGCTTCCGACTTGGGCCGTGCAGCGGCTTCGCTCGATGCCCTGTCGCCGCTCAAGGTACTTGCCCGCGGCTATTCCATCGCGTACAGCGATGATGGTGTGGCTACGAGCGCCAAGAGCTTTAAGCCCGGCGATGCCATCCGCGTGCGTATGGCAGACGGCAACGTGGCTGCAACGGTCGATACGGTCGAGTAACCCGCGTTTCATAGCGATAAACCTTTAGGAAAGGAAACAGATATGGCAGAGAAGACCCCGGTCGAGCAGCTTACGTACAAGCAGGCCTCGCAGGAGCTGGAGCTCATCATCCGCAGCCTGGAGTCGGGCGATATGGAGCTCGAGGAGTCGCTCGAGAGCTATACCCGCGGCGTCGAGCTCCTCAAGAGCCTGCGCACCCGCCTGTCCGATGCCGAGCAGAAGGTCTCGGTGCTTCTTAAGGACGTCGACGGCAACGACGTGCTCGCCGACGGCGAAGCCGCCAACACCGACGACAACCTCTCGTTCTAACCATCCCACAGCCCACTTTGGGGTAGTCTTTTTGGGACGGGGCTTTTTTGACTACCCTTTGGCGACGGCTCGCCGAGCACTTGCTTTTGCGAAAAAGTAGTCAAAAAAGCCCCGTCCCAAAAAGACTACCTTGGTCTGTAAGAAAGGAACCAGCCATGTGTGATTGCATCTTCTGTAAAATCGCCAACCACGAGATCCCCTCGACTGTTGTCTACGAGGACGACCAGGTCATCGCCTTCGACGACCTCAACCCCCAGGCGCCGGTCCACACGCTCGTGATCCCCAAGAAGCACTACAGCGACATCGCCGACAACGTGCCTGCCGAGACCATGGGCGCCATGGCCCATGCCATCCAGGAGGTCGCTAAGGCCAAGGGCCTGGAGGACGGTTTCCGCGTCATCTCCAACAAGGGCGTCAACGCCGGTCAGACCGTCATGCACTTCCACATGCACGTCCTCGGCGGCAAGAACCTGGGCGAGAACCTCATCTGAGGACGCACAGCCCGTCGCCTTGGCTGCCTTTGGAGTAACCTATGCAGCTTTCTCAACTCGAATACCTTCAAGCGGTAGCGAACTACGGCGGCGTGCGCAAAGCGGCTCGCGCCGTTCACGTGAGCCCACAGGCCGTTTCGTCGGCAATCAAAAAGTTGGAATCTGAGTATCAGATTGTTTTGCTCGACCGATCGGCGGGGGAGGCTGTTTTGTCTCCGGCGGGCAGAGAATTTGCGTGTCGTGCACGCGTGATCCTGGCACAAGTCGACGATCTCAAAAAGTACGCTCAATCGGGGAACGGCGGCGTTTCGCCCGACGGCCACTTCCGTCTTTACGCCCCCTGTCTTCACGGGCGGGGGCGTCTTTTTTCCGAAAACTGGTACGACTCGTTTGAAAGCTCGCACCCCCAGATTCACCTTGATGTTTGGCATCAGCCAACGGCCACATGCTTTGAGTCGCTTATGCTTGGAATTTCGGACGCGGCCATCTCATTTGAGGAACCAAGGGACAGCGTCCTTTCTTCGAAATACTTGGGTGAAAAGGAGCTCAAGGTTCTTTCGTGTCCAGCGGGTCATCAATCTGTGGGCGCCATGACCATTCGCGAGCTACTGAGCGGCAGGCTCGCTGTTCCCATTAATTTGTCACCCTGTCTCAATGCGATTAACCAATGCCCTGAAGCCCAGCTCGTCAATTTTCGCTTCCGTGATGTTGAATACGGAAGCAGGGCTCAGGCTGAGTTTCTTCAAGCCGGGGGATTGATATTGAGTTTGTCTGGGTCCTCTCTCGCATCGGATGGATCAGAAGTGAGTGAGTGCTCCATTGAAGCCTCGCATGACGTGGCCTTGCCCATCTATTTTTGCTATCGACAAAATGCCTGGACCGATCGACACCAGACGGTTTTTCTGCACCTATTGCGTCATCTTGCTTCGTGAAATTAATTGGCTTCGAGACGTCAAGTGATTATTGACGCCTTGTAACACATAGCTGACAGCTTTGCCCTCATGCTTTTCCAAGATTCTGATTTAGATTGCTGGCTCTTGGAGGGCGGAGCATGAAAAACCGTACGGTTTTGCTTTATATGACGTTCGTTTTTCTGTCGAACTTCAGCACCATTTTGTATTTTCTGACGGTTTACCTTGAATTCGTCGGATTCTCGATGGTAGCGATTTCTAGCATGATGATTGCATACCAAGTGAGTAAGTTCATTCTTGAGGTTCCTACTGGTTATATTGCTGACAGGTTTGGACGAAAGACAAGCGGTCTCGTTGGCGTCGTGGGAATGCTTGGATACTACGCCGCCCTACTTTTCACCCGTTCTCCTTTGCTTTTAATCGGCGCGTTTGCTCTCAAAGGATTTGCAGTTGCATGTGTGAGCGGATCCATAGAAGCGATCTACATTGACAGCGTCTCTCAGGACCAGCTCGTAAGACTTAATGTCGTTGAGCGATTTGTTTTCTATGCCTCTTATGCCATCTCCGCTTGCGTGGGCGGTTTCATTTCGTCTGTCGGTGCATATCTCATTGGTCTTTCGGCAGATATCATCGCAATGGTGTTGACGTTGGTTGTCGTTGTCTGCATTCCTGAGATGCGAAGAGGGGACACTGCAGCGACACCTAAGCGTGGAATTAGCCCGAAGATGATCGGTGCCGCTATTGCGCGTAACGGCATTCTTCGTTCAGCGTTCATCATGGACTGCTCTCAGGCATTTGCTTTTGTCGCCCTGGAAGACTTTTTCTCACTGTTGCTTGCGGGTCGCGGAATGAATGCCGTCGCTTCGGGTGTGATCATTGCGGTCCAGCTCCTTGCCTCGGCCTCCATGGGGCTTATTGTGCCCAGTGTGATTGCTCATGTCGACAAGGGCCGTTTTGCGCGTATTTGCGGCATCGTGCGCCTTTCCCTGACTGCTCTGTTTTTGATTCCCTTTACTCCGGTCTATTTGCTGCCCGTGTTCTATGTACTGCAGACGGTCGCTTACTCGTTATTTGCGCCAATTAAATACTCAATTTTTCAAAATGCTGTCGATTCTTCGATGCGCTGTTCACTAATTTCGGTCCAAAGCCAGATGGTGGCGGTGGGCGCTATCCTTTTCTATCTGTTCAATGCTGCGTTGAGCAGCATCGCGGGCATTCGAGTCATATTGCTTGTAGCGCTCGGGATATCTTCTTTGGTGTATATCCCCGCGCTCTTTCGTCTTACAAGTCAAAGGCCATGAGTATTTGGGCACCGATAACTTATATATCAACGCAATAAACCCGAGCGCGAGGGCGTTTGGGTTTATTATTGAAGCGTATGTAACCTGGCGGCGCCACACCGCCTGTTAGTAGGGAGACACATGAACGTTCTGGTCGTCAACGCAGGATCTTCGACGCTTAAGTATCAGGTCATCGATACCAAGTCCCACAAGGTGTCCGCAAAGGGCTCCTGCGAGCGCGTCTGCTTTACCGGCGGTACCTTCACCCACGCTGCCAACGGTTCCAAGAAGGTGACCGAGAACATCGAGTTCCCCGACCACAAGGTCGCCATCGAGGTCGTCCTGAAGGACCTCGAGGCCAACGGCGTCAAGATCGAGGGCATCGGCCACCGCATCGTTCAGGGCGGTTGGTACTTTGGCGATTCCTCCCTCGTCGACGAGGACGTTCTCGCCAAGATTCGCGAGGTCGCTCCGCTCGCCCCGCTGCACAATAACCCCGAGGCCAACGTTATCGAGTACTGCCTGGAGCAGTATCCCGACCTGCCCAACGTCACGGTCTACGACACTGCTTTCCACTTCAATATGCCCGAGGTCGCCAAGACCTACGCCCTGCCCAAGGACGTCTGCGACAAGCTGCACATCCGTAAGTACGGCGCCCACGGCACCAGCTACCGCTACATCTCCAAGAAGGTTGCCGAGATGACCAACGGCGAGGCTCGCAAGGTCGTCGTGTGCCACATCGGTTCCGGTGCTTCCCTGTGCGCCATCGAGGACGGCAAGTGCATGGACACCACCATGGGCTTGACGCCGCTCGACGGTGTCATGATGGGCACCCGCTGCGGCTCCATCGACCCTGCTACCGTGTGCTACCTGCAGCGCGAAGGCGGGTTCACCTTCGACGAGGTCGACGAGATGATGAACAAGAAGTCCGGCCTTTTGGCTGTGACCGGCGGCAAGACCAACGACTGCCGCAACGTTGAGGAGCTCGCCGCTGCCGGCGACCCCGAGGCCCAGCTCGCCTTCGATATGTTCGTCTACAAGATTGCCGCCAAGGCCGCCGAGATGGCCACTTCCATGTGCGGCATGGACACCCTGGTCTTTACCGCCGGCATCGGTGAGCACGCTCCGGCTGTCCGCGCCGGCGTTGCCGACCGTCTGGCCTTTATGGGCGTCAAGATGGACCATGCCCGTAACGCCCTGCGTGGCGACGGCGCTTGGTGCCTGTCTGCCAAGGATTCCAAGGTCAAGATCTTCGTCATCCCCACGGACGAGGAGTTCATGATCGCTTCTGACGTCGAGCGCATCGTCAACGGCAAGTAATTGCAAGAGGGGAGGGGCTGGACGACCAAGCGCCGTTCAGCCCCTCTTTCGCGCTCGTTGGGCGATATGATGATAGCTATTTATCAGGATATGATAACTTCTTATTAAAATGCGGCCGCCTTAAGGGGTCTGCGTCGACCGTATTGCACTTCAAAGGAGTCTCATGAACGTACTTGTTGTCAACGCCGGCAGCTCAAGCCTTAAATATCAGCTCTTGGATACCGATACCCGCGAGGTTTTCGCCAAGGGCAATTGCGAGCGTATCGGATCGGACATGGGCATCTTTGGCCACTCCGAGAACGGTGGCGCCAAGCAGACCGAGGAGGTTCCTTTCCCCGATCACCGCTCTGCTATCGCTCGCGTGCTCGAGGAGCTCGAGAAGACCGACTTTACGATTGATGGCATTGGACATCGTATCGTTCAGGGCGGCTGGCACTTCGATGATTCCGCAGTTGTCGACGACGAGGTCATGGCCAAGATTCTCGAGGTAGCCCCCTTGGCTCCTCTGCACAACTACGGCGAGGCCGCGGCGATTGAGTATTGTCGTGAGAAGTATCCGGAGCTGCCCAACGTCGCCGTCTTCGACACCTCGTTCCACATGACCATGCCCGAGGTCGCCTACACCTACGCCCTGCCCAAGGACGTGTGCGACAAGTACCACGTGCGCAAGTACGGCGCCCACGGTACGAGCCACCGCTACGAGTGGATGATGGCCAAGGAAATCCTGGGCTCGTGTTGCCACCGTCTGCTTTCGTGCCATCTGGGCAACGGTGCTTCGCTTGCCGCCATCGAGGACGGTGTGTGCCGCGATACCACGATGGGCCTCACGCCGCTCGACGGCCTGATGATGGGCACCCGTTGTGGCTCCATTGACCCGGCCACCGTGTGCTACCTCCAGCGCGAGGGCGGTTACAGCTACCAGGAAGTCGACGACATGATGAACAAGCAGTCTGGTCTGCTCGCCATCTCGGGCATCTCCAACGACGCCCGCGACATCCGCACGCGCGCTTCCGAGGGTGATGAGCGCTGCCTGCTCGCTTTCGATATGTTTGCCTACAAGGCTATGCAGCAGGCCGGCTCCATGATCGCTTCTATGGCGGGCGTGGATACCATTACCTTTACCGCCGGCATCGGCGAGAACGACTGGTCGATCCGCAAGGCCTTCTGCGACTGCTTTGAGTGGCTGGGCGTGCGCATCGACAATAACAAGAACCGTGAGGCCGTGGGCAACGGCCCGCAGGTCATCAGTGCCGCCGGTTCCGCCGTCACGGTCATGGTCATCCCCACCGACGAGGAATACATGATCGCCCACGACGTCGAGCGCCTGACCAAGAACAACTAACGCATTCGTCTGTAATTGAAAAAGGCCTCCAGAGCAACAGCTCCGGAGGCCTTTTTGCTAGCAGGTGGAAATTCCTGTCCCGAGGGGATATGTCCGCTACTCAGCCATCTGAGCCTGGACGGCGGTGATGGCCACGACACCCACGATGTCGTCGGCAGAGCAGCCGCGCGAAAGGTCGTTAACCGGCTTGGCGATGCCCTGCAGGATGGGGCCGTAGGCGTCAGCACCGGCGAAGCGCTGGACCAGCTTGTAGCCGATGTTGCCGGCCTCGAGGTCGGGGAACACGAGTACGTTGGCCTTGCCGGCAACGGAGGAGCCGGGAGCCTTGAGCTGGGCGACGGTGGGGACAATAGCGGCATCGAGCTGCAGGTCGCCGTCGATGGCGAGCTCGGGAGCCTTCTCCTTGCAGAACTTCACAGCCTCCTGGACCTTCTTGGCGACCTCGCCGCCAGCGGAGCCCATGGTGGAGTAGGAGAGCATGGCCACGTGCGGCTCAACGTTGCCCATGAAGGTGGACCAGGAGTGAGCGGAGGCGATGGCGATCTCGGAGAGCTCGTCGGAGGACGGGTTGATGTTGAGGCCGCAGTCGGCGAAGATCAGCGTGCCGTCAGTGCCGAACTGCGGGGTGTCGGTGCACATCACGAAGAAGGCCGAGACCAGCTTGGTGCCCGGGGCGGTCTTGAGGATCTGAAGCGCGGGGCGCAGGGTGTCGGCGGTGGAGTGGCAGGCGCCGGAGACCAGGCCGTCGGCATCGCCCATCTTGACCATCATGGTGCCAAAGTAGGTGGCGTCCATCACCTGGGCGCGAGCCTGCTCGATGGTAACGCCCTTCTTGGCGCGGAGCTCGGCAAACTTCTGCGCGTACTCCTTGTGCTTCTCGGCATTGCGCGGGTCGATGACGGTAGCGCCGGGAACGTTGATCTCGTCGGGGTTGCCCAGGATGACGATCTTTGCCAGGCCCTCCTCGATGATTTTGGTGGCCGCGACGATAGTGCGCGGATCCTCGCCCTCGGGCAGGACGATCGTCTTAAGGTCGGCCTTGGCGGCAGACTTCATACGGTTTAGGAAATCGCTCATGTTACTCCTTACAAGCGTTTCGCTAAGCTCCAGGCACCCGGCTGTTCACGAATAAACCCGCTGCTAGCGGGTTTACCTTTCAATTATGTACGCCGCGGTGCTTGAGCTTTCCTTGTGTGGCAAGCTCATTATAGGACGCATTAGCGCTATAATCACTCTGATAAATATGTCTCGAAGAATGTTCGAGAAAAGCCCAGCTAACGAGCCCGTGGCTTTTGACAAGGAGTATCGATGCAGATTACCTCAGGCCTGCCTGAAGGCTTTAACGCCGGCGCGTACGACATGATTGTCGTCGGTGCTGGATATGCCGGTGCCGTTTGCGCCCGCCGTCTTGCCGAGACCATCGGCTATCGTGTTGCCGTTTTGGAGCGCCGTAGCCACATTGCGGGCAATGCCTATGACTGCACTGACGAGGCCGGAATCCTGATCCACGAGTACGGTCCGCATATCTATCACACTTTTAACGAGCGCGTGCACAATTTCCTGTCGCGCTTTACCAAGTGGACGGATTATCAGCACAAGGTGCTCGCCAACATCAACGGTACCCTTATGCCCGTGCCCTTCAACCATGCGAGTCTCAAGCTCGCCTTTGGTGACGAGCGCGGCGAGGAGCTGTATCAGAAGCTCGTGGAGACCTTTGGCAAGGATGTCAAGGTGCCCATTATGGAGCTGCGTAAGAAGAACGACCCGGATCTTGCCGAGGTCGCCGATTACGTCTACGAGAACGTCTTTTTGCATTACACCATGAAGCAGTGGGGCCAGACGCCCGATCAGATCGATCCCTCGATCACCGGCCGCGTTCCCGTCTTTGTGGGCGATGATGACCGCTACTTCCCGCAAGCTCCCTTCCAGGGCATGCCGCAGGAGGGCTACACGGCGCTCTTTGAGCACATGCTCGACCACGACCTGATCGACGTGTTCTGCGACGTGGACGCCCGTGACCTCTTTGAAATCGACGAGACTACCGTCAAGATCGACGGCAAGGTCTATGGTGGCGAGATCGTCTACACCGGTCCGCTCGATGAGCTGTTCAATCTCGATCTGGGCGCGCTACCGTACCGCACGCTCGACATGAAGTTCGAGACGCTCGATATGGACCAGTTCCAGCCCGTGGGCACCGTCAACTACACCACGAGCGAGGACTACACGCGCATTACCGAGTTCAAGAACATGACCGGTCAGATCCTGCCCGGCAAGACCACCATCATGAAGGAGTATTCCAAGGCCTATACGCCCGGCTCGGGCGAGACGCCGTACTACGCCATTCTTGAGCCCGAGAACCGTGAGCTCTATGAGCGCTATCTTGAGCGCGTCCAGAACCTGACGAACTTCCACCCGGTGGGTCGTCTGGCCGAGTATCGTTACTACGATATGGACGCTGTGACCAATTCCGCCCTCGATCTTTCGGATGAGATTATCGCCTGCCATGCATAAAGTCATAACATTCGGTATTCCCTCGTATAACGCCGCCAAGGACATGGACCATTGCATCACCTCCATCTTGGAGGGGAGCAATTACGCCACCGATATCGAGATTATCGTAGTGGACGACGGCTCCAAGGACGAGACGGCCGATAAGGCCGACGAGTGGGAGGCACGTTATCCCGGTATCATTCGCGCGGTGCACCAGGAGAACGGCGGCCACGGTATTGCCGTCCTTTCGGGTCTGCGCGAGGCACAGGGCACCTACTACAAGGTCGTCGACTCGGATGACTGGCTCGATGCTGCGGCTCTTTCGACTATGCTGTCGATTCTGCGTGGCTTTGAAGAGCGTGACCAGCGCGTTGACCTGTTTATCTCGAACTACGTGTACGAGAAGGTTTACGAGGGCACGCATACCGCTATTGGCTACAAATTTGCCCTGCCGCGCAAAAAGATCTTTTCCTGGGATCAGATCGGTCATTTCCGCCTGGACCAGAACCTACTCATGCACAGCCTGTGCTATCGCACGGATGTGCTGCGCGAGTCCAACCTTCCCATGCCGCCGCACACGTTCTATGTGGACAACATCTACGCCTACGTGCCGCTGCCGCGTTGCAAGACCATGTACTACGCCGACATCGACCTCTATCGCTACTTTATCGGTCGCGAGGGCCAGAGTGTCAACGAGGCCACGATGGTCAAGCGTCTGGACCAGCAGTTCCGTGTGACGCGCATCATGATGGAGTCGTACCACCTGTACAGCGATGTTGAGTCGTCGCGTCTGCGCTCGTACATGATGGGCTATTTCACCATGATGATGGCGATCTGCTCGGTGCTCACCAAGCTTTCCGAGGAAGATTGCGCCGACGAGCGCCTAAAGATGCTGTGGAATGATTTGAAGGCCTACGACGAGCGCATGTATCGTCGTGCCCGCTACGGCGTGGTCGGGTTCTTCACCAATCTGCGCGGACGGGCCGGAGACAAAACCACACTCGGCCTATACCGTCTTGCCTCAAAGATCTTCAAATTCAACTAGCTGCTGAGTAATCGCTGTTGATAGGTTGACTGGGCCCCTTGGCCTTTAGTTTGCTACTGCGAACAGTCCTGCTCGCACGGAAAGCACATTAAGTGCTTTCCGGCTCGTGCGGAACTTGTATCAAACTAAAGGCCAAGGGGCCTCTGCTATAAGAATCGATTGTCAGTTTATTTGAATTTGAAGATCTTCGACGCGCGGTACACAGGGGCCTGGGCTGAAAAGAATCTGGTTGGTAGGTTGCCCGGTGGGGCTTGGTTATGTTTGTCGCGAGTTCCGCACGAGCCGAAGAGCACTTAATGTGCTCTTCGTGCGAGCCAGGACTGTAGAGCAGCAAACATAGCCAAGCCCCACCGGGCAACCGGTCAGGTTAGGCTACTTCGCGGCGCCGGGGATGCCGTGGGAGGTTTTGGCGGTTTTGGCTCCGTTTACGATGGCGGTCTGTAGGGCCCTTACGGCGAGCATGCCCAGTAGGTCTAGGGGAACGGCGGCGCTTGCCTGGGCGCCCAGTTTGCCGCTGGCGAGGGTGTAGATGGTGTCGCCGTCGTTGGTGGTGTGTGTGGGGCGGATGGCGTGTGCGTAGGCGTCTGCGGCCATCTGGGAGACCTTGGTGGCTTGTGCCTTAGTGAGTTCCACGTTGGTGACGATGCAGCTGATGGTGGTGTTGGTGCGGTCGAGCGGCATCTGCATGGATCCGGCGGCGGCAAAGGCTGCGAGTTCCATGTCGACGATCTGGTCGCTATCGGCTGCGGCGCGCATGCCGGCGACCCACTCGCCGGTGAAGGGGTCGACAACGTTGCCGCAGGCGTTGACCGAGACCACGGCGCCCACCTTGATGGGGCCGAGTGCCACGGCGGCAGCTCCAAGGCCGGCCTTCATGCAGGTGGCAGGCCCCATGAGCTTACCCACGGTAGCGCCCGTGCCGGCGCCTACGTTGCCCTGTTCGAGCTTGGTGGGGGTGTGGTCGAGTGCTTCGCGCACGGCGGCGATGCCGGCCTCAATGTCGGGGCGCACGGTGGGGTTACCAAAGGCGAGGTCGAAGATACAGCTGGAGCACACGATAGGCACCTGCGTGGGGCCGACGGGAAGGCCGATGCCGCGGCTCTCAAGCTCGCGAGCGACGCCGCTTGCAGCCTCGAGGCCAAAGGCCGATCCACCCGAAAGGCAGACGGCGTGGACCTTGTCGACGGTGTTCTCGGGTCGCAGCAGGTCGGTTTCGCGCGATGCTGGAGCACCGCCGCGAACGTCAACGCCGCCGGTGGCGCCCTCGGGTGCCACGATTACGGTGCAACCGGTGCCGGCCTCCTCGTCCGTATAGTTGCCATAGCAAAAGCCATCGACATCGCAGACGTCAATGGCCTCGAGCAGTGTATCCATGTTTAACTCCTATCGGTTTTCCGCCGCGCCTTGTGCCCGGTCGGGATCCGTACGGTACGCCAAAATTGTAGGCGCCGGGGGATACCCAGCGCCAGATGCAATTACGAGAGTTTTTGAATCGCGCGCGCGACGCGGGCGATGGGTAGGCCCACCACGTTATAGAAGTCGCCCGAAATATCGTGCACGAGCATGCGTCCTCCTGTGCCCTGAATGCCGTAGGCGCCGGCCTTGTCCATGGGCTCACCCGAGGCGACGTAGTGCTCGATCTGCTCGTCGGTGAGCTCGTAGAACGTCACGTCGGTCACATCGACAAAGGACAGGCTTTCGGCGGCATGCGGGGCGGCCGTATCGCCTGCCTTAACGATGCAGACGCCGGTTGCGACCTGGTGCGTGCGGCCCGAAAGCTCACGGAGCATAGTGCGCGCCTCGTCCTCGGTTGCCGGCTTGCCCAGAATCTTGCCGTCAAAGGTGACGATGGTGTCGGCCGCGACCGTTAGCTCATTGGGCTCGGCATGCTCGGCAGCAACGGCAGCCGCCTTGGCGCGTGCCAAGCGCTCGACAAGCGTGAGCGGGGCCTCGCCATCAAAGGGCGTTTCGTCGATATCCGCGGGAATCACGCGAATGTTGTAGCCTGCCTCGCGCATCAGCTCTATGCGGCGCGGCGATTGCGAAGCCAAAATCATAGTTGGATGCCCTCGGCGACCTTCTCGACGGCCTTGTCGCCGGCGAGCGTGCGCAGCAGCTCCAATGCAAAGGGGAGGGACTGTGCCATGCCGCTGGCAGTGATGATGTTGCCGTCTTGCGTGACCTTCTCGCCGGTATAGGCGCCTTCGGGGAAGCTTTTCTCAAAGCCAGGGAAGCACGTGGCATGGCGCCCCTCGAGCAGGTCGAGCTCGCCCAGGATAAACGGGGCGGCGCAGATGGCGGCGACGTGCTTGGTTGCGGCGAACTCGCAGACCACGTCGCAGACGCGCTGATCTGCGCGCAGGTTGGTGGCACCGGGCAGGCCGCCGGGCAGCACGACGCAGTCGTACTCGTCAAAGTTGATCTCATCAAAGAGCGCATCGCAGGTCACGGGGATCTGCAGCGAGCTTACGACCTCGCGCGTGGGCATGATCGAGACGAGCGTGGCACGCACGCCGCCGCGACGCATGACATCGACCATGGTCAAGCATTCAATAGTTTCAAAGCCATCGGCGGCGAGAACGGCAACGCTGGGCATGAGGGTTCCTTTCATAGGCGGCATACAATTAGCCGTCTTATACCCCGAAGACCTCCGCTTGCCACGCTCGATTTCCCAATGATTTTCTGAGCAATGATTAAGCGGCTAGTTGCGCCTAAGGTGGACGACGGTCTCGCAGTGGAAGGTTTGTGGGAACAGGTCGACTGGCGTGATCTTTACGGGGGAGAAGGTGCCTTCTTCGACAAAGCGTTTGAGATCGCGCGCCAGGGTGGCCGGGTCGCAGCTCACGTAGGCGACATCGCGGGCACTCGTGCTGGCGATAAGGCCGATCGCCTCGGGGGCGAGGCCTGCGCGCGGCGGGTCGACCACCAAGATGTCGGCATCCTGGTCGGGGAACTCGCGCACCGCGTCTCCGCCAATGACGTCGACGTTATCAAGCTTGTTGATTTCCAGGTTACGGCGTAGATCGCGCACGGCGGGGCCGTAGGCCTCGACGGCAGCGACAAAGTCGCAGCGGCGGGCGAGCGGCAGGGTAAAGGTGCCGGCACCGCAGTACAGGTCCACGGCAAGCTCGTCTTCCTGCGGGTCGAGCGCTTCCATGACAAGATCGATCAAAATCTCGGCACCCTTGGTGTTGACCTGGAAAAAAGACGGGGCAGACAAGCGCATCTGATCCTCGGCGATATTCTCGGTCCATGAGCCCTCTCCGGCGAGCATTTCGACCTTGGAGACACGGCGGGCCTTCTTTTCGCCCTTGCTCATCACGCGTACGATGCTCGTAGGATGAGCGGCGTCCGCCAGCACGCGGGAGACCTGCGAGCGCGGAAAAGAGCCTGTGGGCGTCCAGAGTGCGACCTCGAGTGCCTTGGTGCGGCGCGATGCGCGAATGCCCACGCGTTCGAGCCCCAAGTCATGGCTGCCGCTTAGATAGTTGAGTGCGCCGACGACCGATTTGAGTGCCTTCGGGAAGCGCTTATCGAACAGCGGACACATATCGACGGTCACGATTTTGCTGGGGTCGACACCGTGCATGCCAAGGCGCACGCGACCGTTGACGACGGTCGGTTCGAGCTCGATTTTATTGCGGTAGCCCCAGTCGTCCTTGGTGTGGCAGATGGGCTGTACCAACTCATCTGCCAGCTCAGGAGCGAACTTGCCGATGCGCTCGAGCGTGGAGCGCAGGTTTTGCTCCTTGGCGGCGAGCTGTGCCGTGCGTGAGAGATTGCCCCACGAGCAGCCGCCGCAGATGCCCACGAAGGGGCAGGGAGGCTGAATGCGATTGGGGCTTGGCTCCAGAATCTCGGTGGTGCGGGCGCGCATGAATGACTTGCCGTCCTGTACGACCTCGGCCTCGACGGTGTCGCCTGCCACGGCACCCTGCACAAAGACGGCCTTGCCGTTGTCGGCGTGCGCCAGCCCGTCGGCGCCGTAGGTCATCGATTCTATAGTGAGCTTCATATTCCTGCCTGTCATTCGCGTTGTTGTTCGCACCATGGTAGCAGGGAAAAGCGCCCCGTATCCGAGGCTTTCCTCAAATGCGGGGCGCTTCTACAAACTGCTTCTACAAACGACTATTTCGTCTTGCCGGTAATGAGCGTCTTAAGACCCAGGCCGATCAGACCCAGGCCCATGCGCACGCGGCCGGGGCGATGGCGCTCGATGGCCTTGGTCTTGCCAGCGGGCTTATCGCGACGGGCGCTCGTCTCGGGTGCGGGCTTGGTGACCTGCGGATCGGGCTGAGGTGCAGGTGCAGGCTCGGGCTCAATGACGGTCGCCTGGACCTCTTGGACCTTGGGTGCTACTGGCTGCGGCTCGGCCTCGGAGGCAGGTTCCGCCTCAATGACGGGCTCGGGCGCGGCCTCGGCGTTGCGATAGGCGCGCTCCAGCAGGGCTTCCTGTGAGTTGAAGGGTTTCTCACCCTCTGCACGCTCCACGGGGACCCAGGTGCCGTCGCTCGTGAGGCTGCGGGCCTTCACGTTGTCGCGCAGCTGCATGCCCATGTACTCGTGCACCAGAGCGCGGCAGGTGGGGTCGAGCACGGGGAAGGCAATCTCCACGCGGTGCTCGGTGTTGCGCGTCATCATGTCTGCCGAGCTCAGGTAAATCATGTCCGAGTCCACGCCGAAAGCATAGACGCGCGCGTGCTCCAAAAAGCGTCCGACGATGGAGCGGACATGCACGTTCTCGGTCTTGCCCGGAACGCCCGGCTTGAGGCACGAGATGCCGCGGATGATCATGTCTACGCGGACTCCTGCGCACGATGCCTCGGCGATCTTGTCGATGACCTCGCGGTCGGTGAGCGAGTTGAGCTTAAAGAACACACGGGCGGGCTCGCCAGCGAGGGCACGCTGGATCTCGCGATCCAGGCCGCGCATAATGAGTGGCTTCAGGCCGACCGGCGCCACGCCCAGGAAGCGGTAATCGCCGCGCAGGTTGCCCAGCGACAGGTTGCGGAAGAACAAGTTGGCGTCCTCGCCGATGCCGGGATGGGCGGTCATGAGCATAAAGTCGCTGTAGAGCTTGGCCGTCTTCTCGTTAAAGTTGCCGGTGCCCAACAGCGTCAGGCGTGTAAGCGCCATGCCCTCGCGATAGGTGAGCTGGCAGATCTTGGAGTGGCACTTAAAGCCTTCGGAGCCGTAGATGACGGTGCAGCCTGCCTCTTCCAGACGCTCGGCCCACTCGATGTTGTTCTGCTCGTCGAAGCGGGCGCGGAGCTCCATGAGCACCGTGACCTCTTTGCCGTTCTCGGCGGCATCGATCAGCGACTCGCACAGGCGGCTCTGCTTGGCCACGCGGTAGAGCGTGATGCGCAGTGAGATGCACTCGGGGTCGTAGGCGGCCTCGTGTACCAGATCCAGGAAGGGGTTCATGGCCTCATAGGGATAAAAGAGCAGCTTGTCGTGCTGAAGTACCTGCTCGCGGATGGAGCGGGTCATATCGATGGTGGGGCTGGGCTGCGGTTTAAACGGCGTAAAGAGCAGCTCGTTGTGCAGGTGCTCGGGAATCTTGCCCTCAATGCCAAAGACATAGCCCAGGTTGAGCGGGATATCGCAGGTAAAGACCGAGCGACGCGAGAGCTCGAGCGCCTTGCGGATAGTCTTGAGCGTCTGCTTCTCGAGTGAGCCCGAGACGGCGAGCACTACCGGCTGCAGGCGCAGGCGCTTCTTGAGAATGCGCTTCATGTGCTGGCGGTAATCCTCTTCCTCCTCGACGCCCTCGCCGTCCGGGTCGATATCGGCATTGCGGGTGACGCGGATGAGCGCGCGATCCAGCGGCTTATAGGAGCCAAAGCAGCTGTCCAGGCAGGCGAGGATGACGTCCTCGAGCAGAATGTAGGAGTAGGTGCCGGTGGGCGAGGGGATCTCGACCACGCGGTTCATCGAGGCGGGAATCTCGATCAGGCCCAGCAGACTTTCCTCGTCGGTGACGCCGTCCAGGCCGCACGCCAGGTAAAGTGCGCCGTTGCGCAGGTTGGGGAAGGGGTGGCGCGGGTCGATCACCAGCGGTGAGATGACCGGCGACACGTAGGCCTGGAAGTAGCGGGTTACAAAGGTGCGCTCCTCGGGCGTAAGCGAATCGATGCGGGCGCGGTGAACGCCCAGGGTGTCGAGCTTGCCCTCGATGCTCTTAAAGATGGACTCCCAACGGGTAAGGAGCCCGGGCAGCTCCGCCATGACAGCGTCGACCTGTTCGGAGGCGGTCATATTGCTCTTGTTGTCGACAGGCTGCTTTTTGAGCTCGGCAAGGTCGGACAGGCCACCCACGCGCACCATAAGGAACTCATCGAGGTTTGACTCGAAGATCGAGACGAACTTAAGGCGCTCGAACAGCGGCACGGACTCATCAAAAGCCTCGTCGAGCACGCGGTTGTCAAAGCGCAGCCAGCTGAGCTCTCGATTTTGCGTGTACGAGAAGTCGCGCGGCGGCTTGCGCAGCTTAGCGGCCTTTTGCTTCTTTTCGATTTTGCTCGGCATATGCATCTGTCCGTTCAGTCCCCGCAGGGGACGGTAGCCTAACACTATTCACTATTGTCTCAATTTAGTCGACTTGCGGCACGGACGTATTGTGCGAACGGTATCTTTACCTACTTCTTACGCTGTCAAGCATGCAACTAACTGCCCAACTCGTTTTGAAAACAATCTATATCCATACTCAACTGGTGAGAAAGTATGAATAAGAATGATTGCAAGCTGAATATAATCGAATCCAAATTGAATCATGAACAAACGACATATATATGCAGAAAACCGTTTTAGCTATGCAATTCCTAAACATGAAAATATTTGTGCAATCTAGCTTAATTCCTTAGAAAAAAGAACATTTACCTTTGAAAACCTGCTTTAGAGAACCGAAGTGCATCATGGGGGAATCATATGAGATATACCGTTCATCGCACTTTGCTGACCGTTCGGGGGCGAGGTGGAATTGCAGGTGGTTTTTGGATATAACTAGAGCTGTCAGCAAGCAGCGTCCCATACGGAGGGGCGCTGATACATTCGGCCAGTAAGGCCCGAAAGAAAGGTAGGAGGCCATGACGAAAGGTCTGCACGTGCCTTCCGAGATCGGCAAGCTCAGGAAGGTCTGCCTGCACCGTCCCGGCGACGAGCTCCTCAACCTGCCGCCCGACGAGCTCGAGCGACTCCTGTTCGACGACGTCCCGTTCCTGGAGGTCGCGCAGCAGGAGCACGACACCTTCGCCCAGATCCTGAGGGACCAGGGCGTGGAGGTCCTCTACCTCGAGAACCTCGTCGCCGAGGTGTTCGACCAGGTCCCCGGCGCCCGCGCCGAGTTCACCGACCAGTACATCGCCGAGGCCGGCATCCGCGGCCAGCACATGCCGCAGATCGTCCGCGAGAAGCTGGACTCCATCGAGGACAACCTCGAGTTCGTCAAGAAGACCATGGCCGGCATGACCAAGTCCGAGATCGACATGCCCCTCACGGCGTCCACGACCCTCGACTCCCTGGTCAACTCCGAGTCCGAGTCCGACCTGATCATCGACCCGATGCCCAACCTCTACTTCACCCGCGACCCGTTCGCGGTCGTCGGCGAGGGCGTCAACCTCAACCGCATGTACTCGGTCACCCGCAACCGCGAGACCCTGTACGGCAAGTACGTCTTCAAGTACCACCCCGACTACAAGGACGTCTCCCTGTACTTCCGCCGCGACTGCCAGTTCCACACCGAGGGCGGCGACGTGCTGAACATCAACGAGAAGACCCTCGCCGTCGGCATCTCCCAGCGCACCCAGGCCGCCGCGATCGACGTCATGGCCCAGAACATCTTCTGGAACTCCGACTCCAAGGTCGAGCGCATCCTGGCCTTCGACATCCCGGTCTCGCGCGCCTTCATGCACCTCGACACGGTCTTCACCCAGATCGACGTCGATAAGTTCACGATCCACCCCGCCATCATGGGCACCCTGCGCGTCTACGAGCTGACCGCCGGCAAGAACCCGGGCGACGTGAACATCCGCCTGATCGAGGACACCCTCGAGCACGTCCTGGAGGACGCCACCGGCGTCGACCAGGTCAAGCTGATCCCCTGCGGCGGCGGCGACCCGATCGCGGCCTCCCGCGAGCAGTGGAACGACGGCTCCAACACCCTGTGCGTCGAGCCCGGCAAGATCTGCGTCTACGCCCGCAACACCGTCACCAACGACGTGCTGTACAAGGAGGGCCTGGACCTTCTCGTCGTGCCCTCCGCCGAGCTCTCCCGCGGCCGCGGCGGCCCGCGCTGCATGAGCATGCCCTTCTGGCGCGAGGACCTCTAAGGTCTTTCAGGACCCGTACAGGTCATAATACATACATCTAGCTGCCATTAGATGTCTCCCATTGGGGCGGTGCGGGTTTTCGCA
Organism: uncultured Collinsella sp.; assembly: GCA_900541235.1. Classification (GTDB taxonomy): domain Bacteria; phylum Actinomycetota; class Coriobacteriia; order Coriobacteriales; family Coriobacteriaceae; genus Collinsella. The sequence goes on along the minus strand of UQIW01000001.1, from coordinate 150,677 downwards.
CCGCCCCAATCTTGTATGAGGGACGTCAACACGATTGGATGACTGCTTTTGTAAGGAGCTTGGCCATGGACATCAAGACGATTGGCGTTGAGGAATGGCTCAACGTTTGGGAGAAAAGTGCCACGTGGGACATCGCCCAGTCGACGATCTCGTCGCTCACCATGGGCGAGCTGCGCGCGCTCGATGAGCAGGACGGCGCCACGTTCTACGAGCGCTTGGACCGCGAGAAGATGAACTACGGCTGGATCGAGGGCTCGCCGGAGTTTAAGGCCGTGGTTGCCAAGCTGTATCGTCGGGAGGTCAATCCCGACCACATTCTGCAGACCAATGGCTGCACGGGTGCGAACCTCAACGCCATCATGGCCGTGGTCGAGCCCGGCGACCACGTTATCGCCGAGTGGCCCACCTACGCGCCGCTCTACGAGATTCCGCGCACGCTGGGCGCCGAGGTCGAGTATTGGGAGCTTTGCGAGGAACTCGGCTGGAAGCCCGATATCGAGGAACTCAAGCGCTTGGTGCGCCCCAACACCAAGCTTATCTGCATAAACAACGCATCGAACCCCATCGGTACGGTGCTCGATACCGATATGCTCGGCCAGATTGCCGAGATCGCCCGTTCGGTGGGCGCCTACGTGCTGTGCGACGAGGTGTATCTGCCGCTCGAAAACACTGAGTCCTTTATGTCGATGGTCGACGTGTACGAGAGGGCCATTGTCACCAACTCGTTGTCGAAGACCTATTCGACGCCTGCGGCCCGCGTGGGCTGGGTCGTGGCCGACGAAGAGGTGTCCAACCGCATCCGTACCTATCGCGATTACACCATGATCTGCGGCGGCGTGTTCAACGATGCTCTGGCGACCTATGTGCTTGAGCACAAGGATAAGATTCTCGAGCGCAATCGCAAGATCGTGTTTGGCAACCGCGATATCGCGCAGGCTTGGATCGATACGCAGCATCGCGTTTCCTGGACGGCCCCGCAGGGCGTGTCCACCTCGTTTATCCAGCTGGATATTCCCGAGGATGACGAGGAGTTCTGCAGGCGCCTGCTGTCCGAGAGGGGAGTGCTGCTGGTCCCCGGTAGCCGTTTTGAGCTTCCCTGCGGCGCACGCCTGGGCTACTGCGCGAGCGAGGACGTTCTGCGCGAGGGCCTGAGGCTTTTGGGCGAGGCACTGGCGGAGTTCGATCGCTAGGATTCCGATGGTCTTCGGGGGCCTTATCCAAATTAGCCGAAGATAATCGAAAACGGACCCGTTTCCCTAGGGGAAGCGGGTCCGTTTTTCTATACCGAGAAGTCAAGTTGTTACAAATGGGGCCGTAAAGCGAGGCGGTATCCGCTGGGCCTTATACTGAGTTTCCGGTGAACGGTATCAAGCGTCTGGTAAACGGTAATTTATTTATCAGAAATGAATAGGACAAACTTTTTTCTGAATAAAAATGAAAATGGTTGAGACGCGGTGTGAACCGCTAATTCTATTCATAGCTTTATTGGAAATATGCAATTTGAGGATGGTTTAACAAAGTTTAGTTCCATTTGATTTTAGGATTAAAACGCGTTTAAGCACGTAAATACGCTTTATTAAGATGAAGTGTGCCATGCGTGAAGTATATGTGTATGCCGTTCACCCCCTATAAAAAACCGTTCGGGGGCAAGGTGGAAGTATGAGCTGATTTTGGATATAAATATGTCGTCAGCAATAACGCCTCACACGGAGGGGCGCTAACGAATCGGCCCTGACAAGGGCCCGAAAGAAAGGTAGGAGGCCATGACGAAAGGTCTGCACGTGCCTTCCGAGATCGGCAAGCTCAGGAAGGTCTGCCTGCACCGTCCCGGCGACGAGCTCCTCAACCTGCCGCCCGACGAGCTCGAGCGACTCCTGTTCGACGACGTCCCGTTCCTGGAGGTCGCGCAGCAGGAGCACGACACCTTCGCCCAGATCCTGAGGGACCAGGGCGTGGAGGTCCTCTACCTCGAGAACCTCGTCGCCGAGGTGTTCGACCAGGTCCCCGGCGCCCGCGCCGAGTTCACCGACCAGTACATCGCCGAGGCCGGCATCCGCGGCCAGCACATGCCGCAGATCGTCCGCGAGAAGCTGGACTCCATCGAGGACAACCTCGAGTTCGTCAAGAAGACCATGGCCGGCATGACCAAGTCCGAGATCGACATGCCCCTCACGGCGTCCACGACCCTCGACTCCCTGGTCAACTCCGAGTCCGAGTCCGACCTGATCATCGACCCGATGCCCAACCTCTACTTCACCCGCGACCCGTTCGCGGTCGTCGGCGAGGGCGTCAACCTCAACCGCATGTACTCGGTCACCCGCAACCGCGAGACCCTGTACGGCAAGTACGTCTTCAAGTACCACCCCGACTACAAGGACGTCTCCCTGTACTTCCGCCGCGACTGCCAGTTCCACACCGAGGGCGGCGACGTGCTGAACATCAACGAGAAGACCCTCGCCGTCGGCATCTCCCAGCGCACCCAGGCCGCCGCGATCGACGTCATGGCCCAGAACATCTTCTGGAACTCCGACTCCAAGGTCGAGCGCATCCTGGCCTTCGACATCCCGGTCTCGCGCGCCTTCATGCACCTCGACACGGTCTTCACCCAGATCGACGTCGATAAGTTCACGATCCACCCCGCCATCATGGGCACCCTGCGCGTCTACGAGCTGACCGCCGGCAAGAACCCGGGCGACGTGAACATCCGCCTGATCGAGGACACCCTCGAGCACGTCCTGGAGGACGCCACCGGCGTCGACCAGGTCAAGCTGATCCCCTGCGGCGGCGGCGACCCGATCGCGGCCTCCCGCGAGCAGTGGAACGACGGCTCCAACACCCTGTGCGTCGAGCCCGGCAAGATCTGCGTCTACGCCCGCAACACCGTCACCAACGACGTGCTGTACAAGGAGGGCCTGGACCTTCTCGTCGTGCCCTCCGCCGAGCTCTCCCGCGGCCGCGGCGGCCCGCGCTGCATGAGCATGCCCTTCTGGCGCGAGGACCTCTAAGGTCTTTCCGTTTCCGGTGCGGTCCCCCTACAACCGCACCGGCTTCGCCCGTTAAACGGGCACCACTAATACTTACGTAATTCATTTCTTCGAAAGGAATCAAACCATGGGTGTTAACCTTTCCGGCCGTAGCTTCCTCAAGCTTCTCGACCTCACCACCGAGGAGATCGAGTACCTGCTCAAGCTCTCCAAGAACTTCAAGGATATGAAGCGCGCTGGCGTTCCGCACCGCTATCTCGAGGGCAAGAACATCGTTCTGCTCTTCCAGAAGACCTCTACTCGTACCCGCTGCGCCTTCGAGGTCGGCGGCATGGATCTGGGCATGGGCGTCACCTACCTCGATCCGGGTTCGTCGCAGATGGGCAAGAAGGAGTCCATCGAGGACACTGCCCGCGTTCTCGGCCGCATGTATGACGGCATCGAGTTCCGTGGCTTTGCCCAGGACGACGTCGAGGAGCTCGCTGCTAAGTCCGGCGTGCCCGTGTGGAACGGCCTGACCACCGAGTGGCACCCCACCCAGATGCTCGCCGACATCCTGACCGTCCAGGAGAACTTCAACTACGACATCAAGGGCAAGACCCTCGTCTTCATGGGCGACTGCAAGAACAATGTCGCTCGCTCCCTCATGGTCGTCTGCTCCAAGCTCGGCATGAACTTCGTGGCCTGCGGCCCCGAGGAGTGCATGCCCGCTGACGACGTCATCGAGGCCTGCAAGCCCATCGCCGAGGCTAACGGCTGCACCATCAAGCTGACCACCGACGTCAAGGACGGCGTCACCGGTGCCGACGTTATCTACACCGACGTGTGGGTCTCCATGGGCGAGCCCGACGAGGTCTGGGCCGAGCGCATCGCTCAGCTCACCCCGTATCGTGTCACCTCCGAGGTCATGGCTATGGCCAACCCGGGTGCCATCTTCCTGCACTGCCTGCCCAGCTTCCACGACACCAACACCACCATTGGCGCCGAGAAGTGCGAGCAGTTCGGCATCACCGAGCAGGAGGTCACCGACGAGGTCTTCGAGAGCCCCGCTTCCAAGGTCTTCGACGAGGCCGAGAACCGCATGCACACCATCAAGGCTGTCATGTACGCCACGCTCAAGTAAGAGCATCTAGCATCTCGCTCGGGGTGTATTGCTGCACACCCCGAGCGGTTTTATCTGGTAATAATCTCGCATCAAGCGGCAGGCACGGCACGGAAGAGCCGCTTCTGGCGAGATCAGTAAATGATTTATGAAGGGGGGATGAGAACTATGACTGAGACCGCTAAGAAAAAGCGCGGTATGCCTTCATCGTTCACCATTCTTCTTGCTCTGCTGGCAATTGTCGCAGTGATTACCGTTATCGTCTCCGGCACGTCCGGCGGCGCGGTTACTGCCGCCCGTCTGAGCGATTTCTGCACCGCCCCGATTAAGGGCTTCGCTGACGCTCTGCCCGTCTGCCTCTTCGTTATGATCCTGGGCGGCTTCCTCGGTATGATGACCGAGACCGGCGCCCTGGACAACGGCATCGCCGTTCTGGTGCAGAAGCTTAAGGGCAACGAGATTATGCTCATTCCCGTGCTGATGCTCATCTTCTCCCTCGGTGGTACCACCTATGGTATGTGCGAGGAGACCGTTCCCTTCTACGCCCTGCTCGCCGCTACCATGATGGCCGCTGGCTTCGACCCCATGGTCGGTGCCGCTACCGTCCTGCTCGGCGCTGGCTGCGGCTGCCTGGGCTCCACGGTTAACCCGTTCGCCGTCGGCGCTGCCGTCGACGCTCTGACCGGCGTTGGCATTGAGGTCAACCAGTCCATCATCATCGGCCTCGGTGCCGTCCTGTGGATTGTCACTACCGCTATGTCCATCTTCTTCGTGATGAACTATGCCAAGAAGGTCAAGGCTGACAAGGGTTCCACCATCCTGTCGATGCAGGAGCTCAAGGACGCCGAAGAGGCTCACGGCAAGGCTGCTTCCGAGGTCCACAAGGAGGTCAAGCTCACCGGTCGTCAGAAGGGTGTTCTGATCGCCTTCGCCTTCACCTTCGTCGTCATGATCGTCGGCTTCATTCCGCTGGCCGACCTCAACGAGGGCGTCGCCAACTTCTTCGACGCTGGCGCTGTCTACGACGCCGACGGTAACGCCGTCGTCCAGGGCTGGTCTGCCCTGATCACCGGCCTGCCCATTGGCCAGTGGTACTTCGACGAGGCTTCCACCTGGTTCTTCCTCATGGCCGTCCTGATCGGTATCATCGGTGGCCTGTCCGAGAAGCAGATCGTTAACACCTTCATCACCGGCGCTGCCGACATGATGTCCGTTGTTCTCGTCATCGCCCTCGCCCGTGGTATCTCCGTCCTCATGGCTAACACCGGCCTCGATGTCTTCGTCCTCGACGCTGCCGCCAATGCCCTGGCTGGCCTGTCCGGCGTGATCTTCGCTCCCATGAGCTTCCTGGTCTACTTCGGCCTGTCCTTCCTGATCCCCTCGACCTCCGGTATGGCCACCGTCTCCATGCCCATCATGGGACCGCTGGCTGTTAAGCTCGGCTTCTCGCCTGAGGTCATGGTCATGATCTTCTCCGCCGCCATCGGTGTCGTGAACCTATTCACCCCGACCTCCGGCGCCATCATGGGCGGTCTCGCCCTGGCCAAGATCGAGTGGACGACCTGGCTCAAGTTTGCCCTTAAGCTCATCGTCGCGCTCTCCGTCGTCTGCGCCATCATCCTGACCGTCGCCTGCGTGTTGATCTAAGTACCCAACGGGTACCCCACGGAAACCTTGACGATCCTGTAGAGGATCACCTGGTCATCGTCTGTCCGGCGGGGTAAACCCACCGGTAGACTCCTACCTTTAGCCCCCTTCCGTTCCGTGCGCGGGAGGGGGCGCTCTTGTGTTCCGGCGTTTTACCAAACGCCGGAACCACTCGACGCTGCAAGCCCGCCAGAGCGGCAATCTGACGTTCAATCGTCGGGCATGGCCAAAAGGCCTATGCCCTCCTCTTTCACGTCACCTTGCTCGCTCTGGCGGGCTTTCGCTGACTTTTGCTCCACCTGCGGCGCTGCCATTGTTGGTGTTATGGGGCGGTGCAATGGGGTCAGGTTAGTTTGCACCAAATATGTCCGACAAGAGGTTTGACGGATGTTTGGTTGGTGCCTGTTGATGGTCTGGGTATCGGGGAGGGCGGGCTCCGTTATAATCGCCTAGAACATTAAATGGAAACGGGACGGGAGCCATATATGCGCCAGGGTTTCGACAACGCGAAGTATATCGAGCTGCAGGCTGCTCACATTAAGGAGCGCATCTCGCAGTTTGGTGGCAAGCTCTATTTGGAGTTTGGCGGTAAGCTGTTCGATGACTATCATGCGAGCCGCGTGCTGCCGGGTTTTGAACCGGACAGCAAGTTCCGCATGCTCAAGAGCATCGCCGACGATGTCGAGGTTATCATCGCGATCAACGCAAACCACATCGAGAAAAACAAGGCTCGTGGTGACCTCGGCATTACCTATGACGAGGATGTGCTGCGCCTGGTTGACCTGTTCCGCGGCAACGGCTTTGCTGTCGCGGCTGTGGTCATCACCCAGTACGCCGGCCAGCCTGCTGCCGATGTGTTCCGCAACCGCCTGAACGCGCTCGGTATTCCCGCCAAGCTGCACTATCCCATCGAGGGGTATCCGCACGATGTCGATCTGATCGTGTCCGACGATGGCTACGGCAAGAATGAGTTTGTCGAGACCACCCGACCGCTCGTCGTGGTCACTGCCCCCGGTCCTGGCTCGGGCAAGCTTGCCACCTGCCTGTCTCAGCTCTATCACGAGCACAAGCATGGCACGGCCGCCGGCTATGCCAAGTTCGAGACCTTCCCGGTCTGGAACCTTCCCCTCACGCATCCGGTCAACATCGCCTACGAGGCGGCCACGGCGGACCTCGACGATGCCAATATCATTGACTCCTTCCACCTTGAGGCCTATAACAAGACCACGGTCAACTACAACCGCGACGTCGAGGCCTTCCCGGTGGTCCGTGCTCTGATGGAAAAGATCCTGGGCAAGAGCCCCTACCAGAGTCCTACGGACATGGGCGTCAATATGGTCGGCTTTGCCATCACCGATGACGATGCCTGCCGCGACGCTTCCAAGATGGAGATCGTCCGCCGCTACTTTACCGCGGTCGAAAATGTGCGCCGTACCGGCGTGGGCGATGAGCAAGTCGACCGTCTCAAGATCATTATGAAGAAAGCCGGCATCGATAAGAACTACTCACCGGCGCGCTCGGCGGCCCTCACCAGGGAGCAGCTGACGGGTGGTCCCGTGGGTGCCATGGTTATGCCCGATGGCTCCGTGGTGACCGGCAAGACTTCCACGCGCCTGGGCGCTGCGAGCTCGCTCATCATGAATGCACTTAAGCATGTCTCGGGCGTCGACCTTGAGCTCGAGGTCATTAGCGATGAAGCGATCGAGCCCATCAGCAAGCTCAAGACGCATTTCCTGGGCAGCAAAAACCCGCGCCTCCACACCGACGAGACGCTTATGGCGCTGTCGATCACCTCGGCCACGAGTGAGACGGCCGCTCGCGTCCTTTCGGGCCTGGAGCAGCTGCGCGGTTGCGATGCCTTCTTTAGCGTGATTATCTCGCCGACGGACGAGACGGTACTGCGCAAACTGGGTATCAACGTGTGCTGCGAGCCCAAGTTTGAGCGCCGCGGTTTCTTCCATCGCTAAGTTTGAAGCACCGCGGTAATTGCATTGCATTTTGGCCGTATCGGGTTAGCGCCCGGTACGGCTTTTTGATCAATAAAGCGCCTATTTCGGCGAAAAATAGCTGTTTACCTGCCTAGAAACAATTTGAGCGGTATACAATAACCGTAACTGTTTCATCCTTAGCGGGATGCCGCATGATGGATATTACCTGCCATCGTGAGGTGTGTCGGTCGCGCACGGCGCGTTAGATGCTCGTGCTCGGTTTGAGGAGGCTGCTATGGCGGGCAAGGGTCGTGCGAGTGTCAACGATATGAAGCGTGTCGAGGTGCTGGTGTTGATGGAGATCGACCAGCAAACCGAAGACAATGGCGGGCCGTATGGTTTCTCGCGCAAAACGCTTGCCGAGCGCGTGGGGGTTTCGCCGTATCGTGCCCGCGCCGCAATCGATCGCTTGGATTCCGAAGGCATGATTGATGTCGTCTCGCGTTATAGCGACGACGGCGGTCAGCTTGCAAATGGCATTTGCCTCACCGAACGTGGCGAGTGGTATCTTGAGGGCGTCCGTACCGGCATGCTCGTTCAAGAAATGCTTGAGGACGAGGTTGCTGATCGATAGCAGCATGTAACCCTTGCCATAGCGACGCCGCCTGGGAAACCGGGCGGCGTTTTGTTTCAAGATTGAGAAATGCAATCGCACGCGAGAAAAATTGCGAACGGTCCGCGGCGCGAGTATTACAATGAAGACCCGTAAGATGTGGATAAACAACTTCTACGGGAAGCGCAGGTAACTCAATATGACCAAGCATGTGTTCGTAACCGGTGGCGTGGTTTCGTCCCTGGGCAAGGGTATCACCGCGGCCTCGCTGGGCCGTCTGCTCAAGTCGCGTGGCTACAAAGTAACGATGCAGAAGGCCGATCCGTATCTGAACGTCGACCCCGGTACCATGAGCCCCTTCCAGCATGGTGAGGTCTTCGTTACCGAGGATGGTTACGAGTCCGACCTGGACCTGGGTCATTACGAGCGCTTTATTGATGAGAACCTGACCCGCGATTCCAACTTTACGACCGGCGCCATCTATAAGAGCTTGATCGCCCGCGAGCGTCGCGGCGACTTTTTGGGCGGTACCGTGCAGGTGATTCCTCACGTCACCAATGCCATTAAGGACAAGTTCCGCCGCATCGAGGAGCAGACCGGCTCCGATGTAGTCATCACCGAGCTGGGCGGCACGATCGGCGACATCGAGTCCCAACCGTTTGTCGAGGCCATCCGTCAGTACCGCAAGGAGGCCGGCCCCGAGAACGTCTGCTACATCCACGTGTCGCTCGTTCCCTATATCGCCGCCGCCCACGAGGTCAAGACCAAGCCCACGCAGCATTCCGTCAAGGAGCTCCGCAGCTTTGGCATCCAGCCCGATATCATCGTGCTGCGCTCCGACCACCATATCGATGACGCTATCCGCGGAAAGATCGCAAGCTTCTGCGACGTCGACACCGATTGTGTCTTTACCAACGAGGACTGCGCGAGCATTTACGATGTTCCGCAGCTGCTTGCCGAGCAGGACTTTGACCTGCGCATTTGCGAGCGCTTGGGTCTGGACCCGCGTGAGCGCGACATGAGCGAGTGGAATGAGTTCCTGCGCAAACAGAATCACGCCAACCATCACGCCGACGAGGTGAAGATCGCCGTCGTGGGCAAGTACACGCAGCTGCCCGATGCGTACCTGTCGGTTATCGAGGCCCTGCACCATGCGGGCGTCTTCTACGATCGCCATGTGGACGTCCAGCTGGTCGACGGCGAGAGCCTCGACGAGCAGAATGTCTCCGAGGTTTTGGGCGACGCCTCGGGCATCCTGGTCCCCGGCGGCTTTGGCAAGCGCGCCCTGGAGGGCAAGATCCTCGCGGCCGAGTTTGCCCGTGAGCACAAGATTCCGTATCTGGGCATTTGCCTGGGTATGCAGGTGGCCGTGTGCGAGTTCGCCCGCAACGTCGTCGGCCTTGCCGGCGCCAGCTCCTCCGAGTTCGATCCGGACGGCCCGTTTAGCGTCATCGATCTGATGAGCTCGCAGGAGGACGTGACCGAGAAGGGCGGCACCATGCGCCTGGGCGCCTATCCGTGCAAGCTCGCCGCCGATACCCTTGCTCGCGAGGCATATGGCGAGGAGCTCGTCTACGAGCGTCACCGTCATCGCTTTGAGTTCAACAACGCCTTCCGTGACCAGCTCGAGGACGCCGGCTTGGTTATCTCGGGTCTGTCGCCCGACGAGCGCCTGGTCGAGATGGTCGAGCTGCCGCGCGACGTGCATCCGTGGTATGTGGCAACCCAGGCTCATCCCGAGTTCAAGAGCCGCCCGACCAACCCGCAGCCGCTGTTCCGCGAGTTCGTGCGCGCTTCGATCGGCCAGCACGAGGGTGTCGACCGTCTGCAGGTGACGCCCATGAACCTCGCTACGGACTAAGGGTGCCGGCGAATAAGGAACATACCGAAGCTACTCCCTCGTCGCTCGCCGTGGCGGCGGGGGAGTATCTCGATTACCTCGCGGTCGAGCGGGGTTTGGCGCGCAACACGATTGCGGCCTACCGTCGTGACCTGACGACGTACTGCGCCTATCTGGAGCGGGCGGGTATTGTGTCTTTTGAAGAGGTGACCCGTCAGGTCGTGGAGGGCTTTGTCGCCGACCGTCGCGATGGGGGCTATTCCGATGCCTCGGTGGAGCGTGCGCTTGCGGCCGTGAAGGGCCTGCATGCCTTTTTGGTGCGCGATGGGGCTGTGGCCCAAAATCCAACGGCGGCGTTGCGCCTGCCTAAAAAGGCTGAGCGTTTGCCGGAGTATCTATCGGTGGAGGATGTCTCGGCGCTGCTCGATCAAGACTTCCCCGAGGGCGAGATGGGCTTGCGCGACCATGCCATCTTGGAAGTGCTCTACGGATGCGGCTTACGTGTGAGCGAGTTGGTGGGGCTCGATGTGGGCGATATCCATATCGACGATGGCTTTGTGCTCGTTCGCGGTAAGGGCTCAAAGGAACGCCTGTCACCGCTGGTGGGAAGCGCGGCGCGAGCTCTGACGCTCTATGTAACTGAGGGGCGTTCTCGCTTGGCGGTCCATGCCCGCGGAACCGAGACCTCGGCGGTCTTTTTAAATAAGAACGGCCGCCGTCTGTCGCGCCAGGGCATCCATGCCATCTGTGAGCGCTACGGGCGCCAGGTGGGACTGGTGGGGCTCCATCCCCATACGCTGCGTCACTCCTTTGCCACCCATATGCTTGCGGGCGGCGCAGACCTCCGTGTGCTACAGGAGATCTTGGGGCATGCCGATATATCGACCACGCAGATCTACACGCATGTCGATCGTACGCAACTGACCGAGGTCTATCTGGCGGCGCACCCGCTGGCACATCGCTAGCACCTCGCTGACCTGCATATTTATAAATATTAAAGGGGACGGGCCCCAGATTGCCGAGACGCACTTTTGCGCGCATGGGCAATCTGGGGCCCGTCCCATTTTTCGCCAGACACCGACGCGGTGGTGGGCCGTGTGTGTCGTGGGTGGGGGAGTTTGGGGGCGATGTGAACGGCGTGTAAAGGGACGTAAAAATCGCCTCAAGGTCAACTTGAAGGTTGAGGTTCGCGGGCGTGGTTCTACGGGTGGCATCACGCCTTTGCTGCAAACACAACATATTGTGTTTTCGAACATATGCTCGGGGGTGTTTTACAACATATTGAGGGTGGAGTGGTGGGGCGGGGTGGGGGAAGGGGTGGGGAAAGGTGTTGAAAAATGGGGCGGTTCCCCATATTATTGATGACGTCGACAGGCGGGGTGGTTCCCCGCGTACGTGCCATCTGAGTAACCGAGGGGAGGGCGCACATGGGAATGACGGGTGCATACGAGCGCAATCTCGATGCAAAAGGTCGTCTATCCCTGCCTGCACCCCTTCGCGAGGAGCTTGGAGAGCACGTTCGCGTGTTCAAAGCCCTGGATGTCGATGCTCTGTACGTGTTCTCTGCCGAGGCCTTCGATAAGTGGGTCGAAGGACTCTTCGCGGGTCGTGAGGGCCACGAGGGTTTTAACCCGCGTGACATCAACGACCAGAAGCTCATGAGGGCGATCAACAAGCGCACCACGTCGATGGACGTGGACAGCGCCGGTCGTATCGGTCTTTCCGAGTCTCTCCGCAAGCAGGCGAACCTCGACCGCGAGGTCACGGTTGTGGGCAACTACGACCACCTTGAGGTTTGGGATCGCGCCGCGGCCGATGAGGACGATGACGATGAGGCCCTGCTGGACCTCTTCTTCTCGTAAGGGCAAGGCACGGGTAACGGATGGAGCGTGGGATCTTGACACAAGAATATCGGCATGAACCTGTCATGCTCGGCGAAGTGCTTGAGTCGCTGCGGCTAAAGAGCGGCTCCGTTGTCTGCGATTGCACCCTTGGCGGTGCCGGCCATTCGGTAAAGATGGCCGCGCAGGTGGGGGAGACGGGCCTTTTGCTCGGCGTCGATCAGGACGACATGGCCCTCGAGGCCGCTGGTGCCCGTCTGGACCGCGAGGTTCCCGGCGTTCCGCACCAGCTGCTGAAGGGCAACTTCGGCGACTTGGACGAGCTGCTTTGCTCGGCCGAGGTGCCCGGGGTCGATGGCTTCCTGTTCGATTTGGGCGTTTCGTCACCGCAACTCGATATCCCTGACAGGGGCTTTTCGTATAACGAGGACGCCCCATTGGACATGCGGATGGATCCGGGTAATAACACCTTAAACGCAGCTGAGGTCATCAACACCTATAACGAACACGACCTCGCCCGGATTCTACGCGTCTACGGAGAAGAGAAGTTCGCCTCGCAGATTGCGCGCGAGATCGTGCGCCGCCGCGAGCGAGAACCGATCGAAACCACCGGCCAATTTGTCGAGATCATCAAGGCGGGTATCCCGGCTGCCGCTCGTCGGCATGGCGGACACCCGGCCAAGAAAAGTTTCCAGGCCATTCGCATCGAGGTCAATCACGAGCTCGATGTGCTCGAACGAGGGCTTGATGCCGCCACCAGGTGGCTCAACCCGGGCGGACGTATCTGCGTCATCTCGTATCACTCGCTCGAGGACCGTATCGTAAAGAACCACTTTAAGGAGATGAGCCAGGGGTGCACGTGTCCGCCGGAGATTCCGGTGTGCGTGTGCGGCAACGTGCCGATACTCAAGGTCATCACCCGCAAACCCTTGGTTGCCCAGCCTGATGAGGTTGAGCGCAACCCTCGGGCGAGATCAGCCAAAATCCGCGTGGCGCAGCGTCTGTAGGCGCGACCGCGCGATATTGGACCTCCCGCTCGCACCATAAACGAAGCTTAAACACACTACCAACGTACTCGGGATGGGAGGCGGCATATCATGGGCTACAACACTTCAAGCGCAGCACTCGCCTATGATATGAACGCCATGCCCGCCTATCGTGAGACGCCGCAGGCCCCCGTTGCTCCCCGTGAGCAGCGCGCGCCGCGCTTTGATGTCTACACGGGCGCGGGCCGTCAGGCAAACCAGGCGGTAAGCCCGGTTTTCATGAGCGTTCTTAAAACGTTTTGCATCATTGCGGCTATCTTCATGACGATCGGCGTCGCCCGCGTGGCGCTCGCCGGCGTTACGGCCCAGGTGCTCAACAGCAACGCCGAGCTTACCAGCACGCTCGAAAAGGCGACCGATGAGAGCTCCGACCTGGAGGTCATGCATTCGGTCTATGGCGCCGACACGCGCATTCGCGACCTTGCGGGCGCTTATGGCATGGTGGAGCCCAGCGAGAGCGTTACACTTGACTTTTCGCAGGATGCAGCCGCGGGCGCCAACGCGACCGCGACCGCTCAGTAGCAAGACGGTAGCTGAGTATGACAAATGACTATCGCCGCGGTTCCGATGGGGGCCGCGGTTCTGGACGTCCCTCGTCGCGGGGACGTTCTGGTTATCAAGGAACGGGTCGGCAATCTTACAACGCCGGGCAGTCCCGTGGCAACGACCCGGCGTCGCGACTTCGCGGCTCGGACGGCCCTCAAATGCATAACACCAGGTCGCGCAAGAGTTCGTCGACCGAATGGCTCACAGGCACGCCTCTGCCTCGCCGCAAAGCCATCATGGGCTTCATCGGGCTTGGTTTGAGCTTGGGCGTCTTTCGCCTTGCCGACTATCAAATTGTCGAAGCCGATAAACTGCGCGAGCGTGCCGATGCGCGCCGCCTGCTTGCACAGACCCTCTATGCCAAGCGCGGCACCATCTACGACCGCAACGGTAACGTGCTGGCGTCGTCGGTCGAATGTCGCAACATCGCCGTGAACCCGCAGCTTGTCGAGGATGTTGACAAGACGGTGTCGGCGCTGGTCAAGGCAACTGGAATCGATAAAAAGACCTGCCTCAAGCTCGTCGAGTCCGATGGCACCTGGGTGTATATCAAGCGCCAGGTGGACGAAGACGATGCTGCGGCGCTGGAGAAGAAGAACCTGCCCGGCGTGCTTTTTGAGCAGGCCATGAAGCGCGTATATCCATACGGCAATCTGGCATCGCAGGTGCTGGGTGTAGTGAATGTAGACAACGACGGCTTGACGGGTCTCGAAAAGCAATACAACAAGCTTCTGACCGGCACGAATGGTACCCTCGTGCGCGAGCGCGCGAGGGACGGCAGCTATATCGCGGGCGGTGCCTATAAAAAGGTGGCTGCGGTCGACGGCGTTGACATCGTGACGACGCTCGACGTCAATATGCAGCGAGCGGCTGAGGATGCTTTGGCGGAGGCTGTCGAGAAGACAAAGGCCAAGAACGGCTCGGCTTTGGTCACCGACCCCACGACTGGTGAAATTCTCGCCGCCTGCTCGTACCCGACCTACGACCAGACCGATCTGGAAAACGCCAAGACCGAGGATATGAACTTGCGCCTGGTCACCGACGCCTACGAGCCCGGCTCGGTCTTTAAGACGCTCGTGGCGGGCGCCGGCTTCGACTTGGGCGTCGTGCGATCGAGTACGTCGTTTGAGGTGCCGGCGAGCATCAAGGTGGGTGACGATACCGTCACCGATGCCGACAAGCGCGACTATGCCATGACCATGGATGTGCGCGAGATGATGCGCCGTTCGTCCAACGTGGGCTTTGTCCTGGTGGGGCGCAAGATCGGTGCGGATGACTTTGCCGCCTATGTGGACAAGTGGGGCATAGGTCACAGCTCCGGTGTCGATTTTCCGGGCGAGAGCCTGGGCATCGTCAAGGAGCGTGACCAGTATGACGGCGCCACGCTGGGTTCGATGAGCTTTGGACAGGCGCTGTCCGTCTCGCCGATTGAGATCGCACGTGCCGTGGGCGGCATCGCCAACGGCGGCGTGATGATGACCCCGCACTTCTATAAGTCCAGCAAAGGCGACGAGAAGGACTGGGGCGAAGGCGAGCGCGCGATTTCGGAGGACGCCGCATCCCAGGTGACATCGTGCATGCAGACGGTCGTGTCCGAGGGAACGGGCGTTGGCGGCGCGGTTGACGGCTATGACGTGGCGGGTAAGACCGGTACGGCCGAACGAGCCGACGAGAACGGCGGCTACCTCAAGGAGAACTACATGTCGTCCTTTATGGGTTTTGCACCGGCACAATCGCCCAAGGTGCTGTGCTATATCACGCTCGACGGAACGCCGAGCGGCTCAGATGCCGCTGCGGTGCCGTTCCAGTCCATTATGGCCAACGCGCTCGACGTGCTGGGTATCCCGCACACGAAGTAGGGGGTTACAATCTTTGGGGCGTGGTTTGTTGTCCCATATGAGGGGTGTTCACATGCCCTGCACCACGCATGCGCGGCGCTGGGATACAATACGCCGATAGCATTATTAGGTTTACAGGGGAGCTGCAATGATAGAGATCGCCGTCAACAACCTCGCGGCCGCAACAGGGGCCCGAACCGTGACGGGAGAAGCCGATCGGGTATGCCGCGGGTGCGTTATCGACTCGCGCCAGGTCGAGGAAGGGACGATTTTCGTCGCCTTTCCCGGTGAAAACGTCGACGGCAATGATTTTGCTTCCCGTGCCGTCCAGTCGGGTGCCGGCGCCGTCGTGATGACGCGTGAGCCCGAGGCCGAGCTGGTCTCGCTGGCGCAGGACAAGGGCTGTGCCATCTTGCTGACCGATGATCCCGAGGAGTTTCTGCTGCGTTTGGCGCACACGTACCGTCTGGAGCTTGGCTGCCTGGTCGTTGGTATTACCGGTTCCATCGGCAAGACGACGACCAAGGACGTGCTCGCCGCTGTGCTCGCCAAGCGCTATCGTGTCTGGGCCACCAAGGGCAATTTCAATAACCTGATCGGCATGCCACTCACGGTGCTTTCCGCTCCGGCCGATACCGAGGTCCTGGTGCTCGAGATGGGCATGAACCATTTCCACGAGATCGAGCGCCTGTCCCAGTCCGCCAATCCCAACCTTGCCATCGTGAGCAAGATTGGTACCTCTCATATCGGCATTTTGGGTAGCCGCGAGAACATCGCCCGCGCTAAGGCCGAGATTGTCCAGGGTATGTGCGCCGCTGGCGACTTCTTGCCGCTGCTGGTTTTGGGCGGCGAGGACGACTTTACGCCGTTCATTCGCGATACGTTCGCCCAGCCTGCTGGTATCGACGTGATGCTGGCCGGCGTCTCGGACGATGATGAGGTCCGTGCCCGCGACGTTCGAGTTGATGACGAGGGCCGTCCGGTCTTTACGCTCGATTTTGGTCAGGGCGAGACAATCGATACCATGCTTGCCATCCCCGGCGTGCAGTCCGTCCCAAATGCCGTTAAGGCCGCCGCGGTTGCCTATCGCCTGGGCGTGACGCCCGAGCAGATCGATGCTGCCTTTAGGGGCCTCACGATCACCGGTCACCGCCAAGAGATCAAGCGCGCCAAGAGCGGTGCCCGCGTCATCGACGATTCCTATAACGCCAGTGCCGAATCCATGGCTGCTGGCCTCGATCTGCTGTGCTCGCTTTCGTGCACGGGGTCTCGCATGGCGATCCTGGGCGAGATGGGCGAGATGGGCGATGAGGCTCCTCGCATGCATGAGCTCGTGGGCGCCTATGCCGCCGCCAAGAAGCTCGACATGCTGGCGTGCGTGGGTGGTGAGCTGGCCCAGCTTATGGCCGATGCCGCGCGCATGATGGGCATGGACGAGGACCGCATCCAGGTGTTCTCCGATTATCAGCAGGTGCTCGACCGCATGGGCGGCGCGCTTGAAAAACATGATGTTGTACTGGTCAAGGGTTCCCGTTTTGTTGAGCTCGACCGCTTTGTGGAAGGTGTGTGCTAGCCCATGTTCGGCAATCCCTCGTATCCAACGTATCAGGCTTTTTTGGGGCTTGGCATCGCCGCTGCCATTGCGCTGCTGCTCATGCCGTGGTGGATCAAGCTGCTCAAGGTCGAGGGTATCGGCCAGCAGGTTCGTGCCGACGGCCCCAAGCGTCATTTGGTTAAGCAGGGAACGCCCACCATGGGTGGCGTTGTCATCCTCGTCGCGATCTCGCTGACCTGCCTGCTGATGGGCAAGCTCACCACCGAGCTCGTGCTCGTGCTGCTCGCCACGCTGGCGACCGGCGTGCTGGGCCTGATCGACGACCTGACCTCCGTTACGCACGGGCGCTCGCTCGGTCTGACGCCTCATGCCAAGATGATCGGCCTAACCATTATCTGTGTCACCTTTACGGTACTTGCCGTCAACTGGTGCGGCGTCGCCCCCGAGATTCGTTTTCCCGGCGGCCTGACGATTGACCTCGGTGTTCTTTCGACCACCATCTGCGGCCTTTCGTTCCCGTGGCTCTACGTTGTCTTTTGCTGGCTGATGATCGCCGGTCTTTCTAATGCCGTGAACCTGACCGATGGCCTTGACGGTCTTGCTGGCGGCACCTCCATGATCGCCATGCTCGCCATGGCTGCCATGGCGTTTTTACACGGAGACGTGAACCTGTCCATCTTCTGCACCGCGTGTGCCGGTGCCTGCTTGGGCTTTCTGTGGTTCAACTGCTATCCGGCGAGCATCTTTATGGGCGATACCGGCTCGCTTGCCCTGGGCGCCGCGTTTGCCTGCACGTCCATCATGACCAACACCGAGGTCGTCTCCCTCATCATCGGCGGCCTGTTTATCGTTGAGACCCTGTCGGTCATGATTCAGGTTGTCTACTTCCACTTTACGCACAAGCGCGTCTTCCTTATGGCGCCCATCCATCATCATTTCGAAAAGAAGGGCTGGGCCGAGACCAAGGTCGTCATCCGTTTTTGGATTATCGCTGCGGCCTTTGGTGCCGTTGGCCTTGCTTTGTTCTTCCAGTTGGGATAGTGGTCTTTCATGCCTCTTGCTGATGTCTTTAGCCTGCTCGTTTTGGGTCAGGGCAAATCCGGTCTCGATGTCGCCCGCTGGGCGCTGGCACATCCCGAGCGCGTAAGCGCCGTTACCGTGTATGGCGGCGGCACCTCTGAGCCCAATGACGCCACGCGTGCGCTCGAGGCTGCTGGTGCGTCGTTTGTCTATGGGGCCGAACAGGTCGAGGGCGCCTATGACGTGTGCGTGACATGCCCGGGTATTTCGGAGTTCTCGTCCTTCTTTAAGGCGGGGCGTGAGCATGCCGCTCAGATTATGGGCGAGCCCGAGTTTGCCTATCGCTTGTCTCCCCAAAATTGGATTGCCATCACGGGCACCAACGGCAAGACAACTACCACGTCGCTGACTGATTATCTGCTCAAGGCCGCCGGTGAAGCCAGCGTGGCCGTCGGCAATATCGGTGAGCCGCCCGTGAACGAGATCGACGGCCGCGCACATAATGAGTGGTTTGTGGCCGAGCTGTCGAGTTATCAGATTGCTACGACCGCCGAGCTTCATCCTCGCGTGGCGGTGCTGCTCAACATCACGCCCGACCACCTGGGCTGGCACAAGAGCCACAAGAACTATGCGCTTGCCAAGATCAAGTTGTTCGAGAATATGGTCGACGACGACCTCGTGGTTATCGACGTTGAGGATGCCGGCATCCATGAGTTCGATGAGTACATCTACATGCCGGGCCGCCGCATCTGCAAGGTCGCTTTTGACGAGCCCGAGGGTGCAGACGCCGCCTTTGTGCGCGACGGCAAGTTGGTCGTCCGCCTGAAGGGCGTCGAGACTCAGCTTGTCGCCACTTCCGAGCTCAAGATCTCGGGCCATCACAATGTCATCAATGCCCTATGTGCTGCCACGGCTGCTTTGGCCGTCGGTGCCGATCCCGAGGGCATTTGCCGTGGTTTGGCATCGTTCCAGCCGCTGGAGCACCGCGTTGAGCCCTGTGGCGAG
Organism: uncultured Collinsella sp.; assembly: GCA_900541235.1. Classification (GTDB taxonomy): domain Bacteria; phylum Actinomycetota; class Coriobacteriia; order Coriobacteriales; family Coriobacteriaceae; genus Collinsella. The sequence continues at coordinate 131,712 of UQIW01000001.1, read as the reverse complement.
ATCGATGGCGTGCGCTACGTCAACGATTCCAAGGCAACGAACACCGATGCAGTCGAAAAGGCCCTGACGGCGTTTCCCGACGACGATGTGATTTTGCTGCTCGGCGGCCACGATAAGGGTACGCCGCTTGCGGACTTTGCCCGCGTCGTTATGGACAACGTGCGCTCGGTCGTTTGCTTTGGCGATGCGCGCGAGCGCTTTACCGCCGCTATGGACGAGGCCGATGTCGATGGTGACGTGGATATCGCCCAGGCGGATGACCTGCGCGATGCCGTGGACGTCGCCCGTTCGCTGTCGAGCCGTGGCGACGTGATCTTACTTTCTCCTGCCTGCTCTTCGTTCGATGAGTTCTCGGGCTATGAGGAGCGCGGCCGCGTGTTTAAGGACTATGTGGCCCAGCTTGCCGCTGCGGCGAAATCGCAAATGGAATAGGGGTTGCCGGTGAGAGAGGAGAGCCCCCGACAAGGTATGAGGAGGCCCGACTCGGACCGTGCTTCCTCGCGGCGCAGCACACCGCGTTCCGGTCGCGGCAGGCAGACGTTTAGCGAACGCTATATTGCCGGCGTTCCCGCCCGTATCATGCGCCCCCGTTTGATATTCATGGCCTGCCTGTTTACCTTGGTGTGCTTTGGCCTGCTGATGGTGTACTCGGCGTCTTCGGTCGAGGCGCTGCACGAGAATGGCTCGGCGACGTTTTTTCTGTTTCGACAAGCCGCGTTTGCCGGAGTTGGCGTGCTGGCTATGGTTGCCATCGTGCGCGTTTTGCCGGACAGCTGGTTTGGGGAGGATGTGCTCAGGATCTTCCTCATAGGCATGATAGGGCTACTGTTTCTGGTGTTCTTGGTGGGCAGCGGCAGCCGTGGCGCCACGCGCTGGCTCAACATCGCCGGCATTCAGTTCCAGCCTTCCGAGTTTTTAAAGCCATTTGCCATTGCGTATTCGGCCATCATGCTCGATCGCTTCTTTTCGCCCGGTGGCAACATCAACGAATTCCTTCGCAAGATGGGCATCTACCTGGGCATTTCGCTCTTTCTGATCTTTATCCAGCCCGATTTCGGTACTGTCCTGATCATCCTGTTGACCCTCATGTGCATGGCGTTGTTTGCGGGTCTCGACCCCAGATTTATCATCGGCGTGCTAATCTTCGGCATTCTCGTGATCGTGATTGCGCTTGTCGCAGAGCCGTACCGTATGGTGCGTATTCAGGTTGCCTTGAACCCTTGGGCCGACGAGTATGGTGACGGCTATCAGGCCACGCTTGCCATCATGGCCTTTGCCTCGGGCGGTCTGTTCGGCCGTGGCATCGGCAACTCAACCATGAAGTACTCGTATCTGCCCGAGGCGCACAATGACTACATCCTGGCTATCATTGGCGAGGAAGTCGGCTTTGTCGGAACCGTGCTGTTCTTCTTGGTGTTTGCGATGCTGATCTACTCGGCGTTTCGCATTGCCGAGCAGGCGACCGATCGTCGGGGCGCGCTCATGGCGTCTGGCTCCGCGGTCATTCTCGCAGTGCAGTTTTTGATTAACGCGCTGGGCATCCTCAACGTGTTTCCCATGACGGGCAAACCGTTGCCGTTTATTAGCTACGGCGGTTCGTCGATTATTGTGTCGCTTATGCTTGCCGGGTTGATCCTGCGCGTTTCGTACGAGAGCGCCCGCCGCGATGAGTATGACCGCCGCCGTGAGAGCTTTGCCGTTATGGACGAGAGCACCGCCGGCGTAGCCCATGTGCGCGGTGAACGACCTTCGCGTAGCGGCTTTACCGTTCTGGATGGTTCTGCATCCGAGCCGGCAGCTCGTCCACGCCCGCGAATGGCTCCGCAAGGTCGTCCGCAGCGCCCCAGCCCTCGCAACGCGGGCGGCGGATATAATCGAATCGATTTGAACTCGGACCCGTCGGCGCGTCTGCGTACCGACGACCAGGGACCGCGTGTACGAAGGGACTACCATGACCGATAAAATGACCGTTGCTATTGCAGCCGGCGGCACGGCAGGACACATCAACCCCGCGCTCGCCTTGGCCGAAGAGCTGCGTGACCGTGGCCACCACGTTGTGTTCGTGGGCCAGTCGCGCAAGCTCGAGGGTCGTCTGGTCCCCGAGGCTGGGTTTGATTTTGTGCCCATTACGGTCACGGGCTTCGACCGCTCCCGTCCTTGGACGGCGCTGACCTCGCTGTGGCGCGTCAACAAAGCCAAGCGTGCGCTCGCCAGTCATTTCTCAAAGGTCGGCAAGCCCGATGCCGCCATTGGTTTTGGTGCCTATGTCGAGGTTCCGCTGCTGGGGTGGTGCAAGGGCGCGGGCGTTCCGTATCTGCTGCATGAGCAGAACTCTGTTCCGGGCCTGGCCAACAAGATGATGAACTCCCACGCCGCCCGCGTGTGCATCTCGGTGCCGGCAGCGCGTTCGGTCTTTGAGCGCGAAGGTGACCCTGACCACGTGCTCATGACCGGCAACCCCGTACGTCGCTCGGTGATCGAGGGCGATCGCGCTCGCGGCCGCAAGGCACTTGGCGTTCCCGAGGACGCTACGCTGCTGCTCGTCTTTGGCGGTTCACTTGGCGCCCAGCACCTCAACGAGCGTGTGGCTTCGCTCAAAAACGAGCTGCTTTCGCGCAAGAACCTCTATGTGTTGCATTCGACGGGTGCCGACGGCTTTGAGGAGACCGAGCGCGCTTTGGCGCTGACGCCCGAGGAGGCGAAGCATTACCGCGTCCAGCCTTACATCGACAACATGGGCGATATGCTGGCTGCTGCCGATTTGGTGCTCTCGCGTTCGGGCGCATCGAGCGTGGCCGAGATCGCTGCACTCGCCGTGCCTTCGGTGCTCGTGCCGTACCCGCATGCGACGGCCGACCACCAAACCACCAATGCCCGGTATCTGGTCGACGCCGGGGCCGGCGTGCTCTGCGCCGATGCCGATATCGACGGTTCTGCCTTTGCCGATGAACTGCTGCACCTGGTCGATGACGCGGCGGCGCGCGACGCCATGCGTCAGGCGGCGCGTGGTCTGGCTCAGGATAGGGCCGCCGCTCTTCTGGCGGATGCGGTAGAGGGTTTGCGTTAGTTAGACGGGATATCGTCGGTCGCCCTCGCGCTGATGCGGTAGGTGCGGTACAGTTAACGGGTTACAGGCAGTGTTTACGCAAGGAGTACACGAGCACATGGCTGATTCCCAGACTGCAACCTCCGCGCCCGAGTTTAAGAGCGCCCACTTTATCGGTATCGGCGGCGCCGGCATGAGCGGCATCGCCCTCGTTCTGCACGAGCGCGGTTATGCCGTTACCGGCTCCGACCTTAAGACGTCACGTTATATCCGCCAGCTTACCCGCGCTGGCGTGAAGGTGCATGTGGGCCATGAGGCCGCCACGATCGACGAGGTCAAGCCCGACGTGGTTGTTGTCTCCACCGCTATTCCGGAGTCCAACCCCGAACTCGTGCGCGCTCGCGAGCTTGGTATTCCCGTGTGGCCCCGTGCCAAGATGCTCTCTGCTTTGGGCCACGGCTACATCACCGTCGCTGTTGCCGGCACGCATGGCAAGACCACCACGTCTTCGATGTGCGCCACCATGCTCGACCGCATGGGTCTGGATCCGAGCTTCTTGATCGGCGGCATCGTCGAGGGCTATGACACGAACGGCAAGAACGGCTCGGGCGACTACTTTGTCGCCGAGGCCGACGAGTCCGACAGCTCCTTCCTGTTCCTGAACCCCAACGTAGTCATTGTGACCAACGTCGAGGCCGATCACCTCGATCACTACTCGGGTATCGAGGAGATCGAAGCGACTTTCGCCAAATTCATGAGCCTGGTGGGCGAGGACGGCACCGTCATCGTCTGCGGTGAGGACCCGCATCTGGTCGAGCTCGCCAAGTCGACGGGCCGTCACGTGCTTTCCTACGGCTTTGCCGAGAGCAACGACATCGTCTGCATGCACCCGGATGTCAAGGGTATCCAGAGTGACTTTATCGTTCGCTTTGAGGATGGCACTGAACATGCCGTGGAGATCAAGAGCAATCCCGGTCGCCACAACATGCTCAACGCCACGGCGGTGCTCACCGTCGCCCATGTCCTGGGCCTTGACATCGACGCCGCCGCCAAGGCGCTCTCGAGCTTTGAGGGCGTTCGCCGCCGCTTTACCCACGTGGGCGATATCGATGGCATCACCGTGGTCGATGATTACGGCCATCACCCCACCGAGATCAAGGCGACGCTTGCTGCCGCTTCGTCGCTGGGCTACAAGCACGTCGACGTCGTGTTCCAGCCGCACCGCTATTCGCGCCTGCAGGCCCTGTGCGACGACTTTGCCGATGCATTTGCCAATGCCGATAAACTGCTGCTGATTGATGTGTTCTCGGCTGGCGAGATGCCCATCCCGGGTGTCACCGCTAAGATGCTCGCCGATACCGTGCGCGCCAAGCATCCTGGCAAGGAGGTCGTGTACTGCTCCAGCCGTCTTGAGCTCAATCAGGAGCTCGAGCAGATGGTGGGCGAGGGCGACCTGCTGCTCACTATGGGTGCCGGTGACGTTACGACCGTCGGTCCCGAGTTTATCGAGTATCTGACTGCCAAGAAAGACGCTTAAGTCTAATGGGTCTGTTTAACGCCGTCATGGCGCTCTCGGGCATGATCGACACGGATGTGATCGAGGACGAGCGCCTTGCGCGTCATACGAGCTATCGTATCGGCGGCAAGGCCGACCTCTTTGTGACGTGCCATAGCTATCATGCCCTCCGCCGCGCCGTGGCGGTGCTCGATCGCGAGCAGGTGCCGTGGGTCATCATCGGCAAGGGCTCCAATCTGCTGGTTGCCGATGGCGGTTATCGCGGCGCCGTCATTTCGCTCGGACGTGAGTTTCAGCGCACGGTTGTTGCCGATGACGGTTGTACGCTGACGGTCGGTGCGGGCGTGATGTTTGCGCGCCTGGTCAACGATGCCCTGTCGCGTAGCCTCTCGGGCCTTGAGTTTGCCGTTGGCATCCCTGGTTCGGTCGGCGGTGCGATATCTATGAATGCCGGCACACGGACCGAGTGGATTGGCTCGCTGGTTGAGGATGTCGTAACGTTTGACCCGGCATCCGGTATCAAGCATTATGCGGGGTCCGAGATCACTTGGGGCTACCGCGAATGTAGCCTTCCCCGCAATGAGATCATCCTCGAGTGCGTGCTCAAGCTTAAACCGGCGCCCAAGGCCGACATCCGCGACCGCATGGAACGGTACCTGACGAGGCGCAAGCGTACGCAGCCCATGGGTCGCGCATCCTGCGGGTCGGTCTTTCGCAACCCGCCCGATGCGAGTGTGGGCAAGCTTATCGAGGATTGTGGATTAAAGGGTTTTTCGATTGGCGGCGCGGAAGTTTCGCCCGTTCACGCTAATTTTATCGTTAATAACGGAACTGCCTCGGCCGATGACGTTGCCGCGGTTATCAGACATGTGCACGGAAAGGTGAGGGAGGCGTATGGCATCGAGCTCAGACCGGAAGTTAAATTCCTCGGCTTCTAGAGCATCGAAACCCACCTTCCGCCGCGCCGGAGGGCGTTCCGGCGCGCCTGCCAAACCTCAACGCAATACCGTCGCGCATTCTAAGTCTGTCGGGCATGCTCGACAGACCAGTCGTCCGGTCGTTGGCTCGCAGCTCGGTAATCGTCCGGCCGCAAAAAAGTCCTCGCGTCCCTCGGTGACGTCAAAGCCTGTTATGGGCGCCAAACCTGCCCGTCCCATGGCAACTCCTAAGCCCTCGACGGGAACTAAAGCGCCGCGTCCAGGTCGCACGCTGGGCGCATCGAAACCGCGCTCGCTGACATCGGTGCCGGCTACCGCCAAGAAGCCTTCGGGTAAAAAAAGCGTCAACCCGTTGTCTTCACTTGGGGCGATGGTAAATAAAACATCAGACGCCGCTTCTGTCGTTACAGGCAAAGGCAAAATCGTTGGCGGCGTTCTGGCCGTCTTGGCCGTGCTCGTCGTCGTTGCCATCGTGGTGATTAACTCTGGATTGTTTACCGCCACTGATATTCAGATTCAAGGCAGCGAGCATGTGACGAAGCACGATGCTATCCAGCTGATCGATTTGCCCGAGGGAACGTCGCTTTTTAACGTCGATCCCGACCAGATTACCGAGGACCTCAAGCAGAACCCGTGGGTCTCGGGCGTAGATGTCCAGCGTCAGTTCCCGCATATGCTCATCATTACGCCGATGGAGCGCAAGGTCATCGCAATTGCCTATATCAGCTCCGATGACCTTGCCTGGGCCATCGGGGATGATGACACCTGGATCGCCCCGCTGTCGACGTCGGTCGAAGTGGATGACCAGGGCAACGTCATCACGACGGGGCAGGGCTCAAATACCCTGACCGGCATTGATGCCGCGCTGGCGCTCGCTAAGCACTATGGCGCGGTGTTGTTGACTGATGTCTCGGCGGATGTCGCTCCGGTTTCCGGCCAGGCGGTGAGCTCCAAGGCCGTTAAGGCTGGCTTGGATTATGTGCGTGGTTTTTCGAGCGAGTTCTTGGGACAAGTCAAGGATATTTCCACGCCTTCGGTCGAAGCCATCTCGGCAAACCTCAATAACGGCATTGAGGTGTCGCTGGGCGATTCGGACGATATCGTCAAGAAGGAACGCGTAGTTACCAAGTTGCTTTCGCAGGTAGAGGGCGTAACGTATATCAATGTGCGCTCTCCGGGTAACTATACATTTAGGAACGCTCCGACCTCGTAGCGCTGGTTGATGCTTTGTTGAGGGGCCATACCACGCCGTTTATCTGGTTTGTTTGGTTTTCACGGTCAATTATTTGACTGATACGTTCATAATGTGCAAACATAATACGGTTTACCTTTGCATTTACTTTCAACCTGAAGGTTAATGTGCGCAGGGGTCGACCCATGCTATGGCTATAACCTTTGTTCGGAGGACCGACATGCACGAGACAGAGATCAACAACTACCTTGCCGTCATTAAGGTGGTCGGCGTCGGCGGCGGCGGTACCAACGCGGTCAATCGAATGATCGAAGAGGGCATCCGCGGCGTCGAGTTTGTTGCCATCAACACCGATGCTCAGGCACTCGCGATCTCTGATGCCGATATCAAGGTGCACATCGGCACCGACCTTACCCGCGGCCTGGGCGCCGGCGCCAACCCCGAGGTTGGCCGCAAGGCTGCCGATGAGTCCCGCGACGACATTGCCGAGGCGCTCGCTGGCGCCGACATGGTGTTCATCACCTGCGGCGAGGGCGGTGGCACCGGTACCGGCGCTGCTCCCATCGTTGCCGATATCGCGATGAACGAGGTCGGTGCGCTGACCGTCGCCGTCGTGACCAAGCCCTTCACCTTCGAGGGCCGCAAGCGCAAGAAGAGCGCCGAGGAGGGCATTAAGACCCTCTCCGATTGCGTCGACACCATGATCGTCATCCCTAACGATAAGCTGCTCGACATCGCCGAGAAGAAGACCACCATGCTCGAGGCCTTCGCGATTGCCGATGGCGTCCTTTCCCAGGGCACCCAGGGCATCACCGACCTCATCACCGTCCCCGGTATCATCAACCTGGACTTCGCCGATGTTAAGACCATCATGAAGCAGGCCGGTACCGCCATGATGGGTATCGGTACCTCTTCTGGGGACACCCGTGCCGTCGACGCTGCCCAGCAGGCCATCTCCAGCCCGCTGCTCGAGAGCTCCATCGATGGCGCCACGCGCGTGCTGCTCTCCATCGCCGGTTCCAAGGACCTGGGCATCCAGGAGATCAGCGACGCCGCCGACGTTGTCGCCAACGCCGTCGACCCCGAGGCCAACATCATCTTCGGTACCGTTGTCGACGAGTCCCTGGGCGATCAGGTGCGTATCACCGTCATCGCTACGGGCTTCTCCGACTCCAACGTCAACCGTCAGGACGAGCTCTTTGCTGCTCAGCAGTCTCAGAGCAAGGCCGCTGCCTCCGCTGAGCCGCAGCGCACCGCTCCTGCCACGAGCCCGGCTCAGGCCGCTCCGACCCGCAACGTCGGTGGCACCGAGCTTCCTAACTTCGGCAACGATCAGTTCGAGCTTCCCGACTTCCTGAAGCGCGGTAGCTTCTAAGTCGTTCTTTGCATTGTTGTGCACAGGGGCGTGTCCGTATGGACGCGCCCTTTTTATTTCGACTTTGTAAACTAGAACCTCCAATCTCTTTACGTTCCCTTTACGATTGCCTCCAGCGCAGCAGGTATCCTTTTAGAGAAGTATGACAGCCGTATAAACGCGGGCTGTAGCGGCGATGCCGCGGTACTTGTGTTATTAGGAGGCTTTAGTATGGCAGCACGTGCGGACAAAGTTTCGCGTGTCGACCATGATGGAGTTACGTTGGTGGAGGGCGCGACATCCGATGTTCGCTTTGCCTTCACCGAGCGCGCCGGTGGCGTTTCCGAAGATGCGTACTCCTCACTCAACTTGGGCTCGCATGTTGGCGATGACCCCTTTGCTGTTCAAGAAAATCGTCGTCGTGCGCTCGAGGCTATGGGTGCCGCCGAGTGCGAGCACAACCTGCTCGTTCCCAATCAGGTCCATGGTGATCATATCGTTGCGGTGACCTCGAACGGCGCCGATGACCTTGAGGACGTTCGCGAGCAGATTGCCGAGGGCTGTGATGCCATCGTCTGCACGGCGCATAACGTGCCCGTGCTGCTCTGCTTTGCCGACTGCGTTCCCGTGGTGCTGGTGGCCCCCGGCGGATTTGCCGTGGTGCACTCCGGTTGGAAGGGCACGATTGCACGTATTTCCGCCAAGGCGTGCCAGGCGCTTTGCGATGCTGCCGGCTGCGATGCGAGCGACGTTTCCGCCTATATCGGCCCCCATATCTTGGGTGACGAATATGAGGTATCCCAGGAACTCATGGATCGCTTTGCCGCCGAGTTCTCGTGCATCGATGCGAGCACCTCTCGCATGCTCAATCTTTCCGCTGCCATTTGCGAGGCGCTGGTAGATGTCGGTGTCGACGCGGATAATATCGTGGATACCCAGCTTTCGACTGTGCGTCAGAACGACCGCTTTTATTCCTACCGTAACGAGAACGGCACCTGTGGGCGCCATGCTGCGATCGGCGTGATGCTATGAGAAAGATCGTATCGGTCCTGAGCGTCGCTGTGCTTACGCTTACGCTGTGCGCCTGTTCTTCGGGATCTTCCACCTCTTCCATTACCGTCGCTGGCTCCACGACCTGCCTTCCTATCGCCGAGATTGCGGCCGAGGGTTTTAAGGAGGAGACCGGCATCGACGTGCTCGTTTCCGGTTTGGGTTCTTCCGCTGGCATCGAGGCCGTCAGCGCCGGCACGGCCGATATCGCCAGCTCCTCCCGTGGACTCAATGCCGACGAACAGGATCTGGGCCTGACTCCCATCGTCATTGCCCACGACGGTATTGCGGTCATCGTGAACGACGACAACCCCGTCGATAACCTCTCGACCGAGCAGCTCCGCGATATCTACGCCGGCAAGATCACCAACTGGAAAGAAGTCGGTGGCGAGGACCTGAGGATTCAGGTCATCAACCGAGACGAGGCGTCCGGTACGCGCGAGGCCTTCCGTACCATCGTGATGGACGGCACGCCGTTCGATCGCCGTTCGGCTGTTCTTTCGGGTACGGGCCAGGTACGCGATGTCGTGTCCCGCTCGCGTGGCGCTATTGGCTACATCTCGCTGGGTTTTGTCGAGAGTCTCAACGCCAAGACCTCGGTCAAGGCCGTCTCGGTCAATCATGTTGAGGCGTCCGAGAAGACGGTCGCGAGCGGCGGCTATCCCATCTCGCGCGACCTTTACTTCTTTGTGAAGGGTGCGCCTTCGCAGCAGGCGCAGGATTACATCGACTACGTGACGTCCGAAAAGATGGACAAGCAGATTCGCGAGGCGGGCTTTATTCCCGTCACCAACGACGAGAAGGGGAGTGAGTAGCATGGAAGCACAGGAAAACTCCCAGACTGAGCAGAATGCTCAGGCACCCAAGAAGCGCGAGCTGGCGCTCGTATCGCGCAGTACCTATATCAAGGAGAAGGCGCTGCAGTGGATCTTCTTTGCCTGCGCGTTTTTGGCGGTCGTTACCGTCATCCTGATTTTTGTCTTTACCACGTACTCGGCGCTGCCCGTCTTTACCGACATCGGTCTGGCGGACTTCTTTAGCTTTACGTGGGCGCCCTCTGAGGGCCACTACGGCATCATGTCGCTGCTTGCCGGCTCAGGTCTGGTGACCGTCGGTGCGCTCGCCATGGGCGTGCCGCTAGGTGTGGGCACGGCCGTGTACCTGGTCGAGATCGCCGGCAAGCGCGTGCGCAAGCTCATCAGCCCCGCCGTTGACCTGCTGGCGGGCATACCCTCCATCATCTACGGCTTCTTTGGCATGATCATCATCCGCCCGTTTATCGCACAACTGACCGGCGGCCTTGGTTTTGGTGCGCTGACGGCGTGGTTTGTGCTCGCCATCATGATCGTCCCTACCATCACCACGCTCACCATCGATGCTCTCAATTCCATTCCCATGGGCATTCGCGAGGCATCGTATGCCATGGGCGCCACAAAGTGGCAGACCATCTATAAGGTCGTGCTACCTGCCGCGAAGCTGGGTATCGTTGATGCCATCGTGCTGGGTATGGGCCGTGCCATCGGCGAGACCATGGCCGTGCTCATGGTCGTAGGTAACGCCCCGGTTATTCCCGACAGCATTGCGAGCCCCATCTCGACGCTCACGAGCCAGATTGCGCTCGACATGAGCTATTCCTCGGGTCTGCACCGCTCGGCGCTGTTCGGCATGGGTGTGGTCCTGTTTATCATCTCCGCCACGCTGGTGGGTATCGTCCGTCTGATTTCCAAGAAGAAGAGGGGGTAGGCTATGTCCGATTCCGTTGACACGACGGTCGATACGACCTCGTCGCGCGAGCGCATCAAGCGTGCCCTTTCCCACGGCAAGAAGGGCCGCATCAACAAGGACCTGTCCAACAAGATCATGCTTGGCGTGTTTCGTGCCGCTGCCTACATCACCACGCTGGTGCTGGTCGCTATCATCGCCTACGTGGTCATCAACGGCCTGCCACACATCTCGCTCGACTTTATCTTCGGTTGGCCCCAGGGCGTCAACGCCGAGGGCGGAATTTGGCCCACGATCGTCTCGACCGTCTACGTGACGGCGCTCGCCATGCTTATCTGCACGCCGATCGCTGTGCTGGCAGCCGTCTATCTGGCCGAGTACGCCAAGCAGGGCAAGGTCGTCGAGCTCATTCGCTACGCTGCTGACGCTTTGGCCTCGGTGCCCTCCATCGTTATGGGCCTGTTTGGCTACGCCTTGTTTGTCGAGGCTATGGGCCTGGGCCTTTCGATGGTCTCTGCCGCTCTGGCACTTGCGCTCTTGATGCTCCCCATCGTCATGCGCACCACCGAAGAGGCCATTCGCGCCGTTCCGCGCTATATCCGTTGGGGCGCGTACGGCCTGGGCGCCACCAAGTGGCAGGTTGTCTCCAAGATCGTGCTTCCTTCTGCCTTTGGCCGTATTGCCACGGGCATCGTCCTCGCCATCGGCCGTGCCATTGGCGAGACCGCGGTGGTGCTCTACACCATGGGCCAGGCCATCAACCTGCCTATTTCGCCGCTCGATTCCGGCCGCCCCATGACGGTTCACCTGTACCTGCTTGCCAACGACGGCATCAACATGAACGCAGCCTACGGCACCGCGCTCTTGCTGATGGTGATCATTTTGGCCTTCAACCTGTTTGCGCGCTTCCTGTCGCGCAAGCGTCGCTAGTTAAGGAGTCCCATGTCCGTTTATCAGTCCGCTCCCACGTTGGAGCAAGCGGCCATTACGGCCAAGGATTTCAACTTTTGGTACGGTGACTTTCATGCGCTGACGGGGCTTGACCTCAACATCGCCAAAAACGCCATCACCTCCTTCATTGGCCCTTCGGGCTGCGGCAAGTCGACGTTTTTGCGCTGCATCAACCGCATGAATGACCTGATCGAGGGCACGCGCGTCGAGGGCACCATGACGCTCGACGGCAACGATATCTATGCCGAGGGTGTCGACCCGGTCGATCTCCGTCGTCGCGTGGGCATGATCTTTCAGCAGCCCAACCCATTTCCTAAATCCATCTACGAGAATGTCGCCTTTGGCCCTCGTCTGCAGGGCGTGACTAGCAAAAGTGACCTCGATGACATCGTGGAAGAATCGCTCAAGCGCGCCAACCTCTGGAAAGAGGTATCCAATCAGCTCAACAAGGATGGTTTGGCGCTCTCGGGCGGTCAGCAGCAGCGTCTGTGCATCGCGCGCGTGCTTGCGGTGCAACCCGATGTCCTTCTGATGGACGAGCCCTGCTCCGCCATCGACCCCACGTCCGTCTCTAGGGTCGAGGATCTGATGGCCGAGCTGGCGCCCGAGATGACGATCATCATCGTCACGCATTCAATGCAGCAGGCAGCTCGCATTAGCGACTACACCGCATTCTTCTTGCAGGAAGTTGCCGGCGAGCCCGCTACGCTCATCGAGTATGGTCAAACCGACGCGATCTTCACCAGCCCGGTGGACTCGCGGACGGAAGACTATATCACCGGCCGCTTTGGCTGATCGGTGCGACTAGTCCCAAGCCGATCGGATCTGGTCCGGTGCGTATTCACTGTGCGGGCGGCATGACCGCACCCAACTGATTGGAGTGAACCATGCGCAAACTGTTTTCCCGTCAGCTCATCGAGGCCCGTCACGAGATGCTGAGCATCTACGAGGCCGTCGATCTGGCCCTCCACGATGCCATGAAGGCCTATGTGACCGACGACCGCAAGCTCGCCACCAAGACCAAGAAGCGCACGCTTTCGATTGACGCACGCTGCGCCAACCTGGAGGCCGTCTGCTACAACCTGATTGCCACGCAGTCACCGGTCGCCTCCGACTTCCGCTTGCTGCAGACGATCATCTACGTCGACTTTAACCTGCAGCGCATGACCGATAAGGTTCGCCAGATTTGCCGCGCCACGCGTCATATGATCAAGGCCGACATCTCGCTGCCCAAGGAGCTTGTCGGCACGGTCGAGGCCGAGGCTGAGGCCGTCTACCAGGTGCTGGGCTCTTCGCTTTCTGCGCTCGTCACCAACGACATGTCCATCATCTGCAACTTGGCCGTCGAGGACGAGCCAGTGCACGCCGCCTACGAGAAGTTCTTCCGCACCTTTAACCGCATGGACACGGGCGATTTTATGGACGACGACAGCAACTATGACGACCTGCGCCGCGCCATCATGGTATCGCGCTATCTCGATCGCATCGCCTCGATTTCCATCGATGCCGCCTGCCGTCTGACCTTCCTGTTGACCGGACAGCGTATGACTGCCGGTGATATCGCCTGCACTGATGAGGATGAGCTCGAGAGCATGCGCGTGCCTTCGGGCGAGGGTGTTATCATGAGGCCCGCCGTCGACGCTCGCTACGTTGCCAAGGTGCCCACTAACGAGGTCAGCGAGGGTCTTCGCTACCTGCTCGATCATCTTGAGGACGAGGACGATGGCGAGGACGACGAGGAGTAAGTAATTCCGTTCGTCGAAAGATTGTAAATACCTAAGTGAGCGCGGCCTTGCACATGCGGGGCCGCGCTCTTGCGATAGCATGGGACTACTTGTTTGGCTGTCAGCGGAGGCGATTGGCAATGGATAACTATTTGGACTTGATGCGCGCTCGCCGCGAGCAGATTCTGGAACGTTTTTATGCGGCGCTCGATCGCGCAGGCCGTCCCCACGACGCCGCGCGCCTCATTGCCGTGTCCAAGACCGTTGGTGTCGATGAGACCGTTGCCGCCATCCAGGCGGGGTATCGCCATTTTGCCGAGAATCGCCCGCAGGAGCTGGTTCGCAAGCTCACGGGTCTGGCGGAGCATCCGGAGCTGCCCGAGGTGCGCTTCGATATGATCGGCAACCTGCAGACCAATAAGATCAATGCGGTGCTGGGCTCAGCCGAGCTGATTCACTCGGTGGGTTCGCTGCATCTGGCGCAGGCGATCTCGAGCCGTGCTGTCCGCAAGATTGAGGCAGGCGAGCTCGCCGGCCCCCAGCGTGTGCTCATTGAGGTCAATGTGAGTGGTGAGGAGTCGAAGGGAGGCTTTTCGCCCGATGAGATTCGTGCCGACGCGGGCGAGCTTGCGGAACTTGAGGGAATTTGCGTACAGGGGCTTATGACTATGGCGCCCCGGGGGAATAAGGATGTGGCACGCCGCACCTTTGCGGGGCTTCGTGAGCTGAGGGATGAGCTGGAGGCGGCGCATCCCGATTTGAACCTGCCTGAGCTTTCCTGCGGCATGAGCGAGGACTTTGAGCCTGCCCTTGAGGAGGGCTCTACGCTCGTTCGCCTGGGCAGGGTAGTATTTAGCCCGGAGTTTGCAGTAAAATAAGGCTCTGAAGTGCGCACTGATTATCGGGGCGCCTGCACTAAACGGCGAGAGGACACAACCATGGGCTTCCTTGACGAGATTAAAAATAAGATGCACCTGGGCGGCCAGCAGGGTTACGACCAGGGTTATGGCCAGGACGACGACTACGGCTACGATGACGGCTATGACGATAGTTATCAGGGCAACGGCTACAGCGGTGCTTCGGGCGAGGGCTTCTACACCCAAGACGAGCCGAGCAACGGCCTGCTTGGTCAGACGCGCCGCGGTGAAGCTGAGTCGGTTGCCGTGTATACGCGCTCCGGTCAGCTGGTCGGCGATGACTCCCGCCATGCCACGACGTATAACCCGCCTTCGCGCTCGCAGGACAGTGTTGCGAGCGGTTATCGTCCCGGTGCCTATGACACGCCGTCGAGCTACGCCGAGAATACCCGCGCCCGTGCCGCCGCTGCACCCGCGCCTGCACCGAGCGATGCCTCGGCCTATGCGAGCAATATCATCAACGCCACGCCGCAGCTGCCGGCCTATGTCCTGCGCCCCGAGAGCTATGACGACGTGGAGACTGTGGTGCGCCGCGTTCGCACCAAGCAGCCTGTCGCACTGATTTTTGTGGGCGTACGCACCGAAGTTGCCAAGCGCGTCTTGGACTTCTCTTACGGCTTTGCCTGCGGTCTGGGTGCCACGGTCAAGGAGGTGGGCGACCGCGTGTTCATGGTGCTGCCCGCCGGTTGCGAGGTCAAAGATTCCGATCTCAAGAAGCTTCGTGCCGACGGCTACCTTAAGTAAAGACAAGACGAGGAGATTCCCATCAACATCTACACTATCGTCCAGCTGGTCAACACGCTGTTCAACTTCTATTCCACGCTCATTGTCGTCTACTGCTTTATGACGTGGATTCCCATGAAGCAGGGTGGTTTGCTTCAGGATATTGCTGCGGTGCTTGATAGCGTGTGCGGTCCGTGGCTCAACCTGTTCCGTCGTTTCATCCCGCCGATGGGCGGTATCGATTTTTCGCCGGTCGTTGCGATTATTGCGTTGCAGTTGGTGCAGAGGCTGGTTCTGCAGCTTCTTATAGGTATACTCGTGTAGAACTGTCTTAGTAACTTACGTCGGGCGTGTAGCGCCGAGGCGATGAAAAAGGAGACTTGTTATGGCTATTACCCCTGCAGACATCCAGGCTCAGACTTTCTCTGAGGCCAAGCGTGGCTACGATCCTGCCGAGGTCGACGTCTTCTTGGAGACGCTGTCCTCCGAGGTTGACGCTATGCTCGCTAAGATCGTCGACCTTAAGGGTCGTCTGACTGCTACCGAGCAGCAGCTTGCCGATGCGCAGGCTCAGCTTGCCCAGGCTCAGGATGCCACCGCCCAGGCCGTTCCTGCCGCCCCCGTGGCTGCTCCCGCCCCTGACTTCTCCGCTCAGGAGCGCCAGATTTCCGCTGCCCTGATCGCTGCCCAGCAGACCGCTGAGACCATCGTCAACGATGCCAACGAGAACGCTGAGCGTATCCGCAACGAGGCTGACGCCAAGGCCCGCGAGGTTATCCGCCAGGCTCTGACCGAGAAGCAGGCCGAGCTCGAGGAGATCGATCGTCTC
This sequence comes from uncultured Collinsella sp., assembly GCA_900541235.1. Lineage (GTDB taxonomy): Bacteria > Actinomycetota > Coriobacteriia > Coriobacteriales > Coriobacteriaceae > Collinsella. Next base: position 115,750 of record UQIW01000001.1, on the reverse strand, counting down.
AAGGCTTCCCGTGAGGAGTTCAAGGCAGAGTATCTCAAGCTCATCCAGCACTTCATGGACGATGCCCAGAATTCCTTCCCGGCCGATCTGATGGCTTCCACGCCGGTCGGTTCTGCCGCTTCTCCTGCAGTGACTGTTCCCGCCGAGCCGCTGCCCGTCGCTGACCCGGTTGTCCCCGTGGCCGATCCCTTCGCCCCGATCGACAACTTTGCTGCCGACGACCTGGACTAACATTCGGCCTACAATTTAGTGCCTAGAAAGGACCCGCAGCTTGCGGGTCCTTTTTTATGACTGTGCCGGAGTGCGTAACATAAAAAACCGAGCCCTGCACATAATGGCGCAGAACTCGGCGAACGGGTGAGCGGTCAAGGGTAGGTTTTAAGGCATGTCCCAAAACCTACTTGAGGAGGAAGTCGGAGAGGGGAATGGTACGGGCCTCGCGATGCTCGGGATCGGCGATGTGGTCGGCAGGATATCCACAGACGAGCATGTGATAGGGATAGACGCCCTTGGGCAGATTGAACTGCTCCTGTGCCACCCCAGGCTTAAAATGGCATACCCAGCACGTTCCCAGGCCCTGCTCGGTGGCCTCCATCATCATCTGATCGCAGACGATCGAAGTATCGATGGCACTCGAGTTCATCTGATCATACGGGCGCACCCAGGCATCATCGGTAACGCTGCAAATAAGGAAGATAAGCGGAGCGCCAAAGATAGACCCATCACGAGCAAACCGAGGCTGACAAGCAGCTGCCTTCTCCAGAAGCTCAGGCGTATCCAACACCATCACACGGGTTGGATGATTATTACAAGCAGAAGGAGCAATACGCCCAGCCTCAACAATGGCATCCACCACAGCCTGCTCCACAGCCCGATCTTCAAACTCACGACAAGAATACCGAGCCCGAGCCAGATCCAAATAAGACATACAAGCCCTCCAACAATTAAAAATCAAACAAACCCAAAGTAACCCAAACAGTACCCAAAGCAGCAATCAGCCAAACGCTCATCGAGGGCCAAAGTGTCCGAACGGATACCAAAGGTCCCTTCAGCCAAACCCCCATTGCGCTATAACTATCAGCCAAAGTTCCCAATGGTGGTACGTAAGGGAGCGGGCCCGGCCACTAATAACCTTTTGAACGACTCTGCTTGCAGCCGGAGTGAAAAAGGTTATTAGTGGCCGGGCCCGCGACCGCCGGGACACGTACCCCCAATTAACTGTTCTTCATGACAATCGAATCCACAACATCGGCCACATTCTCACAGCAGTCAGCGCAGTACTCCAGGAAGGCGTACACGTCACGCCAGGCGATGACCTCGAGCGGGTCCTTGCCGTTAACGTGCAGGTTGCGCATGGCGTTGATATAGAGCTCGTCGGCTTCGGACTCGATGGTGTTGATCTGGATGACGAGTTCGCGCAGGGTCTTGGACTTGCGGTAGTTGGGCAGCTCGACCATCAGGTCTTTCATGGCGCGGCAGGCGTCAGTCACCTTGTGGGCGATGACGATGGCGTCGGGATGGATGCTCTGGATGTTGGTGAAGTAGACGCGCTGCACGACGCCCTCGATACGGTCAAGCACAGTGTCGAGCGAGCAACTCATCAGGTCCAGATCCTCGCGCTCAAGCGGGGTGATAAAGGCAGTGAGCAGGGCATCCTCGAGCTCATGGTGCTTCTTGTCGGCCGCATGCTCAATCGCATGCATCTCCTCGAGCATGTCGTGGATATGCGCGGGATTAAAGTTCTCAAAAATCTTGATGAGCAACTCTGCGGCCTGGACAGCAAGGTCGGCGCAGGCGACGTAGTTGTCAAAGTAGAACGAATCGGGTTTCTTTGCCATGAGTGGGTCCTTTCGAGGCGAAGACGGGTGGGCGAGGTATTGCGGTCCGGATGGACGTTCGGTTTGACTAGATGAACATCATGAACAGCTTGGCCATGACAAAGCTGATAAGTCCGCAGGCGGGGAAGGTGAAGAACCAGGTGAACATCATGTCCTTGACGACACCGAAGTTGATCGCCGAGAGGCGCTTGACGGCACCGACACCCATAATGGCGCAGGTCTTGATGTGCGTGGAGGACACGGGGATGCCGGTGAGCGTGGCAAGCAGCAGGTTTGCGGCGCCCGCCAGGTCGGCGGAGAAGCCCTGGTACTTTTCGAGCTTGACCATGCTCTGGCCGACAGACTTGATGATGCGCTCACCGCCCACGCTGGTGCCGATGCCCATGGTGGCCGAGCACAGCAGCATGATCCAGATGGGGATGCCGGCGTCGCCGACGCTCGTCTGTCCGCTGGCAAAGGCGACACCTAAAAAGAGCACGCCGATAAACTTTTGTCCATCTTGCGCGCCGTGCATAAAGCTCATGGCCGCGGCACTTGCGATCTGAGCATATTTAAAGAAGACATTGGCACGTCGCCTGTTGGCGGCGGCGAAAAGAATCGAGACGAGCTTGCACAGGACCCAGCCCATGACAAAGCCCAGGCCGATGGAGAGCGCCAGGCCGTAGATGACCTTCATCCACTCGTGGACGTTGACGCTACTCGCACCGCCGAGGGCGATGGCGGCACCGGTCAGGCCGGCGATAAGGCTGTGGCTTTGCGAGGTGGGGATGCCAAAACGCGACGCTGTGGCGCCGTAGACGACGATGGAGAACAGCGCCGCGCATAGGCAGGCGAGCGCCATGGTGCTGTTTCCGCCAAAGTCGACGATATGTGAGATGGTGTTGGCGACGCTCGCGTTAAAGTGCGTCATGATGAGCACGCCGAGGAAGTTGAATGCGGCGCTCATGAGAATGGCGGCGCGGGCGGGCATGCAACGCGTAGTGACGCAGGTCGCGATGGCGTTGGGCGCGTCGGTCCATCCATTGACGAAGATGGCGCCCAACGCGAGGATCACGGTGACGGCAAGGACTGGGTTCGACACAATTTGGCCGAGGAAGGTTGAGAACGTTACGTCCATATATGGGCTTTCTCGAAGTTTGCAGACACGTTACAAAAACATGATAAATCGTATCACCTCCTGCGGGTCTCTTTACCGAGTTCTGATGGGAGAAGTGAACTTTTTGGCACTAAAATTGAATATTAGCCCTGTTGACCGCGGGTGTTCTTTTTGCTAACACGCCATGCGGACACGTGCGATTACTACGACACTCCAAAACCACAGTCTGTTCGCTTTACAACATGCAAACATGCGTTCGATAATAGGAGGCATGGAATATCGACAGACAGACGGCAAAACTCGGCGCGTGCACAAGCAGTATGTGGACGTCGTGGCCCGCATCCTCGCGGGCGGACAGGTCGTGCCGGTCACCGTCTGCTGGGTCGACGGCCGTTGTTTTACGATCGACGAAATTATCTCGACCACCGGGTTTGGCCTGATGGTCTACGGCATCCGTACGGCAACATATAAGGTGCGTTTTGGCGGGCACGCGACCGAGTTGTATCTGGAGGACCAGACGCGCGAGCGGGCAGACGGCTCGCAGGCACACGTGATGCGTTGGTGGGTCTGGGCCTTTGATCGTACGCTTGAGGGCGAGCGCCGTAGGTAAGGACGTGCGGCATTCGGGTACAATGGCAGGAATCTTGTCACCTACGGCGCTGTCGTGCGCTTTTTGAAAGGACGAAGTATGAACGATATCCAGGGCTATCAGAACGGCCCCATCGAGACCGGTGCAAGCCGTGCCAAGGAGATGTCGCCGCGCGCGTACAACCTTGTCATGTCTGCCCTGATCTTTTTGGGCTTTTGCGCCATGGGCGTCGGTGCTTACTTTACGAGCACCATGTCGTTTGCGCGCATGATGATGAGCGGCGCCGCTTTGCCGCTGGTCTTTGGCTCATTTATTTTGACCATCGTCGGCATGGTCATGATGTCGGCCGCCGCCAGCAAGCAGTCCGTGGGCCTGTCCCTTGTGGGCTACGTAATCTTTGCGAGCACCTTTGGCCTGACCGCGTCGTTTGGCCTTGCCAACTACGACCTGCCCACCATCAACACTGCCTTTATCGCCACGGCCGCCATCACCTTTGTCTTTGGCGCCTTGGGCGTGACGTTCCCCAAGTTTTTCCAGCGCGTATATGGCATCGGTTTTGGCATTCTGCTCGCTACTATTCTGGTTGAGATCGTGCTGATGTTCATGGGCGTCTCACAGACCATCACCGACCTGATCGTGATCGTGGTGTTCGCCGGCTTTATTGGCTACGACACCTATGTTGCCACGACGGTGCCGCCTACGCTGCCCAACGCCGTGCTTATGGCCTCTAACCTGTTCGTGGATATTATCAACGTGTTCCTGCGCATTCTGAACATCCTCGGCCGTCGCGACTAGTGGCGAATTGCGGCGGTGCTTGCCGTGCGTGCAAATCGATGCGAAAGGCGGTCCTTCGGGGCCGTCTTTTTTGTACGCGGCGGGGTATCATGGATGGGAAAAGCCGATAGCGGCAGAGACCGAGAAAGGTGACCACTTATGGCAGACGTCGACAACAGGAACCGTAACCGCAGGTCCAACCGAGCGGGTCAGCCCAATCCCAAGCGCGAGGCCCGTGCCAAGGCCGCCGAGCGTCACGTGGCAACTGTGTCCGAAGCGTGCGCCAAGGATATCGAGCGTTCGCTTGCCGGTGTTCGCGAGTTTGACGGTATGCCTGCCGGCTTTGTCTCGGCGATGAAGGCCAAGGTTCAGAGTGCTGTGGCCACCGAAGAACAGGTTGCCGAGGACGTCGAGGGCGCGGAGGCTGCCGAGACCGAGACGGCGCCCGAGACCGAGGCAGCGCCTGAGCCTGCCGAGGAAATCGCCGAAGCTGAGTCCGCGCCTGCTGAGGAGCCCGCTCCGGTTCTGCCCGAGGTCACCGTGCTCGATGCCTCCACCACGCAGGCCATCTTGGACAACGGTCGTGGCTATGCGCAGTTCTGCGACATGGCCGTGCTCGCCTTTGCCTCGTTCACCAATCCGGGCGGTGGCTATATTCAGGGTTATCTGGGCCAGGAGGCCACGCTGTGCGCCGATTCGTATCTGTACAACGTTCTCGATAAGCAGCGCAAATGGTACGGCGAGAACCGTCGCCGCAACATCAACTGCGAGCTTTACCGAAACCGTGCGCTGGTGGTGCCTGCGGTGCGCTTCGACCGCAACCACGTGCATGCATACGCCGACGTGATCGTGGCCGCCGCGCCCAACGTTAAGCGCGCCCGCCAGGAGTATCGCGTGAGCGACGATGCTCTGCTGGATGCCCTGCGCGACCGCATTCGCTTTGTGCTTGCCATCTGCGACGAGCTGGGTCGCGAGAAGCTCGTGCTGGGCGCTTGGGGCTGCGACAACAACGGCTTTGACGCCGAGGCCGTGGCCGAGCTCTTCCGCAAGGAGCTCGCGTCGGGCGACTTTAAGGTCAAGCAAGTCTTCTTTGCCGTGCCTTCTACGCGTTGGGACGAGGATTTTGCCAAGTTCGAGCACGTGCTGGCAAACTTCCCCGAGCGCAACGAGGAGTCCTATGCCCAGGTTGCCGCTCGCGCTGCGGCAGCTCGCGCCGCCGAGCAGACCCAGGCTGCTACCGAGGATGATGAGGACGAGGACGATTGGCGGAAGTACCTGTAATTGGTACGTGCTGACAGATAGGTCGAGCCGGCGGGAGAGGCTGCTTCCGTCGGCTTTTTACTGAGCGAGGGGCTTACGATGAAAAACGTTCTATGCTTTGGCGACAGCAACACCTATGGTTACGATCCGGCGGGCATGCGCGACGGCACCGCGGTGCGCTATGCGCAGGATGTGCGCTGGTGCGGCGTGGCCCAACGTGACTTAGGCGAGGGCTGGCATGTAATTGAAGAAGGCCTCAACGGCCGCACGACGGTACGCGACGACATGTGCCATCTGGACACCAATCTTAACGGCATCCGCGCACTTCCGATGCTGCTCGAGGCCCATAAGCCGCTGGACGCCATTGTGATCATGCTGGGCACCAACGACTGTAAGACGGTCTTTAACGTGACAGCTTCCGATATCGCCCGTGGCGCCATGGCGCTGATTCGCGCCGTCCGCGCGTTTCCGTGGACCGACGCTGCGCCTTGTCCGCGCATTCTGCTGATGGCGCCTATCAAGATTAAGCCGCAGATCGCCGACGTATATATGACCGATTTTGACGAGCATTCCGTAGAAGCCTCGGAACATTTTGGTGAGTACTACGCGCATGTGGCTGAGCAGTTTGGCTGCGACTTTTTGAATGCCGCCGACTTTGCCGAGCCGGGCGATATCGACTATCTGCATATGATGCCCGAAAGCCATGAGAGCCTGGGTCACGCCGTGGCAGCCAAGCTCCAAGAGATGCTTGGTGAGTAGCGCGACCCAAAGCAGTACAGAAGTTCCCCTTGCGACGGCTTGTTTCGTTGGTTTGTTTTGATCTGTAACAGTTGTAAGGCCGAAAACGGGCTAGATGTTACAGATTAAGATTATTTAGGTCGATATCGGTCATTTGTCTCGATCTGTAACATCTAGGGTCGATTTCGCCGAGTTGCTGTTACAGATTGAGATTTTCGTTTCAGCGGAATTTGAATGTCTCAATCTGTAACAGGTGGGCCGAAAAATGGACTCTAACTGTTACAGATCGAGATGTTTGTGGGAACCACCGCAAAGGTGCCTGTCCCCTTTGCGGTGGTTTTGAACTGCGAGTCTTAATACTGCCACATGTGGTTGACGGGGCCGGAGCCTTTGCCCATGTCAAAGCCGGCGGCGAGAGCACCGGTTAGGTAGGCCTTGCCGGCGTTGATGGCGTCGGCAAGTTCCATGCCCTGGGCCAGCGCGCAGGCGATGGCGGACGAGAGCGTGCATCCGGTGCCGTGCGTGTTGTCGGTCTCGATGCGCTTGTGGCGGAACCACGTGGTGAGTGGATCTCCAAGATGGTTGCCCTCGTCATCGAGTGGCGCGGGTTCGGCCAGTACATCGTTGGCCTCGTTGACAAGATGCCCGCCCTTAACGAGGGATGCGCAACCAAAGCGGCGGGTGAGGAGCATGGCAGCATTTTGCTGCGTGCGCTCGGAGTCGACCTCGTAGTCGAGCAGGGCCATGGCCTCGGGAATATTGGGCGTGATAACCGTCGCTAGCGGGAACAGGCGGCGGGTGAGCGCCTCGGCGGCATCTTCGGCAATCAGCCGTGCGCCCGAGGTGGCTACCATGACGGGGTCGACTACCACGTTTGTCGCGTTCCAAGCGCTCAGGCGGTCGGCGATAACATCGATAATCTCGGCAGAGGAAACCATGCCAATCTTAACGGCGTTGGGGCGGATATCGTCAAAAACGGCATCGATCTGCGCCGCGACAATATCCGGGGAGATGTTCTGCACGGCGGTGACGCCCAGGGTGTTCTGTGCGGTGATGGCGGTGATGGCCGTCTCGGCATACAGGCGGTGTGCCGTGATGGTCTTGATGTCGGCCTGAATGCCGGCGCCACCGCTGGAATCGGATCCTGCGATGGATAGAACGGCAGGTACCTTACTGCGATCCATGTTCGCTCCCTTGTTCGGTCGGAATCAAATGGGTCTTTAAGCCAGCATTATAAAGATGCCCGGGCCGACTCTATGTCGAACCCGGGCGGGCGATGCAATCTTTACGCAAGTGTAAGTAAATGTTCACAAGTCAACAATTGACAGGCACCAGCTCGCCGCCAGAAGCGGCCGCGGCGACAGGGTTAGTCCTCCATGCCGAGGTCGATCGTGGTGCCCTCGAAGATCTTGTTGACGGTGCGGACGGCGCACATCTTGCCACACATGGTGCAAGTGCCCTCGGTGGCGGCGGGGGACTCCTCGTAGCGCTTCTTGCCCGTAACCGGGTCGAGCGCGCACTTCCACATGGCGTCCCAGTCGAGCTTGCGGCGTGCCTGGCCCATCTTGTCGTCCATGTCGCGGGCGTGGGGCACCTTTTTGGCGATGTCGGCGGCGTGTGCGGCAATCTTGGTGGCCATGAGGCCGTCGAGCACGTCCTGGGCGTTGGGCAGGCACAAGTGCTCGGCCGGCGTCACGTAGCACAGGAAGTCGGCGCCGGAGCTGGCGGAGATAGCGCCGCCGATGGCAGCGGTGATGTGGTCGTAGCCCACGCCGATATCGGTCACCAGCGGCCCGAGCACATAGAACGGGGCGTTGTGGCACAGGCGCTTCTGCAGTTTCATGTTGGCGGCGATCTCGTCGAGCGCCATGTGGCCCGGACCCTCGACCATAACCTGGACGCCGGCGGCCCATGCGCGCTTGCACAGCTTGCCCAGCTCGATCATCTCGGCGGTCTCGGTGGCGTCGTTGGAGTCGTAGAGGCAGCCCGGGCGACAGGAGTCGCCGAGCGAAATCGTCACGTCGTACTCGTGGCAGATTTCGAGCAGCTCGTCGTAGAACTCATAGAACGGGTTCTCGTTACCGGTGACCTCCATCCAGCCAAACAGCAGCGAGCCGCCGCGGCTCACGATGTTCATGAGGCGGCCGGTCTCCTTAAAGGTCTTTGTGACCGACTTGTTGATGCCGCAGTGGATGGTCATAAAGTCCACGCCGTCCTCGGCGTGCGCGCGCACGACCTCGAACAGGTCGTCCTTGGTAAGCTTGACCAGCGGCTTTTCCATGTAGCCGATGGCGTCGTACATGGGGACGGTACCTACCATGAGCGGCGTCTCGTCGATGAGCTGCTGGCGGAACTGGCGCGTCTTGCCCGAGTTGGAGAGGTCCATGATGGCGTCGGCGCCAAAGTCCTCGGCGATCTTGACCTTCTTCCATTCCTCGGCGGCATCGGCCTTGTCGCCCGAGATGCCCAAGTTCACGTTGACCTTGGTGGACAGGCCCTCACCGACGCCAAAGGCGCGCATGCCTTTTTTGATGTGCACGATGTTGGCAGGAATGGCGATGCGGCCGTCGGCCACGCGCTCGCGGATGTACTCGGGGTCGCGATGCTCGCGCTCGGCGACCTCCTTCATCTGCGGTGTGATCTGCCCGGCGCGGGCGAAGTCGATTTGCGTGACGAGCTTGGGCTCGGTCTGTGTGCTCATTGGCACGGCTCCCTTCGTTGGCATTACCCATATCAGGTTTGCGGGTCAGGGCGGGCGCGCCCAATCTCAGCCTGCCGTCTTGTCCTGCAAGCCCCCCGTTTATGTAATGGGCTCAAGTATAGCTCGAATGGGTACGATTGGCCTAACGAGCGTGCCTGTGAGGAGGCGAACATGGAAGACAAGCATCTATATCGAGAGACGCAATGGGATGTATCGGCCGAGGAAAGCCGTGCGCACCATGGCCTTGTCGCGATCGGTTTTGCGGTGCTTGCCGTGCTGGTGATTGCCTTTTGTATCTGGACGTTTGGTGGTCGCGGCGGCGCTGCATGGGAGTTCGAGGCTGATGATAGCCTACCGATTATGACGGTGAGGAGTACTGGCGGTAATGCCAATACGCTCGCCGTTCCGGGCGATTATTGGTACCCGTGCGATGAGTTTGTGCAGTTGCAGCTGAGTGGTGGGTCTATTCCTGGTGAGGAAATCGAACGCGTGACGTATGATGCGACGTTCAAAACGTTGACGGTGAAGCTCAAAGATCAAGGGGATGTGCCCACGACGATGGATATCGCGCTGACGGAATGGCGCCTGGAGCCCCCGTCGGGTGTTGCGGTGTCCGAGGTCGAGCACGTCAAGATTGTCTATCAGGACGGTTCGACAAACGGGATTGCAAAGGCCGACGGTCTAGCAGAATAGGTGTCGAGCCTAGCAGCCAATTCATAAAAGTTGCGGTGGAATAGTTCCTGATTGTGCGAAAAAGGCTCAAATAGGAATTATTCCACCGCAAGTTATATAGAGAAGGCTGAGCGGGTCAGTGTTGGGTGCCGGCTCTAGAGCATCTGTTCGTTGATGAACATGAGGGTGCCTAGGTATGAGAGCTCGGGGACGTGGCGATAGCCGATGTTGAATGCGGTAAGTTCGCTTGCATCCTCGAGCTTGTTTTCTGCCATCCACCGCACCATGGAGCCGCGCGCCTTTTTGCTGGCGGTCGACCGTTGGATGGGCTTCCCGTTGCGGATACCCTCGCCAAAGAGGCACGTGACGGCTGTGGCGTCGCCCGCGAGGTGGGGCAGAACGGCTTTGGCATACTCTACGCTGGCGAGGTTGACGATCGTGGTGTTTGAACCTGCCGGGGCGATAGCCCGCGCGAGCTTATCGCTCCAAAATGCGTAGAGGTCTCGGGCACCGTCGACGACAAGCTTCGCGCCCATCTCCAGCCGATACGGTTCGACGGCATGAAAGGGACGAACGCACCCGTAGAGGCCGGAGAGGATCCACAGATGGTCTTGCAGCCATGCGAGCTGCGCGGAATCCATCACCTCGGGTGCCATGCTCTGGTATTGAGTGCCGTGATAGGACATGGCGGCAGGGGAGAGGTGACGGGCGAGTGCGGGATTGTCGAGATCGCCGCTTTTCAGGATGGGCCCGAACTCATGCAGGGTGTTGAGGCAAGGTCCCAGCAGTTTGTCACTCACGTTCCACAGCGCCTGCAGGCCGCCGCTGCCTTCATTCCGCTCGATATCTAGCAGTGCGCGGTGGAGGCGAGCCGTCTCGCGCACAAAGGGTGGGATGCCCAGGACTTCAAAAGCATCTTGGGCCGCGCGCATCTGCTTGGCGGGCGAAATGATGACCTGCAGCATGGACTCTCCTCTGCCAAAAAAGGAAGTTGCGGTGGAATACGGTCCGTTTTGGCCGTTTATGGGCCAGTTTAGTCCGTATTTCACCGCAACTGATGAAGGGTTGTTAGGCGCGCTCGAGGAAGGCCTTGTAGCCGCGGTAGGCCTCGTAGATATCGGCCTTGTTGGCGACCTCCCACAGGGCATGCATGGACAGGACGGCAACGCCGGAGTCGATGACGTTCATGCCGTACTTGGCCATGATGTAGGCGATGGTGCCGCCGCCGCCCGCGTTGACGCGGCCGAGCTCGCAGGTCTGGAAGTCCACGCCGGCCTCGTCCATGATGTCGCGGACGAGGGCCACGTACTCGGCGTCGGCGTCGTTTGAACCGCCCTTGCCGCGGCTGCCCGTGTACTTGTTAAAGCACAGGCCGCGACCCATAAAGGCTGCGTTCTTGGTTTCGAACTTGCCGGCGTAGCCCGGGTCGAAGCCGGCGGACACGTCGGAGGAGAGCATGCGGCTGTGGGCGAGTGCACGGCGCAGGGCCAGCGGGCTATCCTCGCCGGCGAGCGTCATGATCTCGGCGACGGTGTTCTCAAAGAAGCGGCTCGTCATGCCGGTGGCACCCACGGAACCGATTTCCTCCTTGTCGACGATGAGTGTGATGCTCGTGCGCTCCACGTTGGCGACGTTGATCTGGGCGAGCATGGACGGATAGGCGCAGACACGGTCGTCGTGGCCATAGCCCAGAATCATGGAGCGGTCGAGGCCCATGTCGCGGGCCGGGCCGGCGGGCACGACCTCGATCTCGGCGGAGAGGAAGTCCTCCTCCTCGACGTCGTACTGCTCCTTGAGGATGTCCAGGAACATCTGCTTGACGGGCTCCTTGGGGGCGTCCTTGTCGTCCTCGTCAAACTTGACGGGGCGGCCGCCCACGATCACGTCGAGGATCTCGGCGTCGACGGCGTCCTTGGCGGACTTGGCCATCTGCTCGCTCGAGAGGTGGATCAGCAGGTCGGAGATGGTAAAGACCGGGTCGTCTGCCTTGTCGCCGATGTTAATGTCGACGGTGGTGCCGTCCTTTTTGCAGATGACGCCTACGAGCGCGAGCGGGGAAGCGACCCAGTGGTAGCTCTTGACGCCGCCATAGTAGTGCGTGTCGAGATAAGCCATGTCGCCGGCCTCGAAGGCGGGGTTTTGCTTAAGGTCCAGGCGTGGCGAGTCCACGTGGGCGCCCAGGATGTTAAAGCCCTGCTCGAGCGGGGCGGCGCCCAGGTTGACGAGCATGAGGTCCTTGCCGTGATTGGCGGCGTACACCTTGTCGCCGGCCTTGAGCGCGCGGCCCTCGGAGATCACGGTCTCCAGATTGACGTAGCCCGCCTCCTCGGCCATCTTGATACCGGTCTTGACGCACAGGCGCTCGGTCTTGTTCTCGCTCAAAAACTGCTTATAGCCGCGGCAAAGCTCCTCGAGCTCCTCGATCTGCTGTGGCGTGTACTTTTTCCATGCGCAGGGACGCTCCATGACGCAGGCTCCTTTCGGATCGATCGTGCTGGTTGATGTACCGTGAGCCATCGTATCACGCGCGGGCTCGCGGCGGCGGGGAAGACTGATGTGCAGTGGCCGTGGGGCGGGGAGCGTGTAAACTGGAGTGAGCAAACCGTGCCCAGCCCAAAGCGAGGTATTCAATATGTCTGACAAGCGCCGCACCTTTGCCGTTATCGACGGCAACTCGCTCATGCACCGCGCCTTCCACGCCGTGCCGCCCACCATGAACGCGCCGGACGGTCGTCCCACCAACGCGATCTTTGGCTTTTTGAATATGTTCCTCAAGATGATTGACGCCTTTAATCCCGACGGCGTTGTTGTGGCGTTTGACAAGGGCAAGCCGCGCGTGCGCATGGAGATGCTGCCGCAGTACAAGGCTCAGCGCCCGCCCATGGACCCCGATTTGCACGCGCAGTTTCCCATGATTAAGGAGCTGCTCGTCGCGCTCAACGTGCCGATCTTGCAGTCCGAGGGCTGGGAAGGCGATGACATCCTGGGCACTATGGCGCGCCTGGGCGAGCAGGCCGGCTGCGACATGCTGCTGGTGACCGGTGATCGCGATATGTATCAGCTCGTGACCGAGCACGTCAACGTCGTCTCGACCCGCAAGGGCCTGTCCGACGTGGCGATCATGACACCCGAGAGCGTGGACGATCTGTATCACGGCATCACGCCGGCGCTCGTGCCCGACTTTTATGGTCTGAAGGGTGACGCGTCCGATAACATCCCCGGCGTGCCGGGCATCGGCCCCAAAAAGGCGAGCGCGCTCATTGCGCAGTACGGTAGCCTGGACGAGGTCATCGCACATGCCGACGAGGTCAAGGGCAAAATGGGCGAAAATCTGCGCGCGCACATCGACGACGCACTGCTGAGTCGCAAGGTCGCGACCATCCGCACCGATGCGCCTGTTGAGCTCGATTTTGAGTCGACGTCCTTTCCGGCGTTTTCTGCCGATGAGGTTTCCGCGGCGCTGGGTACGCTTGGTATCACCGCCATGCAGAACCGTTTCTTGGCGCTGATCGGCGGCGAGGGCGGGGCTGCTGCTGCCTCCAGTGTGTTTGAGATACCTGCGATAGTTCGCGCAACCGCCGGCGATGCTGAGGCGCTTGGTGCCGTTGCGGCTGAGGTTTCCCGCGCGGTTGATGCCGGCGAGTGGGTCGCCGCCGTGGTGTACGACGACAAGGAAGAGGACGCGCTCTTTGGGCTGACGCGCACGCTGTGGCTGGCGACGTCCAAGGGCCTGTTCGCGCTCGAGGAGGGCGACAGCGATGCGGCGGCTGAGGTTGAAGGCTTTAACTTCGCCCACGGCGTGATTACCGGCGTGCTCGCGCGCCTGTTTATGGAGGGCCGCGTGGCGAGCCCGGATATGAAGGCGCTGTTGCACGAGCTTTCGCCCATCGATTCTTCCGAGCCCGAGCTCATGGATTCGCTGGCAGTCGATTCTACGCGCATCTTCGATACCGTGGTTGCCGCCTACCTGCTGGATTCCGACCGCTCCGAGTTCGATGAGGCATATCTTGCCGATACGTATCTGCAAATGACGCTGCCTGCGGCGCGCGGCGCAGAGGGTGCTGGTGAGGACGCTCCTTCGCCCGCCGCTCGCACGGCGGCCTTGACGCTGGCGCTGATCGCGCCGTTGCGTGACCGCATGGCCCGCGAGAATGCCGCCAACGTGTTCGATGGCATCGAGATGCCGCTCGTTCCGGTGCTTGCCAAGATGGAGCGCGCGGGCATGCTCGTGGACCCCGAGCGCCTGCACAGTCTGTCTGAGGGTCTGGCGACCCAGATTGCCGAGGTTGAGCGCAGCATTCGCGACCTGGCGGGTGACGAGACCTTCAATATTGGCAGTCCCATGCAGCTGTCGCACGTGCTGTTTGACGTTATGGGGCTTCCGACCAAGGGCCTCAAAAAGACTAAGCGCGGCTATTATTCGACCAACGCCAAGGTGTTGAGCGACCTTGCCCGCGACCACGAGATCGTGCGCCTGATTTTGGACTGGCGTGAGAAGTCCAAGATTAAGTCGACCTATCTGGACACGCTAGGTCCGTTGCGCCGTGGTGACGGTCGAGTGCACACCACGTACAACCAGACCATCACCGCGACGGGACGTCTGTCTTCGAGCGACCCCAATCTGCAAAACATTCCGACTCGCTCGGAGCTGGGGCGTACCGTCAAGACGGCGTTTTCGGCAGGCGAGGGCAGCGTCTTTTTGGCGGTGGACTACTCGCAGATCGAGCTGCGCCTGCTCGCGCATCTTTCGGGTGATGAACATCTGGTACGTGCCTTTAACGAGGGCGAGGACTTCCATGCCGAGACGGCCGCGCGTGTATTTGGCGTGCCGGTGTCCGAGGTGACACCCGACCTGCGCAGCCGCGCCAAGGCCGTGAACTTTGGCATCGTGTACGGCCAGCAGGCCTACGGTTTGTCGCAGTCGCTGCATATCTCGATGGCCGAGGCGCGCGATATGATCGATCGCTACTACGAGGCCTACCCGGGCGTGCGCACGTTCCTCGACAATGTGGTGGCGCGCGCCAAGCAGACGGGCTATGCCGAGACCATGTATGGCCGCAGACGCCATATTCCCGAGCTCAAGGCCAAAAACCCGCAACTCCGTGGCTTTGGCGAGCGCACGGCCATGAACCACCCCATGCAGGGCACCGCCGCCGACATCATCAAGATCGCGATGGCCCGCGTAAGCCGTCGCCTGGAAGAAGAAGGCTTTGCCGCCCACATGATCCTGCAGGTACACGACGAACTGGACTTTGAGTGCCCCGTCGATGAAGTCGAGCGCCTAACCACCATGGTCCGCGACGTCATGGAGCACGTAGTAGACCTCCGCGTCCCCCTAATCGCCGAAGCCAGCACCGGCATAACCTGGGCCGACGCCAAATAGGGAAGTGCCCACAACCCCAAAGTAACCAAAACAGAGGGGAGCCCCTTCCAAAAAGGGGCTCCCCTCTGTTCAAATAAATTCAGCCAAGTATCTAGACACTCAAGAGGCCATCTTGGCGGCAAGCAAAGTCAACATGGCCATGCCCGGGGCCGACCGCTTGATTTTTGTAGATTCCGCACGAGCCGAAGAGCACTAAATGTGCTCTTCGTGCGAGCCCAGGACTTGACCGAGCAAAAATCAAGCGGTCGGCCCCGGGCATGGCGACGGGATAGATTAACGAGCCGCCAAGATGGCGTCGATGAGCGTCAGTACGCCCCCGTCGTTGTTGCTCGGAATGCGCCATTTGGCATGCGCGTTCATGTGCTCCTCGGCATTGTCCACGATAAAGCTGTGACCGACGCGCTCCAGCATGGGGATGTCGTTGTAGGTGTCGCCCACGGCGGCAGCATCGGCAATATCGATGCCCAGGTGCTCGCACAGGTGAGCGACGCCGGCGCCCTTGTCGACGCCCAGGTTCATAAAGTCGATCCACTCGCGCCCAGCGTTGGTGACGTAGAGTTTGTCCGAGAACTCGGGGCTATAGGTCTCGCGGAAAGCGGGCTCGGCGTCGTAGCCGGGGAAGAAGACCGAAATCTTGTTGGACTCGAAATCAATGCCCTCAAAGCTGTCTACGTAGTTGATTGTGTTGTAGTAGACGCTGATCTCGTCGTGGTATTGATGGTCGCGGGCAAGCACGTAGAACTCGTCGAAGCAGCACAGGACGGGGACAGCGCGAGGATCCTCCGAGGCACGGTTCAAGACCTGCTGATACAGCTCCACGTCAATATTGCTTTTATAGATATAGCTGCCGCGATAGATCACGCAAGCTCCGTTGTCGGGACAAAAGGCGAGGCGGTTCTTGATGCCCTCGAACATCTCCTCGAGCTTGGGGGCGGGACGTCCGCTGGCGGGGCAGAATACGATGCCGGCGTCGGCGAGCTTGTCCAGGCGCTCATCAAGACCCTGGGGCAGCACACGCTCGTCGGTCAGCAGCGTCTTGTCCATATCGACGGCGATGAGCTTAATGTTTCCGATATTGGCGTCCGATTCGTAAGTTTGCATAAAAGCGAGCCTTTCGTTTCGAGATTGTTTCAGACGTTATAACCATCAACTCGTAGTCGAGCGTATTTTCGCAGGAACGGAGCGTGTTTGCACCACGCTTCACAAAGTAATGAAAAAACTTTTCAGAAATTTGAATTTGTCGCTTGTGCTGCGGGCACTTTAGCGTAATATAGCGACCATCGAAAACGGAGACGGAAAAACAACCGCTTACCGAGTAAAAGGTACCGTTTACGATATTTGAATTGCGCCCGGCGATACGTGAAAGGAGAGGCAGATGCAGTTCGTAAAGATCATCACCACTGCAGACAATGCCATCCGACGCCAGCGCGCAATTTCCCGACGACGATAACAATCGTCTCTGTCCGCATGGGGCGAATTGCCTCAACAGAGTCATTTTGAGGTCGTTGGGTTTTAGCACGACATTGCTGCATGTTTCTAGGGCATGTATGTGCTGATTTTTGCTATTTAACCTGATATTGCACGGTATATGACCTTGAAATGACTTGCAACTGACCGATGTTCTAACTAGCTACCAAGGGCGAAAGGAAACAGCCATGAGCAAGGAAAAAGTCGTTCTCGCATATTCCGGTGGTCTTGATACATCCGTATGTGTCAAATGGCTCCAGGACGAGAAGAATCTCGATGTCGTTTGCGTCTGCGGCAACGTGGGCCAGGAAGAGACCGGACTGGATGCCAAGAAGCAGAAGGCGCTCGACCTGGGCGTTCTCGATTGCCAGGTGCTCGACCTGCGCGACGAGTTCTCCGATGAGTTCCTGACCAAAGCCATCGCAGCAAACTCCATGTACGAGAACAAGTATCCGCTGCTCTCCGCCCTGTCTCGCCCGCTGCTTGCCAAGAAGCTTGTTGAGGTCGCCCACGAGTTTGGCGCGACCTACGTCGCCCACGGCTGCACCGGCAAGGGTAACGACCAGGTTCGTTTTGAGGCTGCCGTCAAGGCCCTCGACCCTGAGCTCAAGGTTATCGCCCCGGTGCGCGAGTGGGATCTGAAGTGCCGTCCCGACGAGGTCGCCTATGCCCACGCCCACAACGTGCCGGTTCCCGAGGGTGCCAACGATAACCCCTACTCCATCGACGACAACCTGTGGGGTCGCGCCATCGAGTGCGGTCACCTGGAGGACCCTTGGAATGAGCCGCTCGATGACGCTTGGGTTATGACCAAGAACCCCGAGGACACGCCTGACGCCCCGACCTATACCGAGATTGAGTTTGAGGCCGGCAAGCCTGTCGCCGTCGACGGCAAGAAGATGAAGCTCTCCGAGATCGTCATCGCCCTCAACAAGATTTCGGGCGACAACGGCTTTGGCCGTCTTGACCTGGTCGAGGATCGTCTGGTGGGCCTCAAGAGCCGCGAGTGCTATGAGGTTCCCGGCGCCCTGACGCTCATCACCGCCCACAAGGCGCTCGAGGACATCTGCGTCGAGGGCGACCTGCTCAAGACCAAGATCAAGCTCGAGCAGGATTGGGCCACCGCCGTGTACAACGGCCAGTGGTACAGCCCGCTCAAGAACGCGCTCGACGCCTTTATGGCCGATACCCAGAAGTTCGTGACCGGCACTGTCCGTCTGAAGTTCTTTAAGGGCAACTGCCATGTCGTCGGCCGCAAGAGTCCCTTCAGCCTCTACGACTACGGCCTGGCTACCTACGACCGCGACACCACGTTTGACGAGAAGGCCAGCGCCGGCTTTATCGAGATCGATACGCTGTCGCTCAAGACGTGGGCAAAGGTCCAGGGCCCCAGCTCTGCTGCCGCCCAGGCCTAGCGCCTCCTTCCCTTGGTATCCGCGCGGCCCATCCGCGTGATACATAACGGGCGCACGGGGTCCCTACCTTTCGTTATGCTTGCTGACACTTCTTAACATCGGTGGCCCCTACGTTCCGCCCGCATATATGATGCCGCGACTGTGGCTGAGTCCGAGCCCCGCCGGGGTTGTCCGGCGGGGCTCCTTCTATCAATTTGGCGGCTCTGCGCCTATATATGAGGAGTATCCATTATGTTCAATGCTATCGCGCATGCTTTACTTGCCCTCGCGCCCGAGTTCGATGCTGCAAGGGTCGAGGACGTCCCTATGAGCCTGAAGGCCTGGATCGATGGTTCGCAGGGCAACATCCGGAGGGAGACGTTGGGCGCCAAGTGCATGGCGCGTCACTTCTTTGCAAATTAGCTACATGGCACCGCACACGGTGGGGAATGTGTAAAACTAGCGGTTGAAAAATCGCTTTAGCGATATGGCGCATTGCTTTGGGCGCTTGTTTTGGTATTTGGAGAAAGGGGACGGTTCCATGGCTCTTTGGGGCGGTCGTTTTGAGGCAGGCGTGGCCGAGGTCACGCAGGAGTTTGGCGCGTCGCTGCCGGTCGACAAACATCTCTATAAGCAGGATATCGCCGGCTCTAAGGCGCATGCCAAAATGCTGGCGGCCCAGGGCATCATCAGTGCCGAGGACGAGCAGGCGATTGCCAAGGGCCTGACCGAAATCGAACAGGATATCGATGCCGGCAACTTTACCTTCGATATCAACGATGAGGACATTCATATGTCCATCGAGAGCGAGTTGACGCGCCGCATCGGCGAGGCCGGTAAGCGCTTGCATACCGGCCGTTCGCGCAACGACCAGGTGGCGACCGATACGCGCCTGGGCGTCAAGGCGCTGGCCAAGGAGCTCATGGAGGCCAATCTTGAGCTGCGCCATGTGCTGGTGGATGCGGCTAAGAAGTACGACAAGGTGATTCTGCCGGGCTACACGCATATGCAGCACGCTCAGCCCGTGCTGCTCTCGCATCATCTGCTGGCGTATTCCTGGATGTTCGCGCGCGACTTTACGCGCCTGAAGGCCGCCTTTGATGCCGCCGACAACTGCCCGCTGGGTGCTGCCGCGCTTGCCGGTACGAGCTATCCGCTCGATCGCCAGATGACGGCTGCCGAACTTGGCTTTGCGGGCGTGATTCCCAACTCGCTCGATGCGGTTTCCGACCGTGATTTCCTGCTCGATCTGCATTACGCCGGATCCGTCATGGCGATGCACCTGTCGCGTCTTTCCGAGGAGATCGTGCTGTGGTCGAGCTCCGAATTTGGCTTTATCACGCTTTCAGACTCCTACTCCACCGGCTCGTCTATCATGCCGCAGAAGAAGAATCCCGACTTTGCCGAGCTTATTCGCGGCAAGAGCGGTCGCGTGTACGGCAACCTGGTGCAGCTGCTGGTAACCATGAAGGGCTTGCCGCTTGCTTATAACAAGGATTTGCAGGAGGACAAGGAGGGCGCGCTCGATACCGCCCATACGCTCATGCAGTGCCTGTCGGTTATGGCCGGTATGATTTCGACTTGGGCCGTCAACGAGGATGCCATGGCGCGCGAGTGCGGCGTGGGTCACCTTGCCGCCACCGATGTTGCCGATTACCTGGCTAAGCGTGGTCTGCCGTTCCGCGAGGCTCATGCCGTGGTGGGGCATCTGGTTCTGATGTGTGAGAAGCGCGGCTGCAATCTTGAGGACCTGCCGTTTGAGGTGTTCCATGAGGCAAGCCCGCTCTTTGAGCGCGACATTACCGAGGCGCTCGACATCCCGTCGATTGTCGCCGCGCGCACGACCGAGGGCGGCACCGCCCCTGCCGCCGTTGCCGTGCAGCTTGATCGCGCCGAGGCACAGCTCGTGGCTGACGAGGGTGTGTTTGGGTCACTGACTAAGGTCGTCGAGATGGGCCACGGGGTAAAGTAGGGATTTGGCTGAAGCCGTTTTGGCCATTTATTGATAAATCGTTTTCACTTTACGGGCGCCTGCTGATGTGGGCGCCTGTATTTTGTTGCTATGGGGGAGGGGCTTGTCGAGAACTTCTGTAGGACCTTTGGGCAGGTTGTGAAGGGGTTACGTTCGCGGGCGGCAACCGACCGCCTGCTCTGTTCGATGCGGTTGATGGGCGGTCGGATGGTACTCTAATCGGGCTTCGAAACAGAAGTGACACATATGGAGCGCTTTAATAAATTGCAACGTTTCAATAAACAGCTTTTTGTTTAACTGCAGCTAAAACTCTGTTACGATGCAGTCCAGGCGGGTGCCGGAATGGGACTTGGGCACGCGCGAACCTACTTGAAAGGCTACTTTTATGGCTATCGAGAAGACCTTCATCATGATTAAGCCCGACGCCGTGCGCGACCGCAAGATCGGCGAGATCGTTGCTCGCATTGAGCGCAGCGGCCTTGTCATCGAGCGCATGGAGATGACCACGCTCGAGCGCGCTACCGTCGAGGAGCACTACGCCCATCTGGCCGACAAGCCCTTCTTTGGCGGTCTCTGCGACTTTATGACGAGCGGTCCGGTCGTCAAGATGGTCGTTTCCGGTCTCTCCGCTGTTGCTAAGATGCGCACCCTCATGGGCGCTACTAATCCGCTTGACGCTGCTCCTGGTACCATCCGCGGCGACTTTGCCGTCGATGTCAACGCCAACGTGATCCACGGCTCCGACTGCCTGGAGAACGCCGAGATTGAGATCAAGCGCTTCTTTGGCTAAACCAGCTTTGACTCCTTAAAGCTGTTAGCGTGTGGCTTGGGCGCCGCGGAACTCCATCTGCGGCGCCCTTTTATTCCAAAATCTATGCAGGGGCCCGCTCGGACATGTGTTCCGAGCGGGCCCCTGCTGTTAGCTTGTGGCACTGAATAGTTTAGGCTTCGTCGACGATCTTAAGGCCGCGCGTGTGATCGATCTCGTTGAGGAGGTTAACGCGACGCTCGTGACGACCGCCCTCAAACTCGGCGTCGAGCCACTCGTCGACAATCATCTTGGCGAGCTCGGAGCCCACGACGCGGGCGCCAAAGGCGAGCACGTTGGTATTGTTGTGCATGCGGGAGAGCTTGGCGCTGAAGGGCTCGGAGCACACAACGGCGCGTACGCCCTCGACCTTGTTGGCAGCCAGGCTGATCCCGACACCGGTGCCACAGATGAGGATGCCCAGGTCGACGTCGCCGTTGGCAACGGCCTTACCCACCTTGTAGCCGGCGATGGGGTAGTCAAAGCTCTCGGAGGTGTCGGTGCCAAAGTTTACGACCTCGCAGCCGCGCTCCTTCAGGTGCTCGGAAATGATGTTCTTGAGCTCGACGGCGGCGTGGTCGTTACCGATACCGATCTTCATGGATGGTTCCTCTCTGGTCTGTGCGGCGCAAATGCTAAAGGTGTTTACCGCGTTCGACTGCATGATAGCGCGACTTTTGCGTAAACGCTCGAGCGTTTTTTGGTCAAACGCTTTAGCAGGCAACAAGACTGGCTTCTCGTGAATGAATGTCGTCAGTTTGCGCTTGAGCGCCGTCTGCCGGAACCATGGTTGCGGTTTTTGATGCATTGTTATCAAATAAAGGAGCTAACTTTTTTGAGAGCCCAGCCCGTTATGCAAGCAGGAGATACCTATGCCTACCGATTCCATCCGTGATGCCGCGTTTTGCGATGTTTTGAACCGCGAACTTGTCTGTGCACTCGGCTGCACCGAGCCCATTGCCGTTGCCTATGCAGCGGCGCTGGCGAGCCAGACGCTCGGTTGCGAGCCCGATCATATGGATGTTGCCTGCTCGGGCAACATCATCAAGAACGTCAAGAGCGTGACCGTGCCCAACTCGGGCGGAATGCATGGTATTGAAGCCGCGGCCGTGCTGGGTGCCGTGGGCGGCGACGCCAAGAGCGCGCTCGAGGTGCTCGAGAGCGTCGATGACGCGGACCGCGCCCGCGTGGCCGAGCTGCTTGCCGATGCGGACTACTGCGATGTGTCGCTTGTCGAGGGTGTGCCCAACCTCTACATCAAGGTGACTGCGACGGCCGGGGGCCATACCGCGGTCGTCGAGATTACCGATCACCACACTAATGTCACGTGCCATACGCTCGACGGTATTCCGGTATGCGGTAAGTCGGCGGGGGAGTGCGCCGCCTGCGCCGAGCGCGTGGTGGCCGAGCGTGCGGCAGATAACGCCGACACGCCCATGTCGATCGAGACCATCATCGACTTTATCGAGGACGGTGACATTGAGGACGCCCGCGCTGCCGTTGAGCGTCAGATTGAGCTGAATGGCGCGATCAGTGCCGAGGGTCTCGCGCACGCTTGGGGCGCCGAGGTGGGCCGTACGCTGCTGGGTGCTCGTGCCGATGACGTCGCCTGCCGCGCCCGTGCCCGTGCGGCCGCCGGGTCCGACGCCCGCATGAACGGTTGCGCGCTGCCGGTCGCCATTGTGTGCGGCTCGGGCAATCAGGGCATTACCTGCGCATTGCCCGTCATGGAGTATGCCGAGTACCTGCGTTGCGACCACGAGCGCCTGGTGCGCGCCGTGATGCTGTCCGATCTTATCGCCGTGCATATCAAGAGCTATATTGGTGCGCTTTCGGCGTTTTGCGGTGCTATTTGCGCTGCGTGCGGCGCCGGCGCTGCGATTACCTGGCTGTGCGGTGGCACGCGCGAACAGATTGGCGCGACCGTCTCGAACACGCTCGGTAACGTGGGCGGCATCGTGTGCGACGGCGCCAAGGCGAGCTGTGCCGCCAAGATCTCGGCTGCCGTCGATGCGGCGATTCTGGGCCATGATATGGCCATGCAGGGTCGCGGCTTCCGCGCCGGCGAGGGCCTGATCCAAGATACCGTTGAGCAAACAATCGCCAGTATGGGCTACGTAGGCCGCGTGGGCATGAAGGACACCGACATCGAGATCCTCAACATCATGATCGGCAAAACCCAGGTGTGCTAGTTACGCGGTTTTACCAAACCGCGTAACCAGTCGACGCTGCAAATGCCCCTAAGCGGCAATCTGCCTTTCAATCGTCGGGCATGGCCAGAAGGCCTATGCCCTCCTCTTTCAAGGCACATTGCTCGCTTAGGGGCATTTTCGCTGACTTGTGCTCAACCTGCGGCGATATTTGGTTTGGAGCGAGGGGTCCTACGACAGTTCGTCGGCTACTTGGTGTTCGTAGAAGGCTTCGATTACGGCGTTAAAGTCGCGGGCGAAGTCTTCCATGGTTCCGCGCCAGGTGGCTCGGCCGGGTTTTCCCTGGCCAACATAGGCAGTTTGAATGCCGCAGGCGGGACTGGGGAAGTCGCGCTTGGGATCGTTGCCCACCATAAGGACCTCGTGTGGCTCGAGCCCCATCACCTGAAGCTGCTCTAGATAGTAGGTGGCATCGGGCTTGCAGCGGGTGGCGTTTCCCATGTGCGTCACGAGTTCAAAGGGGGCGTCGGCCAGGTCGCCCCAACCCATGCGGCACTCGATGGCCCCCTGGGGAAAGCTGGGGTTGGTAAAGAGCGCGCAGCGCAGCCCTGCGTCCTGTACGGCCTGGAGCGCGGCGTGTGCGCCCGGCATGGCGTGGGCGTTAATGATATCGTCGTTCTTGTACGGAAGAACTTCGCGGTCATAGTAGGTAAACGCCTCGTAGATGAGGGGATCGGAGAGGCAGATCCCGCATCGGCGCTCGACCTCTTCTTGGTAAAACTCAAGATTGGTGCGGTTGTCCGTGCCGCTGCGGCGATTGGCGTTGAGGTCGACCAGGATGGTGCCGAGGCGCGCCATCGTGCCACCGCGGCTGCGGCGCCCGATATCCGCGAGCATCGAAGAGACATCCTTAAAATAGCGAAGGATGAACGCGTTGAGGTTGATGCTGAGAAGCGTTTCGTCCATATCGAAAACGACTGCTTTGAGCACGCGGGCACCTTTCTCGAAAAATCGATCTAGAATCGTTGGCTCCGGATACTTTACCCCAAAGCCGAATGCCTGGCTGGTTATCGTCAAGTTGCGGAGACGTGTGTTCATAAGATTACGAAAAAGTCTCCACACGAGTAAAAAATCGCAGTTCACGCTTGAAATCGAACTCATTTCCCCGTAACCTATACGAACGTGATTGCATAAGCGTCACATTAGTATCTGTCGGCTCCCGAGTGTTCCTAAACGTTGTGTGCTTGTCGCACCCTTCTGTAGGTCCTAGCAATCGGGGCCCCGTAGTTCGAAAGGGGTCCACCTTTGAGTGAGATTCAGAACTCGTCCATTTTCTCTCTTGACGATGTCAACGAGGAGGAGATGAACAACCTCATCGACGGTACGATTACCGACTTTGATGAGGGCGATCTCGTTAACGGCACTGTCGTTAAGATCGAGCATGACGAGGTGCTCGTTGACATCGGATTCAAGTCCGAGGGCGTTATCCCGGTCCGCGAGCTGTCCATCCGCAAGGACGCTAACCCTGCAGACATCGTTGCACTCGGTGATCCCATCGAGGCTCTGGTACTCCAGAAGGAGGACAAGGACGGTCGTCTGGTCCTGTCCAAGAAGCGTGCCGAGTACGAGCGTGCTTGGAACCGCATCGAGGAGAAGTTCAACTCCGGCGAGAACGTCGAGGGCGAGGTTATCGAGGTTGTCAAGGGCGGCCTGATCCTCGACATCGGCCTGCGTGGCTTCCTGCCCGCCTCCCTCGTCGACCTCCGTCGCGTCAAGGACCTCACCTCCTACATGGGCACCCGCATCGAGGCCCGCGTCATCGAGATGGACCGCAACCGCAACAACGTCGTCCTCTCCCGTCGCGTCGTGCTCGAGGAGTCCCGTAAGGCCGAGCGCTCCGAGATCCTGTCCAAGCTCAAGTCTGGCATGCGTCTCCAGGGCACCGTTTCCTCCATCGTCGACTTCGGCGCCTTCGTCGACCTCGGTGGTATCGACGGCCTCATCCACATTTCCGAGCTCTCCTGGAACCACGTCAACCATCCTTCCGAGGTTGTCAAGGTCGGCCAGGAGGTCGAGGTCGAGGTTCTCGACGTCGATCTCAACCGCGAGCGCATCTCCCTGGGTCTCAAGCAGACCACCGAGGATCCGTGGCGCGCACTGGTCAAGAAGTACCCCGTCGGCGCTATCGTCGAGGGCACTGTGACCAAGCTTGTCCCGTTCGGCGCTTTCGTCGATCTGGGCGAGGGCATCGAGGGCCTGGTGCACATCTCCGAGATGGCCAACAAGCACGTCGATCAGCCTTCTCAGGTCACCCACGTGGGCGACAAGGTTCAGGTCAAGGTCATGGAGATCGACCTCGACCGTCGTCGTATCTCCCTGTCCATGAAGTCCGCTGCTGAGACTCTGGGCGTCGAGATCGAGGTTACCCCGCTGCCTTCCGAGAAGAAGGACGAGGAGACCGACGCCGAGTAAATCGGTTTGACGATCACTTGTTTTAAGGGATCCGTCCGCAATGGACGGGTCCCTTTTTTTCATTTGCTGCTGAGGTGCGCGATGCTGCCCGGGCTGTCCACAGGCTATTGGGTTGTCAGTGCATGAAAAATGCCGACATCCCGCCTCGGGGAGGAGGCGGGAACACACCGAGTAGACGGAGGGGTGTGGAGCGCGGTCGCGTCTCGACTGACGACGTTGCCCATCGCCAGGACCATTGTAGCGCATGGCGGTTCTTGGTTTATCGTGTCGAGCGTTTGCGTTGTGCCATTGCCTGCGGCAACGGTGTGTTACACTCTTGCACTGCTGAGTGGGCCAGACGGTCGCGCGATGTGCTGCTTGCAGCACGCGTGAGGAAAGTCCGGGCTCCAGAGGGCGGGATGCCGGCTAACGGCCGGGCGGAGTGATCCGACGGAAAGCGCCGCAGAAAAGAAGACTCCCACCTGCGCCGCAAGGCGTAAAGGGAAAAGCTGAAACGGTGGTGTAAGAGACCACCAGCGTCGTGGTAACACGGCGGCTTGGCAAGCCCCATCCGGAGCAAGCGCGAATAGGAACGCTATGGGCCGGCCCGGTCCGCGTTCGGGTAGCGTGCGTGGAACTGCACGGTAACGTGCAGACAAGATAAATGACCGTTCACGACAGAACCCGGCTTATAGGCCCACTTGGCATTTTTGTTACCCTGACAATCGGTACGGCCTTTGCCGTATTATTGAGGCTGTTTGTTGCTTTGCTTGTTGTTGAGGGGCTTTGTTGGACAGCTATTTTACTCTGCAATCGAATATTGAGGTTTCGGGCGAATTTGTGGACCGCAAGAGCCGGTTTATTGCCCAGCTGGTCCATATTGAGTCCGAGGATGAGGCGAATGCCTTTATCGAGACCGTTCGCAAACGTCATTACGACGCTCGACACAATGTTCCCGCGTGGATTTTGGTCGATGGACGCGAGCGTCAAAGCGATGACGGTGAGCCGAGCCGCACGAGCGGTATGCCGACGCTCGAGGTGTTGCGCGGCGCGGGGCTCAAAAATGTTTGCTGCGTAGTGACGCGCTATTTTGGTGGCACGCTGTTGGGGCCTGGTGGCTTGGTACGCGCCTATACCGCGGCGACGCAAGCGGCGGTGGCCGCGGCTCGGGAGGCCGGGCAGATCGTCGAGATGACGAGCGTCGTGCCTGTTGACGTGCATGTGGCCTATCCGCAGTATGAGCAGGTGCTTCGCTTGGCGCAGGATTCGGGTGCCAAGGTTTCGGATACCGATTACGCGGATGCCGTGACACTTCACTTGGTGTTTAAGGCGGGGGAGCAGGAGTCTTTTTGCGCCAGGATGCGCGAGCTTATGGCGGGGCGCGAGGAGATCGAGGTCGGTGCTCCCGTATTTGCCGAGTTCTAACGGCGACGGCCGGCGTGCTTTTGGATGGATCCCAAGCGCGCCGGCCGTCGTTTTTCTGTGCTGCCGTTTACTCGGCGAGCTGCTTTAGTACATCACAGGCGATTTCGACGGCATCGTCGATGCAGCCGGGGCAGCTGCGAAGCGGACCCTTGTCCGATCCGATGCCCTTGAGCGTGCCGCAGACGGTCGTCGTGTTCTTCTCGCCAAAACGCTTGGCGATTTCGCGCGACAGCTTGTAGGTCTGGCCCTTGGTCTTGGGGTTTTCCATGCCGTCGCTCATCACGAAGCCCATGATGGCCACGGCGCCCGAGATGGCGCCGCAGGTTTCGGTCATGCCGCCCATGCCGGCACCAAAGCCCTCTGTGAGGGTAAAGGCGATCTGGGGGTCGAGTCCGACGGCAGGCGCGAGGGTGCAGGCGACGGCCTGGGCGCAGTTAAAGCCGCGGGCGTGGTATTCGGCAGCCTGAGCCTGACAGGCGTTGATGTCGAGCTGGGCCGTATCGATTTGCTTCATCGTTGTCTCCTTGGTTACGGTGTACTCGCCTATGGTACCCGTGACGGTGCATGTAATCATCGAGAGCTTCATGTATGCCTCATTTTTATCTATCGAGCAAATGCCCAAGGCTTGAGATAAAACCCTTGATTAATTAGTCCCATAACCTACCTTTGGGATGGGTTGAGAGGGGTGCAGGGTAGCGGTATCGTGAACCGAATAAAACTAAAACCCAGGCAAGGGAGCAAGATATGAGCGAGCAGACTATCGGTACCACATGTGTTCAGGGCGGCTACCGCCCGGGTGACGCGGAGCCGCGCCAGGTGCCTATCTACCAGTCCACCACGTGGAAGTATGATACGTCCGAGCATATGGGCAAGCTGTTTGACCTGGAGGAGTCCGGTTACTTCTACAGCCGCCTGCAGAACCCCACGTGCGATCTGGTTGCTGCCAAGATCTGCGAGATGGAGGGCGGCACCGCTGCGATGCTCACGAGCTCGGGCATGGCTGCGAACTTCCTCGCCATCTTTAACGTCGCCGGTGCCGGTGATCACGTGGTTGCGTGCTCTGCCATCTACGGCGGCACCTACAACCTGCTGGCTCACACTATGGGCCGCATGGGCCTGACCTGCACGTTCGTCGCACCCGACTGCACCGATGAGGAGCTGGAGGCCGCTTTCCAGCCCAACACCAAGCTCGTCTTTGGCGAGACCATCGCTAACCCCGCGCTTGCCGTGCTCGATATTGAGCGCTTTGCCAAGGCCGCGCACGACCACGGCGTGCCGCTGATGGTCGACAACACCTTCCCGACGCCCGTGATGTGCCGTCCCTTTGAGTGGGGCGCCGACATCGTCACGCATTCCACCACCAAGTACATGGATGGTCACGCGGCCTACCTGGGCGGCGTGATCGTTGATCACGGTCAGTTTGACTGGATGGCCCATGCGGACAAGTTCCCGGGTCTCACCACGCCCGACGAGAGCTACCACGGCGTGACCTATGCCGAGAAGTTCGGCCGCGAGGGCGCCTTTATTACCAAGGCTACCGCGCAGCTCATGCGCGACCTCGGCCCCATGCAGAACCCGCAGGCGGCGTTCTTCCTGAACAGCTCGCTCGAGAGCCTGCACGTGCGTATGCCGCGCCATTGCGAGAACGGTCTGGCGGTCGCCAAGTTCCTGCAGGGCCACCCCAAAGTGCGCTTCGTGAGCTATCCGGGCCTAGAGGGCGACAAGTACTACGACATGGCTCAGAAGTACATGCCCAACGGTACCTGCGGCGTCGTGAGCTTTGGCTTTACCGGTGGTCGTGCGGCGGCCGAGACCTTTATGAAGAGTCTTAAGCTCGCCCAGATTGCCACGCACGTGGCCGATGCCCGCACCTGCTGCCTGCACCCGGCAAACGCCACCCATCGCCAGATGAACGACGAGGAGCTCATCGCCTGCGGCATCTCCGCCGATATGGTGCGCCTGTCGTGCGGCCTTGAGGATACGGCCGATTTGATTGCCGACCTTGAGCAGGCACTCGAGCAGTGCTAGGCTAGCGTGCGTGCGAGGCGTGGGACGGCTTTTCGGCTGACGACGTCCTCATAGTTCCGATTCCGTAGGCGGGACCCCGATCGTGTCCGTTTGTAGGCGATTGGGGTCCCGTTTTTGCGTTGCACGATAGAAAGGATATACATGGAGAAAACTGCCGAGCAGCTGCGCCGCGAACACATTGCCCTAGAGGGCGACACCCACGGTAAGAATAAATGGGCGATTCTGTTCACCGTGCTCGTCATGACCTTTATGGCGTGTCTGGATGCGAGCATCGTGACGGTGGCGCTCCCAGTGATGCAAAAGGAGCTGGGGGTGGGTCTCGACCGCATTCAGCTCGTGAGCTCGGTGTATCTGCTCGCGACGTGCGTCGCCATGCTGCCGTTTGGCCGCTTGGGCGATGTGCGCGGCAAGGTGAATGTGTTCCAGCTTGGTGTAATCGTCTTTACGGGTGGCTCGTTGCTTTGCGGGCTTTCGGCTTCGCTCGAGGTGCTTATCTTGGCGCGTTCCGTGCAGGGCATTGGCTGTGCCGCCGCGATGGCCAACAATATGGGCATCATCACCGAGTCGTTTCCGGCGCGTGAGCGCGGCCGTGCCATGGGCATTCTGGCGACCTTTGTGGCTCTTGGCATGATGTGCGGCCCCGTGCTCGGCGGCGTGCTGGTGGCGAGCTTTCCCTGGGAGAGCATCTTCCTTATCAATCTGCCCATTGGCGTAATCTCGTTTATCGTGGGACTCTATACGCTGCCGCATGTGAAGCCGGAGGCTGGCGAACGCCCTATGCCGTTGACAGAGGCGGCGCGTCGCTGCTTTGCGAGCTCGGCTTTCACGATTAACCTGGCTTGCATGCTTATCGTGTTCGTGGGTATCGGTGCCTCCGAGTTTGTGCTGCCGTTCTACTTTCAGGATGCCCACGGCTTTAGCTCCGATATCTCCGGCCTGTTGTTTTTGGCGATGCCGGTCGTGAATGCCTTTGTGGGCCCGCTTTCGGGCTCGGTGTCCGACCGTGTTGGTTGTGAAGCGCCCACGGCCGTTGGCCTGGGCGTGTACGTGTGCGGTCTCTTTGCGGTGAGCACGCTTGACGAGCACTCTTCCATCTTGATGATTGTGTGCTGCGTCGCGTTTATGTCGTGCGGCACGTCGATCTTCCAGAGTCCCAATAATTCGCTGTATATGGGTTCGGCTCCGCGTGAGGCGCTTGGCTTTGCGGGCAGCTTGAGCAGCTTGGCGCGCTATGCGGGCATAGCGCTGGGTATTACGGCGGCGTCGCGCATCCTGTATGGACAGACGAGCGCGGCGATGGGCAAGTCGGTCACGAGCTATGTGGCGGGTCGTCCGGACGTGTTCCTCTTTGGCTTCCGTTTGGTATTCTACGTGCTGATGGCCGTTGCTACCGTGGGCTTTGCGCTCACATTGGTACGTTTGGTGAGGACGCGCACCCGGCATTAGCGTGTTGGGAGGCTGTCTGCCACGAATCGGGCCTATCTACTGGTCTTGCAGCTTTATGGTGCGATGTGGCTTGTGGGGCGGGCGGGGGTCGGTCCGTGGTAGACTATCGAACAACGTTTATTAATCGCGCGGTATCGTTGCCGCGAGAAGGGGTTGCGCCATGCAGGAGCTTGAGGATCGTATTCGCCATGACGGCATCGTAAAGGCCGGTAACGTCCTTAAGGTTGATGCCTTCCTCAACCATCAGTGCGACGTTGAGCTGTTCGACCACATGGGCGCCGAGTGGGCCCGTCTGTTCGAGGGTGTCGAGATCAACAAGATCCTGACTATCGAGGCTTCGGGCATTGGAATGGCTTGCATCGCGGCCCAGCATTTTGGCGGCGTGCCGGTGGTCTTTGCCAAGAAGGCGCAGTCCATCAACCTCGACGGCGAGCAGTATGCCACGACCATCTACTCCTTTACCAAGCAGAAGGAGTACCCGGTCATCGTTGGCAAGCGCTTCCTGTCCGAGGGCGACAAAGTCCTGATTATCGACGACTTCCTGGCCAACGGCTGCGCGCTTGAGGGCCTTATCAAGATCTGCGAGGCTGCGGGCGCCGAAGTTGCCGGCATTGGCATCGCCGTTGAGAAGGGCTTCCAGGGCGGCGGCGATAAGCTCCGCAAGCGCGGCTTCCGCGTTGAGAGCCTGGCCCGTATCGCCGAAATGGACTGCGAGAACGGCGAGATCACCTTCGCCTAAGCGCGCAACACAAGCGATTGGTATGCGATGTGACAAAGGGATTGTCCCTTTGTCACATTTTTTGTATGAGGGGAGGTGCTGATATGGATGAGAACAAGATGGGATGGCGCGAGTATGCGCGCTATGCCGAGATGTCGGTCGAGGAGTTGGCGCGCGATTGCGAGGTGCAGGTGTTTCGCGCGACGGGTCCGGGCGGACAGGGCGTGAACACGACGGACTCGGCGGTACGCATGAAACATATCCCTTCGGGGATTGTCGTGACGGCGCGTGAGAGCCGCAGCCAGTTTCAGAATCGCGCGAGCTGTCTGCGTAAGCTGCGCGCTGAGCTTGAGCGTCGCGGGCGTCCACCGCGCCGACGCGTAAAGACCAAGGTGCCTCAGCGCTCTCGCCAGCGCAGGCTCAATGACAAGCACTTCAACGCGATTAAAAAAGCCAACCGACGCAAGCCGGGCGGGGAGGAATGATCTTCTCAATAAGTTGCGGTGAAATAGGGACTGTTTGGGGGTGCCAGACATGGAGGGCGCCGGCGAGGATGTCGACCTCGATGCGCGAGGCGACAACGGGCTCGCCGTCGGCCTGGATGGGGTAGTCGGGCTCCTCAAAGGTAAGCTCGGCATGGCGACAACGGCGCATGCGAACCGGTGGCAACTTGGTATGGTGGCCATCTTTGGCCGAAAGGAACATGGGAAGCGCGACCGCGCGCGGAACGGGGCCGCAGGCGTAACAGACGTCGAGTATGCCGTCGCACGGGTCGGCGTTGGGGCAGATGCGATAGCCCGAGCCATAGGTGGGTCCCAGCTGAATTGCCATGATGATCGCCCGCACGCGCTCGGTGGGCGCGCCATCAAAGCTGATGGTCATGGGGTAGTTGCGATAGCGTAGACCAAACTGCTCAAGTCCCGAGAGGGTGTAGAGCGGCGCGCCTGTCAAGCCGGTCTTTTTGCGCAGCTCGGTGGTGCCCAGGCCGATGGCGGCATCGATGCCGACCGAAAGCGTCTGGTCGTAGTACTCAACGGTAGCCTCGCCGCTACCGCTTGCGGGGTTCCATGAGCGAATGCGTCCGATATCCTGACGCTGCAGCTCGCAGGTGAGCAGCGCGCCAAAATCTTTGCCGGAGAAATCGTCGATACCGAGCGTTTGGGCAAAATCGTTGCCGGAGCCTACGGGTAGGACGGCAAGGGCGGGACGGACCGCCTCATCCTGCGTCATGAGTCCATTGACGACCTCGTGGATCACGCCGTCGCCGCCGAGTGCGATAACCGTGCGGTAGCCCTGGGCCCGTGCGGCAAGTTCCTTGGCATGTCCCTTGCGCTCGGTCAGCACCAGGTCAAACTGGGATGAGCGCGCGGTCATGTCCAAAAAGCGCTGCAGACGCTCGGCAACCTCGCGCGCCGCACCCGACTGGGCGGCGGGGTTGGCGATGATGAGCGTGCGACCAAAATCAGTTGCGTGCATGGGGCGACTCCCGGCGTGTGACGTAACGGTGCGGTCGCGCTCAGGTCGAATTGCCCCCGATTGTGGCTGCACGGCGAATACTAACGTCTACTCTATCAGGTCGTTGTGGCGCTCGATAGCCTCCGCTACCGTACCGCCCTCATCCACAATAAGCGAACGGCGCTTGGGTGAGATGATACGCTGGGCGGGGTACACGCCGCGGTGTCCGCCGGTTAGGTAGCTGATAAAGGCCACGATGACAAAGAAACCGGCAGCCGTGCCGTGGAACAGGTCGATGGCCATCATACAGGTGGTGATGGGTACGTTAAGGCCGGCGCAGAACACGCCGAGCATGCCCAGCGCCGCCAGAAAGCTGGGGTCGATTCCGACGAGGCAACCGATCCAACCGCCGAGCGCCGCACCGATGCCAAACAGGGGTGTGACCTCGCCTCCTTGGAAGCCGGCGCCCAGGGTGAGCGCCGTCACCACGAGCTTGATGGCTGCGTCGGCAAGGGTCGTGTTACCGGCGAACCCGGCGCCCGAGAGCCAGGTGGCAAGGCCGGCATACTTCCAGGCGTCGAGCATCGCGTAGGCCGCGAGCACCACGAGCGCGCCCACGAGTGCGCGAGCAATGTAGTTGGTGATAAAGCGGCCGTACAGGCTCTTGACGGTACGAACCGACCAGGCAAAGAGACGTGCGGTGAGACCAAAGATGATGGCGCTGATGACTACGATGACAACCGTCCGTGGTGTCATGTTGGGAACGCTGGCGATAACATTCGCCTCGTACTCGGTTCCCAAGGCAAGCGACGTAAAGTAGCCGGTAAACGAGGCGACCAGGCAGTAGATGCCCGCGGTGTAGTCGATCTTGCCGATAAAGCACATCTCCATGCCAAAGAAGGCTCCGGCGAGGGGTGAACCGAATACGGCGCCAAAGGCCGACGAGATGCCGGCGAGCATGAGGTCGTGGTGGTCATGCTTTTTGAGGTGGGCGAGGCTCGAGATGTTGCTGGCGATGGTGCCGCCAATCTGCACCGCGGCGCCCTCGCGGCCGGCCGATCCGCCTGTTAGGTGCGTGAGTGTGGAGCAGACGAAGGTGAGGACGGCCATGCGCATATGGATAAGGCGTGTGCCCAGGGCGGAGTCGATGACCAGGTTGTTACCTCGTTTGGCGGCAAGGCCGTGGTTTTTGTACACCCATGCGGTGGCAACGCCCACAACGGGAAGCAACGCGTAAATCCACACGTGGTGCTCGCGATAATCGGTCGCGATATTCAGCGAGGCCAAAAACGCCCAAGCGGCAACGCCCATGGCGAGCGAGACGATGGCGACGAGCACGAGCAACTTAGCGCTCGCGAGTAGGTTGCGGGCGTTGCGGCGCGTGTCGGCTGCCAAGAGCTGCTCGGAACGGGTGAGCTGATGCCTGCCGGCCACGATGACGTCGTTCAGGGAGAAAAAACCGCCATCGTCGAGCGGCTGAGAATGATCCTGCGCTTCGTTTGCGCTTTCGGGTTTGTCGTTATGAGCCATACGTTCCTCTTTTAGGTTGCAACGCAAGCATTATAAAACGCGGTAAACGCGACGAGCCGGTGGGTTGGTTTCCATTCTGTTTCGCGGCTTGCGGCCGACAGGTGTATTTGCGGGTACAGGTCAAGTCGCGGTCGCGCGTCGGGGGATTATACTGAGACAAGCATAAAGAATCGGCGTCCCTGTTGTGCGCCGTGGCATTAAGAGGTGCAAATGGCAGAGAAACTCATTCCGCTGGAGGACGCGCAGTCGATTGTTCTGTCGCATGTTGCTCCGACCGATCTCGTCGAGATTCCCGTGTGGCAGGCCGCCGGTCTTCCCTTGGCCGAGGACGCGGTGGCCGATATCGACATCTCGCCGTTTGCCAACAGTGCTATGGACGGATATGCCGTGCGCTCGGCGGACTTGGCTCAGGCGTCTGGCGAGGCGCCGGTGACGCTCGACGTTATCGGACACGAGGCCGCGGGCCATGTGTTTGAGGGCGCTCTTGGCCCGGGCGAGACGGTCCGCATCATGACGGGCGCGCCGGTACCCGAAGGTGCCGATGCCGTGGTGAAATACGAGATCGTCGAGGTGCTTGACGGCGATGGCAACGAGGGCTCGCACGTGAGCTTCTCGGCGCCGGCAAAGGTGGGGGAGAACGTTCGCTCTGCCGCCGAGGAGGCCCATGCCGGCGATATCGTGATGCGCGCCGGCGAGGTTGTGGCTCCGGCCGGCGCCGGCTTGCTGGCAAGCGCCGGATACGCGAGCGTGAAGGTCCATGCCGCTCCGCGCGTGGGCATTATCTCGCTGGGCACGGAGCTGGTCGCGCCGAGTGAGCTGCCGGCGCGCGGGCAGATTCGCGACTCCAACTCGTCGGCGCTGATGGCCGAGGCGCTCGATGCCGGCGCCGAGCCCGTGTTCTACGGTATTGCGCCCGACGATGAGCGGGCGATTGGCGAGCTGGTGCATCGCGCCACGCGAGAGTGCGATTTTGTCATTACGAGCGGCGGCGCCTCGGCGGGCGATTACGACTACGTGACGGCGCTCGTCCGGCGCGAGGGCGTGGTGCTGTTCGATCGCATCTCGATGCGTCCGGGCAAGGCCATCACGTTTGGCTTGCTCGGGGGCAAGCCCTACCTAGGGCTTTCAGGCAATCCGGCCGCGGCGTATGTGGGCTTTGAGATGCTTGCCCGTCCGGCGATTCGCAAGATGCGCGGCTTTGCCGAGGGCGTGCGTCCCGTGCAGCAGGCGACGCTCACGCACGACGTGAAAAAGCGCCAGGACCGACGCTTCTTCGATCGCGCCACGGTTTTGCGCGACCCCGAGACCGGTGAGCTGTTGGTGACCGAGGCCAAGACGCAGAATTCGGCGCTGCTCGGCACGATGCAGCGGTCCAACTGCCTGCTGCGTATTGACGAAGGACCGTGCGAGCTCAAGGCGGGCGACGTCGTGGATGTCGTGCGTGTCGACCTGCCCGAGGGCACGGTGTTGTAGGAGGAAGACTATGGAGTTGAAGATTTCGATCGTGACGTGCTCGGATACGCGCGATCTTGCTCAGGACGAGGCTGGAGCCGCACTCGAGGAACTTATCGAGGCGCAGGGCTGGACGGTCGTCTCACATGTGGTCGTGCGCGACGACGCCAGCGAGATCGGTGATGCCATTGTGGAAGCTGCCGATGAGTGCCACGCCAATGTCGTGCTCACCTGTGGCGGCACGGGACTTTCGATGCGCGACGTGACGCCCGAGGCGACGCGTGCCGTCTGCGACCGCGATGTGCCGGGTATTGCAGAGGCAATCCGCGCGTACTCCATGACCAAGACGCGCCGCGCTATGCTCTCGCGCGCCGTGTGCATGCAGCGTGGGCATACGCTTGTCATCAACTTTCCGGGATCCACGAAAGCGGCCCGCGAAAGCTGGGAGGCCGTGAGCGATCAGCTGGAGCATGCGGCCCAAATGACGGCGGGCGGCGGACATACCAAATAAGCGGTTTACCTACGGCGGGGCGACCTGAACGGCTGCTCCGCCTTTGTTTTCCGCCGAAGCGACGCCGAGGTGCACGGCAACTCGAAACTATATTCTCTAGCGAGAATAATTTCTCATTATCATTATTCGCGCGGAAGTATAATCTAGTAACAGAATAAAGCCTGCGGCGGGGTGCCCGGGCATAGCGTTCGAAAGGGTTGAATATGTTCGATATGGTTTCACGCCGCGGTTTTGTCTCGCTTTCTGCTGCCGCTGCCGCCGGCCTTGGCCTTGCCGGCTGCTCGGGCAACAAGACGTCCGAGCCCGCTGGTTCCGATGCCGGCTCCGTCAAGTCTTCCTCTAAGAAGAAGGCTGTCGAGCTGCAGGTCTTTGCCGCTAACTCGCTCGAGAAAGCTCTGCCCGAGGTTCAGGAGCTCTACACCGAGCAGACCGGCACCACGTTTGCCGACACGCAGTTTAAGGCGTCTGGCGACCTTGTCGAGCAGATGCGCGCCGGTGCCGCCGTCGACGTGCTCATCACGGCCTCCAAGGGCACCATGGACGACGCCGAAGCCGCCGAGCTCGTCGATGCCGACACGCGTGAGGACATGTTCGTCAACGACCTCGTGATCATTCGCGCCGAGGGCTCCGATACTAAGGTCGAGGCCATCGCCGACGTCGCGAATCTGGACGGTAAGATTGCCATCGGCGACGCCAAGACCGTCCCCGCCGGCAAGTACGCCAACCAGGCGCTGGCTTCCGTGGGCCTCTATACCGGTACCGAGGGCGACGACGGCGAGTACGCGCCCGAGCTCGCCGACAAGGTAGCCCTGGCCGACAAGGTCGGCACCGCTGCGTCTTACGTCTCTACAGGCGACTGCGTGGCGGGTTTTGTCTACAGCTCCGATATCTTCCGCTACGACGGCATCGAGGAGGCCTTCGTGTGTCCTGAGGATTCGCACAAGCCCATCGTGTACCCGGGTGCTGTCGCCGATGGCTCCGAGCACGCCGACGAGGCCAAGGCGTTTATCGACTTTTGCCTGTCCAACAAGAAGGCTCAGAAGATTTGGGCTAAGTACGGCTTTGAGCTTTCCGCGTAGTGCGGCTTGGCGCGATAATTCCACCGTTTTGTGTTTCACTCCGTCCTTGTATTCGCTTGGAGCTTTTCGTGCTTAATAGATTTCGCATGCTTGTCGCCTGTGCTTTGATCTTCGCGCTTTGCTGGGTGCCGGGATTTGCGTTTGCTGGGGACGCTGAGGATGGGTCCCAGGTTGCTGCGACCGCTCATGGGCTTTCCTATGGGATCGAGGGTTTTGAGCGGTTGGCCAAGGGGACCGCTCGTGCCATGGAGGGCCAGCCTGAGGGCTACCGGTTTCCCGTTGACGAGGACGTGGACCTTGTAGTGGCGCCTGCTGCCGATCGCGTTGTGGTGTGGATATCGCCCAAGGCGGTCGAGAAGTATGGGTTGGATCCGCAGGATAACGAGTGCGTATCGGGTCTCAAGGCCCTCGTCTGTAAGCTCGACAGCGCAAACTGCATGGGAGGTGCGCAGCTAGGGGACGTGAATCTTCCTTGGTATGTCACGGCGGAAACAACGTTTGATGCCGGTGGGTATACCTATGGCTTTGACGAGCGCGGTGCGGATGGGGACCGCTATGTGGTGATTGCATCAGCCTCGGGTGATGCCAAGGGCGGCGCGCGTTGGCTTGATAGCGCTCAAATGGTAGAGGCGTCGTCTGTCATGTTGCGGGATGAGCAGGGGCCCTTGACCTCTCTGGTCTCCTTTTTGGGCGACATCGACTATCGCCCGTTTTGGGTGTCCATTAAAACGAGCGGCCTTGCCCTGGTGATCTCCCTTGCGCTGGGCCTGTTCGCCGCGTGGAAGACTATGGGTACCTCGAGTCGCATCAAGGGCCTGCTCGACTCGGTCTTTACCATCCCCATGGTGTTGCCGCCCACGGTCTGCGGCTTTTTGCTGCTTATGCTGTTTGGTCGCTCGACCGGGGTGGGCCAGTGGCTGATTGCGCACGGCGTCTCGATTGTCTTTACGTGGCCGGCGGCGGTGATCTCTGCCGTGGTGGTATCGTTCCCCCTGGTCTACCGTACGGCGCTCGGCGCCTTTGAGAGCCTCGACACGCAGATGCTTGACGCCGCGCGTACCCTGGGATGGTCCGAGCGTCGCATCTTTGCCAAGCTTATGATGCCGCTTGGG
Organism: uncultured Collinsella sp.; assembly: GCA_900541235.1. Lineage (GTDB taxonomy): Bacteria > Actinomycetota > Coriobacteriia > Coriobacteriales > Coriobacteriaceae > Collinsella. The sequence continues at coordinate 77,701 of UQIW01000001.1, read as the reverse complement.
TGGCCTTCTATTGCCGCTGGTACGGTCCTCGCCTTTGCCCGCGCGATGGGAGAGTTTGGCTGCACGCTGTTCTTTGCGGGCAACTACGCCGGCATTACGCAGACCATCCCCATTGCGATTTACTTTGAGTGGATGGGCGGCAACACCTCGGTGGCCCTCTTTTGGGTCGTGGTCGTAATAGCGTTCAGCTTCCTAGTCATCCTGTTCATCAACATGTACACGGCGCATTCGCAAAAATACCGCGAGCGTGGCCTTTCCCGTGCGGAACGTAAGCAGGCCAAAGATCTCGCCGGACAGGGCGATTCACTCGACCCGGCGGGCGGTGATGCCTTGCGTATCGATCGCGAGGCACTGGCCGAGCTCATGCGCGATGAGCCCGCTATGCAGGGAGGTCGATAGGCCATGTCACTCGTTCTGGACATAAAAAAGCGCTATCCGGGGTTTATGCTCGATATGCAGCTTGAGGCCGGCGAGGAGCGTGTGGCGCTGCTTGGTGCCTCGGGCTGCGGCAAGAGCTGCACGCTGCGCTGCATTGCCGGCGTGGAGACGCCCGACGAGGGCAAGATCGTCGTCAACGGCGTGACCTTTTTTGACTCGGCGGCTGGCATCAACCTGTCACCCCAGGAGCGAAAATGCGCCCTGTTGTTTCAAAACTATCAGCTGTTTCCCAACATGACGGTGGCCGATAACGTATGCGCCGGTGTAAAGGATGCTGGCGACGCCGCCGCGCGCAAAAAGCTCGCCGAGCGCTATTTGGGCATTTTCGGTCTGGCCGATTTTGTCGATCGCTACCCCGCGCGACTCTCGGGCGGGCAGCAGCAACGCGTGGCGCTTGCCCGTATGGTGGCGGCGCATCCGGGCATTTTTATGTTCGACGAGCCCATGAGCGCGCTCGATGCGTATCTCAAGAGCGCGCTTGAGCAAAACATGCTCGACCTGTTCGATGTATGCAACCGCACCGTGCTCTACGTGAGCCACGACATCGACGAAGCGTGCCGCCTGTGCCAGCGCATCTGCGTGATGCACGACGGGCATGTTGAGGAGATCGGCTCCGTCGAGGACGTGGTCCGCCGTCCGCAGACGCTGGCGGCGCTGCGCCTGACGGGCTGCAAGAACACAAGCCGGGCGCGCAAGATCGGGTCTCAGGAAGTTGAAGCCCTGGACTGGGGCATGACCTTTAACGTGGGCCATGAGGTTCCCGATAACGTGACGTACCTCGGTATTCGTGCGAGCTACTTCCATGTTGACAATCGCGCGGAGCGCGGTCGCAACAGCTACGATTTGCACGTGGCCCGTGTGAGCGATTCGCGCTTTGAGCGGCTGGTGCTGCTGGACGTGCCGCGTGCTGATGCGCCCACGCGCCTGCAGTGGAAGGTGAATAAGGTGAGTGTACCCGTGGAAGAGCTGCCGCAGGCGGGTGAGACTCTGCGCATGCATTTTGATGCAAGCAGGATTCATCTCGTTTGCCGATAATGCGGGTGCGATGCGGTCGAGGAGGTAGTCCTCGACCGCTTTGTTTTCACTTCGCCGTTCGCCGATTTCTACATGACTAAACCTTATCAGTCTGATAATTAATTATCAGACAGCGAGATGCTCACATCCCAACGTTGTCGTACGCGTGTCGACGGTGTTCGTCTTGACGACAACCGTTGATATAGTTACCTTCGACGAGAAAAGGAGGGCGCGCCGATGCTGCAGAAGACATATTCGCGTCGCGTTGCCGCGCGCGCCCTGTATATGGCTCGGAGCCGCATATGAGCAGGTATGTTCACGGCTCCGGGAGAGACGACGCACAACTAAATAATCGACCGCAAAGCGGGTTCCCCAAAATTCCGGGTTTGAGCACGGCTGGGTTTTCGCCACCCACCGTGCAGAAATACCGTAGCTATTCATTTTTGGTTCGAGAGGGGAACCGTCATGGCTGAAGAATTCGATTTCCATCCGATGTGGGAGAGCCTCGGCATGAATCTTGCCGACCACGACATGCTGCTGGGCGCCGTGGGCCAGATGTACGGCGATATGTTCCTGACGCAGAACAATCGCCCCAAGTCTACGTCCTACCTGGATTTTGTCGCCACCAACATCCACAGCGGCCGTATTAAGGAGATGCTCGACAAGAAGGAGGCCGGCGAGGCCACCAAGATCGTCGGTTCGTTCTGCGTCTACGTGCCCGAGGAGATCGTGCTTGCCTGCGATGGCATCCCCGTGGGCCTGTGCTCGGGTGCCGACTGGGCAACGGACAAGGTCGAGGAGCACTTGCCGCGCAACACCTGTCCGCTCATCAAGAGCTTTGCCGGCTTTAAGCTGGGCGAGGTCTGCCCCTACATTGAGTCGAGTGATCTGGTGGTGGGCGAGAACACCTGCGATGGCAAGAAGAAGGCCTACGAGTTCTTTGCCACGCAAAAGAACATGTACGTCATGGATATCCCCAACGTGCACGACGAGTCGACGCTCGTGACCTGGAAGGCCGAGGTTAAAAAGCTTGCCGCCAAGATCGAGGAAGAGTGCGGCGTCAAGATTACGCCCGAGCGCCTGAAGGCTGCCATCCACGCCGTCAACGAGAAGCGTCGCGCCCTGCAGCGTCTGGCTGCCACGCGCGCTGCCGATCCGGCGCCCATCAGCGGTCTCGACAGCCTGCTGACCGTTCAGGCCGCCTTTATGGACGATACGCCGCGTCTGACCGGAGCCATCAACGAGATGGCCGCCGAGTGCGAGCAGCGTGTCGAGGCCGGCGAGGGCGTGGCGCCCAAGGGGACCAAGCGCATCCTGTACACCGGCACGCCCATGGCCGTGCCCAACTGGAAGCTGTTCAACCTCATCGAGAAGGCCGGCGGCGTTGTGGTAGGCGAGGAGTCCTGCACGGGCTCGCGCTACTACAAGGACCTGGTCGACGAGTCCGGTGAGACGGTCGACGAGATGCTCGACGCCATCGCCGAGCGCTACTTTAAGATTAACTGCGCCGTCTTTACGCCCAACGATCAGCGTATGAAGGACATTGTCCAGATGGCCAAGGACTTGCATGCCGACGGCATCGTCGACGTGGCCCTGCAGTTCTGCACGCTCTACGAGATGGAGTCGTTTGCCGTGGAGAAGGCTGCCGAGGAGGCCGGCATTCCGTTTATGCACATCACGACCGACTACGCCGGCGAGGATGCAGGCCAACTGCAAACCAGGATTGAGGCTTTCTTGGAAACCATTTAGGACTATTCGTCCCGGCGGCTTCCCCAGGCACCCGATCTTGCCGTTCAAACCGTCGCTTGCGTACCAAAGTACGCGGCGCTCCTTTTTCACGGCAACCTCGGGCACCTGGGAAAGCCGTTTCCTTGGTTGGTTAAAAGGTTTGTTAAGGAGTTATATGTCGGAAAATATGGAGCAGCCGTTGCCATCCACGTTTGAGGAGTTCAACGAGCAGCGCAAGGCGGCGTTTATTCGCGTTAAGGATTACAAGCAGGCGGGCAATCGCCTGGTCGGCTTTTTGTGCAGCTATACGCCGCTCGAGATCATCGATGCCGCGGGCGCTGCAAGTGTGGCCTTGTGCGGTACATCCGACGAGGTGATTCCCGAGGCCGAGAAGGTGCTGCCGGCAAATCTGTGTCCGCTCATCAAGTCGACCTACGGTTTTGCCTACTCGCAAAAGTGCCCGTTTACGTACTTTAGCGACATGATCATCGGCGAGACCACCTGCGACGGCAAGAAGAAGATGTACGAGCTACTCAACGAGCTCAAGCGCACGCACATTCTGCATCTTCCGCAGGGTCGTGATCGCGCCTACGAGCGTGAAGGCTGGTACGAGGAGTGCCGCCTGCTCAAGGAGGAGCTCGAGGGCTTCTACGGCATCACGATTACCGACGATGACCTGCGTGCTGCCGTCCGTCGTCGCAACCGCTTGCGTGCGGCCCAGCTCGAGATGTTTGCGCTGCAGGCCAATCAGCCGGCGGCCATGAGCGGCGTCGACTTGATGAGCACTATGTTTGCCGGTACGTTCAGCTTTGATATCGAGGCCTATACGCAGCAGCTGGAGCAAAAGGTCGCCATGCTGCGCGAGGCCTACGACGCGGGCGAGCGCCCGGTTGCGGCGGACGCCAAGCGCATTCTGATCACCGGTTGCCCGGTGGGCGGTGTGATCAACAAGATTGGCCGCACCATCGAGTCCAACGGCGGCGTGGTCGTGTGCATGGACGACTGCTCGGGCGAGCGCACGGCGGCTATGATGATCGACCCGGACGCGCCCGACATTCTGCGCGCCATCGCCGACCGCTACCTGGATATCAACTGCTCGGTCATGACGCCTAACGACGGCCGCATGGAGAACACGCTGACCATGTGCGAGAAGTACCATGTCGATGGCGTGGTAGAGAGCGTGCTCCAGGCGTGCCACACCTTCAACGTTGAGAGCGCGCGCATGCAGGAGGCCGTCGAGGGTGCGGGTATTCCGTATATGAAGATCGAGACCGACTACAGCAACGGTGACATGGGCCAGATCGAGACCCGCATCGCCGCCTTTATCGAAACCCTGTAGGACAAATGCGGCAAAGGGATAGTTGCTTTGCCGCATAGAAGGAGGATGCCGTGGTTGGCATTGGTATCGACATAGGCTCGACGGCCGCGAAGGCTGCAGTGGTGGAGACGGACGGCGCCATTGCGTGGACCTGCGTCATGCCGACGGGGTATTCGTCGGTCGATGCGGCCGAGCGCTTGCGCGGCGAGCTCGCTTCAGCCGACTATGACGTGGCTGCCGACGACGTGCGCGTGATCGCGACCGGCTACGGCCGTGTCGCCGTGCCCTATGCGCACAAGGTCGTGACCGAGATCACCTGCCACGGCACCGGTGCCGTGCGCCTGTTTGGCGATCACGGCACGGTGATTGACGTGGGCGGCCAGGACACCAAGGTCATTCAGCTTAAAAGTGGCCGCGTGGCCAAGTTCGCCATGAACGACAAGTGCGCTGCCGGTACGGGGCGCTTTTTGGAGATCATGGCCGACCGTCTGGGTATTTCCCAACAGCAGATGGCCGACCTTGCGCGTTCCGGTGAGCCCACCAAGATCAGCAGCATGTGCACGGTGTTTGCCGAAAGCGAGGTCATCAGCCTGATCGGTCGCGGTGAGCCGCGCGAGAACATTGCACGTGGCGTGATCGACAGCGTGGTCTCGCGCGTGGCGACCATGGCCGGGCAGGCCGCGGGCGCCCCGTACTACCTGACCGGTGGCCTGTGCGAGAACGCCTTCGTGGTGGAGCGGTTGGGCGAGCTGCTGGGGTCGCCGGTGACCACCTCGCCCCAGGCTCGCTTTGCCGGAGCGATTGGCGCGGCGATTCGCGCACAGGCGCTCAATTAATGCATCCGCCGCAGGCTCGCATTCATGCGTATACTGGGAGAAAATGATTGACCGATGAGAGGAGGTATCGATGGCTGACGATCAGATTAGGCTCACGTCTATGACGGCCGCGAGCGGTTGAGCCGCTAAGTTGGCTCCTGGAGCCCTCGCCCAGGTCCTGGGCGACTTGCCAAATGTGCATAACGACAACTTGCTCGTGGGGTTCGATACCTCTGACGATGCGAGCGTCTTCCGCGTAGGGGAGAACCTGGGGCTTGTGCAGTCCATCGACTTCTTCCCGCCGATGGTCGACGATCCGTTTCTGTTTGGCCAGATTGCCGCGGCCAACTCGCTGTCGGACATCTACGCCATGGGCGGGCGGCCGAGCCATGCCATGAACCTACTCTGCATACCCAGTTGTCTGGGCATCGAGGGTGCCGGTCAGATTCTGGCGGGCGGCGCCGACAAGTGCGTCGAGGCGGGTTGCTCCATCGCGGGCGGCCATACCATCAACGACGACGAGCCCAAGTATGGCCTGTCTGTGAGCGGCTTTGTCGCGCTCGACCGCATGCTCGCCAACAGCGGCGCGCGCGTGGGCGATGTTCTGCTGCTGACCAAGGCCATCGGCTCGGGCATTATCACCACGGCCATTAAGGGCGAGCTCATCGAGCAGGACGAGGCCGCAGCCATGTTTGACTCGATGCGAACCCTCAACGAGGCACCGATTCGTCTGGCCGAGGGACTTGAGCTTCACGGCTGCACCGACATTACGGGCTTTGGTCTGATCGGGCACGCGTGCGAGATGGCCGAGGGCTCGGGCGTGCAGGTTGAGCTTGCATCGGGGGCGGTGCCGCTCTTTGACCAGGTGCTCGACATGGCGCGTCTGGGCATTATCCCCGCGGGCTCCTACCGCAACCAGGACTTCTTTGGCCCGCGCGTGACGGTTGACGATGAGCTGGAGCCGGGCATGTTGGATGCGCTGTACGATCCGCAGACCTCGGGTGGTTTGCTCATCGCGGCGCCCGCGGCGGATGTGGATGAGCTTGCGCGTCGTCTGCATGCCGAGGGGCGCGTTGCCGCCGTCGTCGGTCGCGTTTGCGAGGCGGAGCCGGGCGGTCCTGCCGTCCGCGTTGTCCGTTAACGGTTTGTTTATTCAACTATCTATCGTTCTTGATTGATTCATTCGAAAGGAATTTACTATGTCTACCAAAATTGAAGTCAATGCCATGGGCGATGCCTGCCCGCTGCCCGTCGTCAAGACGCTTAAGGCACTCAAACAGCTTGACGGCGAGGGCGCCGTGGTGACCTCGGTCGACAACGAGACCGCCGTCAAGAACATCTCCAAGATGGCGCAGGAGAAGGGCTGCACGGCCTCGGTCGAGAAGATCTCGGACGCCGAGTGGCACGTGACCGTCGCGACTTCTGGCGCCGTTGCCGTGGCCGATCCCGAGCAGGATGGCGCTGCCTTCTGTGGTGCCAGCGCCAGCAAGGGCAAACTCGTCATTTCCGTCTACACCGATTGTATGGGCCGTGGCGACGACGAGCTGGGCCACAAGCTCATGAAGGCCTTCATCTTTGCCGTGACGCAGCAGGAGGAGCTGCCCGCGACCATGCTGTTCTACAACGGCGGCGCCAAGCTCACCGTCGAGGGCTCTCCGGTGCTCGATGATCTGAAGGGCCTGGCCGAGCAGGGTGTCGAGATTCTCACCTGCGGTACCTGCCTCGACCACTATGGCATTAAAGACCAGCTTGCGGTGGGCGAGGTCACCAACATGTACGTGATCGTGGAGAAGATGGAGCAGGCCGTGCGCGTCGTGCGCCCGTAGCATATTGGTTGGAGTTGTCATGAGGGAGAAGCGCCCGGCGCTTGTCATCACGTTTCCCACCACGGCGGCCGCCATGGGCTGCGAGTCCCTATGCATCGAGCGCGGCCTTCCTGGGCGAACGATTCCCGTGCCCGGGGAGGTCGCTGCCGGCTGCGGTCTGGCGTGGAAGGCGTTGCCTGCCGATGAGGAGCTGCTGCGCGGCGAACTCGCCGCGGCGGGCGTTCCCACCGAGGGCTATACCGTGATCGATATGTGGGAGGTCGTGCGATGATCTATCTGGATAACGCGGCGACGACCATGCACAAGCCGCAGGCGGTCATCGATGCCGTGACGCAGGCGATGTGCTCGCTCGGCAATGCCGGGCGCGGTGCCACGTCGGGTGCGCTTGACGCCGCGCGTACCATCCACGGCTGCCGCGCCAAGCTTGCGCGCCTTTTTGGTTGCCCGAGGGCGGACCATGTGTGTTTTACGCCCAACTCCACCGCGGCGCTCAACACCGCTATCAATGGCGTGGTGCGCCCCGGCGACCGCGTGGTCACGACGGTGCTTGAGCACAACTCCGTGCTGCGTCCGCTCAATCGCTTGGCGACGGAGCAGGGTGTGACGGTTGAGCATGCGGGCTGCGACGCGAACGGTGTGCTCGACTACGACGAGCTCGAGCGGTTGGTCACGCCGGGCACGCGTGCCGTGGTGGTGACGCACGCCTCCAATGTGACCGGCAACGCGGTCGACATTGCGCGCGTGGCTGCCATCGCGCATGCGGCCGGCGCGCTGGTGATCGTCGACGCCTCGCAGTCTGCCGGCGCGATGCATATCGATATGCAGGCCATGGGGCTCGACATTGTGTGCTTTACCGGCCATAAGGGGCTCATGGGACCTCAAGGCACCGGCGGCCTGGCCGTGGCGGAGGGCATTGACGTGGCTCCGTGGGCCATGGGCGGCACGGGCGTGCACAGCTTCGATGCGCTGCAGCCGCTTGAGTGGCCCACGCGCCTTGAGGCGGGCACGCTCAACGGTCATGGCATCGCGGGACTTTCCGCTGGTCTCGACTTTATCGAGGCCCAGGGTGGGGTCGAGGCGATTGCTGCCCACGAGCGTGCGCTCGCTGATCGCTTCCTTGCCGGTGTGCGCAAGATTCCGGGGATTAAGCTCTACGGTGCCTTTGACCAGCAGGCGCGCTCTGCGATTGTGTCGCTCAACGTAGCCGATATCGACTCTGCCGAGATTTCGGACGCGCTCATGCAAGGGTGGGGGATTGCGACGCGCCCCGGTGCCCATTGCGCTCCGCTCATGCACCGCGCGCTGGGGACCGAGCGCCAGGGCGTCGTCCGCTTCTCGTTTGGGTATTTCAACACGGACGAGGAAGTCGACACCGCGATTGACGCTTTGCGCGATTTAGCCTGCTAGAGCGTATATACTTGCGGGACGGGTCTTTTGCCCGTCCCGTTTTTGTTTCGACCCGAAAGGTGTGCATATGGCCTCATCCGCTCCGCGCGGTTTGCGCTCCGACCATGTCGTTACCGTCGGCATTGCGCTGTTCTCGATGCTCTTTGGCGCCGGCAACCTCATTATTCCGCCGCTGCTGGCACTGCAGGCAGGTTCTGCCACGCCGGTCGCCATGCTCGGCTTTCTGATTGCCGCCATCGGCCTGCCCGTCATGGGTTTTATCGCCGTGGCACTTGCCGGAACGGCGCGCGAGCTTGCCGGCCGCGTGCACCCCAAGTTTGGTGAGTTCTTTGTCGCGGCGGTGTATCTGGCCATCGGCCCGTGCCTGGCCATTCCGCGCACGAGCTCCACGGCCTTCGAGATGCTGGTGCCGCTGCTGCCCGAGGGTGTTTCACTCGGCACGGCGCGCCTGGTGTTTGCCGTTGGCTTCTTTGTCGTCGCGTTTGCGCTCACGCTGCGTCCGGGCGTCATCACGCGCGTGCTCGGTCGCATTACGGGCCCCGCGCTCATTGCGCTCATCGTGCTGGTCGTGGGTGCCGCCGTGATCTCGCCGCTGGGACCGGCTGCCGCGCCTCAGGCTCCCTACGATGCCGGTGCTGCTGTGCAGGGCTTTCTGACCGGCTACCAGACCATGGACCTGCTCGCGTCGCTCGCCTTTGGAATTATCATCGCCGAGACCATCCACGAGCTGGGCGTTACCGATGACAAGCGCGTGGCCTTCGAGATTTCGCGCTCCGGCGTGATCGCCGGCGCGCTCATGGCCATCATCTACTGCGGCCTGGCGCTTGCCGGCACGCAGCTCAGCACCGTGATGTCCGATGCCACCAATGGCGCCGCCATCCTTGCCCGCTCTGCCTCCATGCACTTTGGCCTTGTCGGCACGGTCGTGGTCTTTGCGATCTTTTTCCTCGCCTGCATGAACGTGTGCATCGGCCTCATCAGCTGCTGCTCGCGTTACTTCTGCGAGACGTATGTGGTCGAAGGGGGAGCGGAGGCCTCCGAGGAGGCTATGCGTCGTCCCTTTGCGGTTCTTGCCTTTGTGTTCGCAGCGTTTTCGTGCCTGCTCTCCAACGTGGGCCTCGACGTGATCCTCATGTTCTCGGTGCCTATGCTCAACGCCTTGTATCCCGTTGCCATCGTACTGGTACTGATGGGCCTGGTGCACGGCTTTTGCGACGCTCATCCGCAGGTGTGGGTGTGGGTCGGCGGCGTGGTTGCTGTGCAGAGTGTGATCACCTCGGTCCGCGATGCGTTCTTTGCGGGCGCGTGGCTACCGTTTGATGTTCTTCCGCTGGCGGATATCGGTGCCGCGTGGGCGCCGGTTGCCGTGGCGGCGTTTGTGATCGGTCTGCTCCACAGCAAGTTTGTCGCACATTCGAGGAGCTAGGGTTTCTGCGCTTGCACAGGCGGGGAGTCTCCCCTATAATTTCCTTCGCTTTGGGACACGCAAGGTTTAGACCTTAGCTGCTCAACACCTTCGGGACGTGGCGCAGTTTGGTAGCGCGCCTGCTTTGGGAGCAGGATGTCGCAGGTTCAAATCCTGTCGTCCCGACCATATCTTGCGGGCGTAGTTCAATGGTAGAACCCCAGCCTTCCAAGCTGATGACGCGGGTTCGATTCCCGTCGCCCGCTCCATAGGATAGATGAATGGCTCTGGTTCCTTTTGGGAATCAGAGCCGTTTTCGTAAGTGTACGGGTGACGGGAATCGAACCCGGCAGGGTGCGAAGCTGAGAAAATGCGTGAGCATTTTCCAGCGCAGCACGCAAGGGCCAACGGCCCGCAGCGAAACAAGGGTTTGCGAAGCAAACCCTTGGACTTCCCGTCGCCCGCTCCATAGGATAGATGAATGGCTCTGATTCCTTTTGGGACCAGAGCCATTTTCGTAAGTGTACGGGGTGACGGGAATCGATGCCGCCCCACATCCCCTCTTAAGTTGCGGTGAAATAGTTCCTGGATTAGCCGCAAAAGCTGTTCTCCAGGAACTATTTCACCGCAACTTAGATGGGGCCGAGCGGGCTGGGTCGATGATGGGTTCTGTTGTCGAGAAGATGAGGACAGCCGGTCAGGAGTCTGCGTAGGGTTTTGCGGTTGGTATACCGTAGCCGCGCATCATGGATCCGAACGCTTTGACATCGTAGGTGTCTGAGAGCTTGAAATGAATGACGTTGTGGCCCATGGCACGCAGGTTCGCGTCGCGCATGAGGGCGGCGCGATAGGTTTTTGCCGCAGTATGTTCCGGATCATTTTGGGCATCGTCCTCAAACTTGCCTAGTCCATGCAGCTCAGCCAGCATCCAAGAGCCGTTTGGCATCTGCCAGCCGTAATCTGCCAAATAATAGCCGGCGTTTCCCGGTCGAGTGATTTCAACTTGAAGTTCAGGAGCGGCAACTCCCGCCAGAATCATTGCCGCCCGTGCTTCGGATTCTCCACCGTTATCCGATCTGCCATCCATATGTTCAAAAACGTCAAATGCGCGCGCGATGCCATGCAGTCCGCGGCAGTTCGCTTGTGCATATGCACGCAATTCTTCACGCTCGACACCGTACTCACGAGCCAACCCGTCGACATAGCCTAGTGCATATCGAAAAGCGCTCGTTCGGGCGATGTCGACCACCGTGCGATATGGATCCGTTAACGTAAACGGGCCGAGCTGCCATACGTCGCCCGGCCGCCAGCGTCGGTATTCAACGAATTCGTACATATCGCGTCTGGTGGAACGCGGCAGCAGCACTTGCACCTTGTCGAGAAGCGAATATGCAGAACCGATGCCATAGAGCAGTGCCGCCGTTGCTCCACAAAACACGGCATCCGGTTCAACGACCGCAATAGCGGATGCCAATTGAAAGATGCGATCTTCGACGCCGAGGTCATTCCAATACACGGAATCAGCGTAGACATGGTTGTAGAGTCGAATAATCATCTCTTTTTGCATGAGCGCGTAGGCACAGCGTTCATCCCATTTTTTGGTAGCCACAAACAGGTGCCCGCCATGATGGGCCTTGAATAACCGGAAGAACAGCTCTACTTGCGGTTTGGAACAGCGTTTATCATGACTCATTTTCGACCCCATGGTCTTGAGGGGGAGTGAATGACACTACGCTAACCCATATTTGGTCCGCCAGACCTTGCCATGAACTGACCAAAAGCTTGACGGGGCAGGTCAGAGTCATGAATCAGAGCCAAACATATCGGCAAACGGTTGATTAGTGTCCCTCGGCGGCACTAATCAACACCCTTACAGAAAGTTGCGGTGAAATAGTTCCTGAAAAGCTCGAATAAGCCTAAATCCAGGAACTATTTCACCGCAACTTAGGAGGGGATGGGGTTAGTGGCGGGATTGGTGGCGGAGCTTGTCGATGGTGGCGTCGGTGCTATGACTGCGGGCGTCGGTGCTCTGGCTGCGGGCTTCGGCGGCGCGGTCGCGGGCGTCGGCAGCGGTTTGGCGCTTGCGGCGGTAATCGATCATGCCTTGGATGATGGGCTTACCAAAGCTCACGACATCATCGTTGTAGATGGCGGTTCGGGCTGCGAGGAGGCAGTCGGTAAAGTCCATATGGGTCTTGCCAAAAAGTTTGACGGCAAGGGCGACAACGGTGGGCTCGTCGACCATGACGTCATCGAGCAGCCTTTTCATGGCCGCAGCAATCTCAACGCGGGGAACCTTATAGACGTCGCGCAGCGTGACCACGACTCGCGTGATGATTTCGGGATAGACACGAGCGGTGCGCGTGGCGATGACCTTGGCGGCGAGCGGTGACAGGACTTCGTCGTCGTCAAGCAGGTAGCGTAGGATGACGGTCTCGTCGATGATGGTGCTACTCATGGATATCTACTTCCTCGGGACCCAAAATCGAATCGTCGCTTTCTGTAGCGAGGTACTCAATCCAGGCATTGCGCTCCTCGGAGCGGCGATTGGGGTCACCGTATGCTTTGAGCGATCCATAGGCGGCGGTGCCGTCCTTTGAGCGCACGGCGACCGGCTGAAAGGGGAGCTTGCGCATCAAAATGCTCTGCGCGACAAATAGACGGACGGCCTCGGCGAGCGATGTGCCCATGGCGTCGTAGAGATGTTCGGCATGCTGCTTGTCTTCCTCGCGAATGCGCACCTGCAGGATGGCTCGTTTTTGAGTCGATGACATCACTGGCCCCCTTAATGAGCGTGCAATATAGTCGGTCAAATGCGGCATGTGCCGATACTTGAGCATCTTATAACGATTACTTTATTTCGCTCAAGTAAATAACCATTAACTTGAATACAAGCGTAGTACATCTAAAATGAGAGCGCGTAAAAATCTCTGAGGCGTACGCATGTAATACACTCACCTTTATAGCTTCTAGAGAATAATTCCAACCTGCCAAAACCCCTGCAATACACCCGTATTGCAGGGCCTATGCTCAAGTTTGCCCCCTGCAACTGCGTATATTTAACCTGTATATCGTTGGAGGAATTCTATCGAAGTGCCTGTTTCGCCGCATGCACTCGATACGCCGATGCCGGACCACGGGCGGTCCGGGGCAACGTCGGCAGGGTCTCTCCGGCATGGGATTCAGGAGGGAGTGAACAACATGGGCAATAAACGAGTCGTGGCTGATTCTTCACGCTGCATTGGGTGCCAAACCTGTATGGCGGCGTGCATCGAGGCACACGATATTCCCGGCAACATCGCCGCACCTCGCTTGCGCGTAACGCGCACCTACGAGATTTCCGCGCCGGTGGCATGTCACCACTGCGAGGACGCTCCGTGCGCCAAGGCCTGCCCCACGGGCGCCTTGTTCTTTGATCCAAAGAACCATCGCATCGGCGTCAACGAGGACAACTGCATCGGCTGCAAGAGCTGCGTCATGGCATGCCCCTTTGGCGCCGTGAGCGTGGCGACCACGCAGGTCCCCGTCTTGATGGGTGACGTGCGAGTGGGTTCGCAGACTAAGAGCTTCGTGCTCAAGTGCGACCTGTGCGTGGACCGTCCCGGCGGTCCGGCGTGTGCCGAGGCGTGCCCGACCAAGGGCCTCACCCTGGTAGACGAGGAACGTTTGGCGGAGCTGACTGCCGAGCGTGCCCGCGCCACCATCGAAAACGAGGCGTAAGCGTCGGGCGACAGGCCCAATGATTGTCAAATAAGTACCGAGTATTCGGTAGCAGAGAAAGGAAGGAGGGTGTCATGGAGAAGCATAAAGTGATTTGCCCGTACTGCGGCGCCGGTTGCCAGTTTAACCTCTTGGTCCAAAACGGCCAGGTCGTGGGTACCGAACCGCTCAACGGCATCACCAATCAGAGCGAGCTGTGCCTTAAGGGCATGAGCGGCTACGACTTCATCAACGACACCAAGATCTTGACTCCTCGCGTACTGCACCCGATGATCCGCCGCACTAAGGGCGCGGATCTTGAGCGCGTAAGCTGGGACGAGGCACTGGATTTCACCGCATCTAAGATGCAGGCCATAATTGACGAATATGGTCCTAACGCTGTCATGACCACCGGCTCTTCGCGAGGCGGCGGCAATGAGGCGAACTACGTCATGCAGAAGTTTACGCGTGCGTGCATCGGCACCCACAGCGTGGACAACTGCGCCCGTACTTGACACGGCCCTACTGTCCTCGGTCTGATGGACACGGTTGGTTCAGGTTGCATGTCATGCTCCATCCCCGGTATGGAGGATGCGGGCTGCATTTTCCTCTTCGGCTATAACCCTGCCGATTCGCACCCCATCGTCGCAAGGCGTATCGTGCGAGCCAAAGAAAAGGGTTGCAAGATCATCGTCGCCGACCCGCGCCATATCGAAACCGCGCGTATCGCCGATCTCTACCTTCCGATCAAGAACGGTTGCAACGTCGCGTTCCTCAACGCCTTTGCCAACTGCTTGGTCAACGATGGCCTCTACGACAAGGAATTCGTCGCCGAGCACACGAACGGCTTTGACGAGTGGTGGGAGACCATCAAGAATTACACTCCCGAATCCGTACAGGACATCACGGGTGTCGAGCCCGCGTTGATCCACCAAGCTGCCGAGATGTACGCCACGGCGAAGCCTTCTGCCATCATTGGTTGGGGCATGGGCGTATGCCAGCAGAAGCAGAACCTGAAGACGGTGCACACCATCGCCTCCATCGCCTGCGTTGCCGGCCAGATCGGCAAACCCAATTCCGGCCTCGCGCCCGTGCGTGGCCAGAATAACGTCCAGGGCTCCTGCGATATGGGCATGCTGCCCAACCTGTACCCTGGCTACCAAAAGGTCACTGACCCGGCAGTGCGTGCCAAGTTTGCCAAGGCTTGGGGCGTGCCCGAGGAAAAGCTCCCGCTCGAGGAGGGTTACAAGCTCACCGACCTGGGCCACCTGGTCGACGAGGGCAAGGTGCACTGCTTCTACAACTACGGCGAGGACCCGGTGCAGACCGAGCCCGATTCGGCCGGTATGCGCAAGACGCTCTCCGAGCTGGATCTGTTCATTTGCCAGGACATCTTTATGACGCAGACGACCATGCTCGCCGACGTCATCCTGCCTGCCACCTCTTGGGGCGAGCACGAGGGTGTCTTTACTGCATCCGACCGTAGCTTCCAGCACTTTGACGCGGCCGTTCCGCCCAAGGGCGAGTGCCGTCACGACTGGGAGATCTTCGCGGACCTGTCCACGCGTATGGGCTATCCCATGCACTACGACAACACCGAGCAGATCTGGAACGAGTGCATTAGCCTGTGCCCCAACTTTGTGGGCGCGACCTACGAGAAGATGGCTCCCGAGGGCGGCTACGCCCAGTGGCCCGTCAAGAGCACCGATGTCAACGACCACGGTACGCCCGACATGTTCGCTGGTGGCAAGTTCACCACCAAGGACGGCCGCGCCAACCTGATGGCGCACGACTGGGAGGCGCCCTCCGAGCTTCCCGACGATGAGTACCCGCTCATCCTGTGCACCGTCCGCGAGGTCGGCCACTACAGCTGCCGCTCGATGACCGGCAACTGCAAGACGCTGGCGCTGCTTGCCGACGAGCCCGGCTTTGTCCGCATGAATCCCGCGGACGCCCAGGCGCGCGGCATCAAGAACGGCGACATCGTCTCGATTCACAGCCGCCGCGGCCAGGTATACAGCCGCGCCGACGTGAGCGACCGTATCAACAAGGGCACGGTCTATATGACCTACCAGTGGTGGATCGGCAAGTGCAACGAGCTGACCATGCACAAGGTCGACCCGGTCTCGCACACGCCCGAGGACAAGTTCTCCGCCTGCCAGGTCGACGCCATTGCCGACCAGGTTTGGGCCGAGGGCGAAGTCGAGCGCCAGTACACCGAGCTCAAGCAGGCTCTGGTCGACGCCGCCGCTCCCCAGGACGTTGAGCCTGGCGCCGCCAAGTTCGACGACGAGACGCACGTGAACCAAATCGTGTAGTCCCGTTCTCGTTGGCTTTTTGGGCCGGGCGTCCCGTACGTTCGGGAGCCCGGCCCGTTATTTTGAAAGGAAGTGGGGATGAACCGCTTCATCGACATCAACCCGGAGAGGTGCATCGGCTGCGGAACATGCCAGTCCGCCTGTGCCGACGCCCACCGGATGCAGGGTCTTCAGGATACGCCGCGCCTGGCGCTCGTGAAGACCGGCGGTATTTCGGCCGCCCTTGCCTGCCACCATTGCGAGGGTGCCCCCTGCGCCGAGGTTTGCCCGGTGAATGCCATCGAGCACGATGGCGACCGCATCCACGTCAAGGAGCAGGAGTGCATCGGGTGCAGGCTGTGCGCCATCGCGTGCCCCTTCGGAGCCATCCATCCCGATGGCACGTCTATCGCCGGTGTCGCAGGCATGTGCGACCCAACGCCTTCGTATCCTAAGTCCCTGAGCAGCCTGCTTACGTGGGCTCCCGGCCAGTACACCTGCGCTGTCAAGTGCGACCTGTGCGCCTTCGATCCGGACGGCCCGCATTGTGTGGCGGCGTGCCCCACCAAGGCGCTGACCGTTATGGGCGGCGCGGCCGATCGAGAGCTCGACGAGGCCAAGCGCCTGCGCTCGATCGAAAACGGCCCGGCCGTCAACGTCACTGCTGTGGCCCAGGGCCTGTCCGAGAAAGCAGAAGGGAGCGTAAACAATGGATAGCATGACGCTGTTTGTCGCATCGCTTGCCGTCTCGTGCATCGGTGCGCTCGCCTCGGTTCTGCTGATCAAGGCCGATAACGCCGCCAAGTCCGCCGGCTGCCTTATCGGCGCCGTCGCCGCGGTGCTTTCGTTTGTGGCCGGTATCCAGGCCGTGCTGGGAGATGTCACGTCGGTCGACACCATCGTGTTCTTCCCGTTTGCCCATTTCCAGCTGCTGCTCAATCAGCTGTCCGGCCTGTTCGTGGCGCTCATCTCGGTGCTCGCGTTTGCCGGTTCGATCTACGGTCTCAACTACTTTGATGAGTACCCGGGCAAAAAGGGCCGCGCCGGCTTCTTCTTTAACACCTTCGTGGCGTCTATGATGCTCGTCATCACCGCCGACAACGTGTTTTGGTTCCTGGTCGCCTTTGAGCTCATGTCGCTGACCTCGTACTTCCTGGTCGTGATCGAGGAGAACGAGAACTCCATCCATGGCGGTTGGCTCTACTTTGTGATCGCGCACGTGGGCTTTGTGCTCATCATGGCGAGCTTCCTCACCATGACCAACTTCGCCGGCGGCTCGTTTGCCTTTGCGGATTTCCGCACCACGCAGTTTAGCCCCGCGGTCGCATCCGTGTGCTTCGTGCTTGCTTTCTTTGGCTTTGGCGCCAAGGCCGGTATCATCCCGCTTCACGGCTGGCTGCCCAAGGCACATCCCGAGGCGCCGTCCAACGTGTCGGCCCTCATGTCCGGCGGCATGATCAAGATCGGTATCTTCGGTATCCTCAAGGTTGGTCTCGACCTGCTCTCCGCCTCGGGCGTTCAGGTCTGGTGGGGCCTTATGGTCATGGTCTTCGGTGCGATCTCGTCGGTCCTCGGCGTGGCCTTCGCCCTGCAGGAGCATGACATCAAGCGCCTGCTGGCCTATCACTCCGTCGAGAACATCGGCATCATTCTGCTCGGCGTCGGCGCCTCCATGGCCGCCATGGCGCTCAACTCTGTCGGCATCGCCGTCCTGGCCCTGATGGCCGCCCTCTACCACACGTTTAACCACGCGATGTTTAAGGGCGAGCTGTTCCTGGGCGCCGGTGCGCTGCTGTACTCTACGGGAACGCGCAATATGGAGAAGATGGGCGGTCTGTTCCGTCGTATGCCGGCAACGGCCATCTGCTTCCTCGTTGGCGCGCTTGCCATCTCGGCCATCCCGCCCTTCAACGGCTTTGTGTCCGAGTGGTTTACCTATCAGTCGCTGTTTAATGCCGCCATGCAGGGCGACAAGGCCGTCATGATCGTGGCCGTGTTCGCTGCCGTCGCGCTCGCCATTACCGGCGCGCTGGCTGTCACGTGCTTCGTCAAGGCCTATGGCGTCTCCTTTGCCTCCGCGCCCCGCTCCGAGGCCGCGGCCAATGCCAAGGAGGTTCCCGCCCCCATGGTGTTTGCGCAGGGCCTGCTCGCGGCCATCTGCGTCGTGCTGGGCATTGGTGCTCCCGTGATCGCGCCCGTGCTGGTCGATGTCGCCGCGTCCGTGCTGCATCCGTACGGTGGCGTGTTTGCCGCCGAGGGTATGGAGCTCATGAACCAGTACTCCGGCGCCGCCACCTCCACGCCCGCGATCGCCATTGCGCTCGTGGTACTTGTCGGCCTTGCCTGCGGCTACCGCAAGCTCAAGACCGTCGGCAAGGTGCAGAAGTCCCAGCCGTGGGCATGCGGTTATGCTCCCAACGAGCATATGCCCGTCGTGGCCACGACCTTTGCCTCCGAGGTGTCCTGGTTTATGCAGCCGCTCTACACGCTGCGCGACCGCTGCACGGCCGTCTGCTGGTCCATCGCACACTTCTTCCAGAAGCTCACCGGTGTGGCCGAGGCTGTGGAGCCCGTACCCGACAAGGTTCTCGTCGATGCCCCGCATAAGGGTGTCGAGAAACTCGCCGACCTCGCGACTAAGCTCGAGGGCGGCAACTACAGCATCTATATCTGCTACATCGTCGCGGCACTCGTGGTGTTCCTCGTGCTCGCCGTGAAAATGGGTTAAGGAGGGGAGAGCATGAACAACATCGTACTTGCCGTTCTGCAGGGTGTGGTCGTCATGGCCGTCGCACCGTTCTTCTCCGGTCTCGGCCGCGTGATCCGCGCCAAGATGCACAACCGTCGCGGCCCCAGCATCATGCAGGACTATCGCGACCTGGCCAAGCTCTTTGCGCGCCCCGAGTCCCAGAGCGAGGATGCGAGCTTTGCGCTGCGCATCATGCCGCCGCTGTTCTTCGCCGTCGCCTTTATGCTCGCGATGGGCCTGCCGCTCTTTACGGCACAGAGCCCCATCCCGGTCTTTGGTGACGCCATCACCATCATGTACAGCCTGGCGCTCGCCCGCTTCTTCTTCGCCCTCTGCGGTGTGGATTCGTCCAACGCCTACGCCGGTATCGGCGGCGTTCGCGAGCTGCTTATGAGCGTGCTCATCGAGCCGTCCATGCTGCTGGCGCTGTTTGCCGCCGCCCTGGTGTGCGGCTCCACCGACATCGCCACCATGGGTCAGCACATCATGACGGGCGTCATCGACGCGCCGGTCGCTGTGATCCTCGCCGGCATCGCCTTTGCGATTGCCTGCTACATGGAACTCGGCAAGCTGCCGTTTGATCAGGCCGAGGCCGAGCAGGAGCTTCAGGAAGGTCCGCTCGCCGAGCTTTCCGGCCCGTCGCTCGCCATGGCCAAGCTTGCCATGTCCATGAAACAGGTCCTGGTCGTCGCTTGGTTCTGCGCGATCTTCATCCCCTGGGGCGAGCCCACGACCGTGGGCGCCGCCGCCGTTCTGGGTGCAGTCATCTTCCTGGTGAAGTGCCTGATCGACTTTGTCGTATGTGGCGTGATCGAGAACTCCTGCTCGCGCTCGCGCTTTAAGGTGCTCGGCAATCAGACCTGGGCCGTCGTGGGCATCGCCGTTCTGGCGTTTGTCTTCGTGGTCGTCGGCGTGTAGGAGAAGGGAGAAACAATGTCATTTGCAGTCAGTCTGTCCCTTCTCGGCTTGGTCGCTATCGCGGCCCCGATGGTGGCCTCGGTGCTCGTCGCCCTGTTCCCCCGTCCGTACGCCAAGTGGTTCAGCGTTTTGGGTGCCGCCGTCTCGACGGTCTGCACCATCGCCCTCGCCGCGAATTTCGCCGGCGCCGGCATGCCCGACACGCAGGTCCCCCTGATCTCGTTTGGGCAGACCCTCGTCATGGGATTCACCTTCGATCGCATGAGCACGCTGCTCGCGCCCGCCTTTGTGGGTATCGGCCTGCTTGTCGTGATCTATTCGATCCCCTATATGAGCGAGAATAACCGTGAGCATCCCGACGCGCCGCGTCGTCGCTTCTACGCGTATCTCGCGACCTTCATCGGCGCCATGGCCGGCCTCGTGTACAGCTCGACCCTTTTGGGCCAGCTCGTGTTCTTTGAGATCACGGGTGCGTGCTCTTGGGGCCTCATTAGCTACTACATGACGCCTACGGCCAAGAAGGCCGGCATGAAGGCCCTGATCATTACGCATATCGGTGCGCTCGGCCTGTATCTGGGCGCCGCCATCGTGTTTGCCCACACCGGCACCTTCGCCATTACCGCGATTGCCGGCCTCGACGCCAAGCTCAAGGCTATCGTCCTTTTGCTCGTGCTGTTTGCGGCCTGGGCCAAGTCCGCACAGGTTCCTATGTACATGTGGCTGCCTTCGGCCATGGAGGCGCCGACGCCTGTTTCGGCCTACCTGCATGGTGCCTCGATGGTCAAGGTCGGCGTGTGCGTGTTCGCGCGCGCACTCGTCTCTGCCGGCGAGATTCCCGAGATCGTGGGCTGGGTCGCCATTATCGACGCCATGGTCACCATGCTCTTTGGTTTCCTTATGTACCTGCCGCAAAAGGACATGAAGCGTCTGCTGGCCTTCTCCACGATTGCCCAGCTCTCCTATGTGTTCTTTGGTCTGGGCCTTTCGGTCTTTGGCAGCCAGCTGGCCTTTGATGGCGCCGTGTGCCACATCTTTAACCACGCTTTCGCCAAGACGCTGTTCTTCCTGATTGCCGGTTCGTTCTCCTTTACGCTCGGCACGCGTATGCTGCCCAAGCTTCGCGGCATCGTAAAGAAGTACCCGATCTCGGGCGTGGGCTTTGGTGTCGCGGCGCTCGCCATTGCCGGCGTGCCGCCCATGAACACGTTCTTCTCGAAGTTCCAGATCATCGCCGGCGGCTTTTCCGTGGGTGCCGGCAACGTCGCGATCCTGGTGCTCGTGTGCATTATGGTCGCCGAGACCGTCGCCACCTTTGCATGGTTCCTTAAGTGGATGGGCTATTGCCTGCCCGGCGAGCCGAGCGAAGAGGTCGCTGCGGGTGCCCCGCTTCCCCGCGCGATGGCGTTCGTGTTCATCGTGCTCATCATCATGGTCATCGTCAGCGGCCCGCTTTCGGCCAGCTGGATCGGTTAGGAGGTAGAACGACATGGGTTATTCGATCGTCAACATCCTTGGCGGCCTTCTGATCGTCACGTCCACCATGGTGGTCGTCTCCAAGAACATCAAACATGCCATCAACTGGTATGCGGTGCAGTCGCTGGTGCTCGTGGGGCTGCTCGCTACGCTCGGTGCCACTACCGGTGCGCAGGAGCTGCTTATGTGGGCCGGATCTGCCTTTATCACCAAGGTCGTCCTGGTCCCTTATATCCTCAACCGTGCGTACAAGAAGATGGGTGAGCCGAGCGACGCATCGCTCAAGGCTGGCCTTAAGCCCGCGTGGGCCATCTGCATCATCGCCGTCGAGGTCGCGATTTGCTTTGCCGTCGTGACGCAGATCAGCCTGCCCACGGCCGAGGTCGCAACGCCTGCGCTCGCTATTAGCTTCGCTCACTTCTTTGTGGGCCTCACCTGCATCATCTCGCAGCGCAACATCATGAAGCAGATCTTTGGATACTGCCTTATGGAAAACGGCAGCCATGTGACGCTCGCGCTTTTGGCCCCCACCGCTCCCGAGATCATCGAGATCGGTATCGCCACCGACGCCATCTTTGCCGTCATCATCATGTCCATCGTCGTGCGTCGCATTTGGGACGACTCCCACTCGCTCGATGCGCGCGACCTGTCCGAGCTGAGGGGGTAGTCCATGGAAACGTTGATTCTCGCCCTGCTCGCGACTCCTTTGGTGTTCTCGCTCGTCATGGCGTTTTTGCCCAAGAACACGTCCTATAACGTGTTTGCCGGTCTCAACCTGGTCTCCGTCGCAGCCGTCCTGGTGCTGTCGATTATGACGGCCGGTGACGTCCTTATGAGCGGCGACACCGCGAGCGCTTTTGGCCTGTGGTTCCACCTCGATTCGCTGGGCGCCATCTTTGTGCTGCTCATCGGCTTTATCGGTTTTCTTACGGGGCTGTTCTCGCTGCCCTATGTAAAGGCCGATATCGAGGAGGGCTCCATGCCCGCCGAGCGCGCCAAGCAGTATTTTGCGCTGTTTAGCCTGTTTGTGTTCACCATGCTGCTCGCGTGCCTGTCCAACAACATGATCCTCACGTGGGCCGCCGTGGAGGCAACCACGCTTTCCACCGTGTTCCTCGTGGGTATCTACAAGAACAAGACGGCCCTCGAGGCTTCTTGGAAGTATGCGATGGTCTGCACCGCCGGCGTGGCCTTTGGCCTGTTCGGTACGCTGCTGATCTACGCCAACGCCGCCGACGTGATTCCCAACGCCCACGAGGCCGCGTTCCTGTCGTGCGTGCTGCCGTATGCCGACCAGTTCGACCCGACGCTCATGCGCCTCGCCTTTGCGTTTATCGTGATCGGCTTTGGCACCAAGGCCGGCCTGTTCCCCATGCACACTTGGCTGCCCGATGCCCACTCCCAGGCCCCGAGCCCTGTCTCGGCCCTGCTTTCGGGCGTGCTGCTTAAGTGCGCCATGCTTGTGATCATGCGCTTCTACGGCTTTACCATCCAGGCCGTGGGCGCCGAGTATCCGCAGCTTTTGCTGTTGATCGTCGGCACGCTGTCCATTTTGGTGGCGGCACTTTCGATGTTTCGTCAGGACGACCTCAAGCGCCGCTTTGCGTACTCGTCTGTGGAGAACGTGGGCGTTATCGCCCTGTGCCTGGGTATCGGTGGCCCGCTGGGTATCGCCGCGGCCCTGCTGCACTGCGTGTTCCACGGCTTTACCAAGACGCTTGCCTTCTGCGTGTCCGGTAATATCCAGCACGCCTTTGGCACGCGTAGCCTGGCTAAGATTCAGGGTGTCGTCGAGGTTGCCCCCGCAACCGCCGCGCTCGCCGTCCTGGCGCTGCTCGGTCTTGGTGCCTTCCCGCCCTTTGGCATGTTTATCTCCGAGTTCCTGACTTTTGTCGCCGGTGTTACCGCCGGTCCCATGTGGCTGGTCGTCGTGGTCGCCCTCGGTCTTACCGTGGCCATCTCCGCGCTCACCCGCATCGCACTCAAGTCGGTATTCGGCCATGCGCCCCAGGGCATGGGCAAGCATGAGGCCCCGGCGCTCATGCTTATCCCCGAAATCATCCTGGCTGTCATGATCCTGTGGTTTGGCATCGCCACCCCGCTGCCTCTCGTGCACGGTGTGGAGACCGCGACCGGCATCGTGCTCGAGCAGAGCACCGAGGAACTTCACGCGACGCCGATGTACCGCGCTGTGTTCGGTACCGAGACCGCTCAGAGCGAGGTGGAGTAACGAATGATTGAAACTGAGAACAAGGTGTATGCCCGTCGTTGCGAAAGCCACGTCGAGGCCCTGCGCGCCGCAGTGCCGGGCGCTATCGAGAAGGTTGAGTGGCAGTGCGAGGACCAGCTGACGATCACCGTCAAGCTGGACCGTCTGCCCGAGGCCGTCCACTACCTGTACTACGAGCGCTACGGCTGGATTCCCGTGATTGTCGGCAACGACGAGCGCTCCCTGTGCGGCCGTTACGCCGTGTACTACGTCATCTCCATGGAGGGGGAGGACCCCGGCTGGGTTACCGTGCGTGCCGAGGTCGACCCCGCCAAGATGACGTTCCCGTCCGTGACGCCGTTCGTCCCCGCCTGCGTGTGGGGCGAGCGCGAGCTGCGCGATATGTTCGGCCTGATTCCCGAGGGTCTGCCCGACCGCCGTCGCCTGGTGCTTCCCGACGATTGGCCCAGCGGGCTGTACCCGCTGCGCAAGGACTCCATGGACTACCGCTTCCGTCCCGCTCCCGCGAGCGACATGGAAAACTACGAGTTCTTGGCCGACACCAAGGGCAAGGAGACCACGCTCGTCCCCATGGGCCCGCTGCACATTACCTCCGACGAGCCTGGCCACTTCCGCCTGTTCGTCGAGGGCGAGACGATCGTCGATGCCGACTACCGTCTGTTCTACGTGCACCGCGGCATGGAGAAGGTCGCCGAGACGCGCCTGAACTATGACGCCGTGACGTTCCTCGCCGACCGTATCTGCGGCATCTGCGGCTGCGCCCACTCGGTGGCCTATGCCGAGGCCGTCGAGCGCGCCCAGGGCATTCATGTCCCGCCGCGCGCTCAGTACATCCGCGCCATCATGCTTGAGGTCGAGCGCCTGCACTCGCATCTGCTCAACATTGGCCTGGCGTCGCACTACACGGGCTTCGACTCCGGCTTCCAGCAGTTCTTCCGCGTCCGCGAGAAGTCCATGGACCTGGCCGAGAAGCTCTCCGGTCACCGCAAGACCTACGGCCTCAACGTGATCGGCGGCGTGCGTCGCGACATTTTGGCCGAGCAGAAGCTCTCCACGCTCACGACCATCCACCAGCTGCGCTCCGAGGTTCAGGAGCTCGTCGACGTCTTGCTCTCCACGCCCAACTTTATCGAGCGTACGAGTGGCATCGGCATCTTGGACCGCAAGATCGCACGCGACTTCTCGCCGGTCGGCCCGCTCATGCGTGGCTCGGGCTATGCCCGCGACGTGCGCTTCGACCATCCCTTCGACGGCTACGCCGATCCGGACGTTCAAAAGATGCACGCCGCCACGGCTGACACCTGCGATGCCTTCGGCCGTACCGCCGTTCGCATCCAGGAGGTCTACGATTCGATCGATATGATCGAGACCATGCTCGAGAACTGCCCGTCGGGCCCCATCCTCACCACGGATTGGGAGTACACCCCGCACAAGTACGCCATCGGTGCCACCGAGGCGCCGCGCGGCGAGGACGTGCACTGGGCCATGCTCGGCAATAACCAGAAGTGCTACCGCTGGCGCGCCAAGGCCGCCACGTACAGTAACTGGCCGGTCCTGCGCTACATGTTCCGCGGCAACACCGTGGGCGATGCGGCGCTGATCGTTGGCTCGCTCGACCCGTGCTATTCCTGCACCGACCGCGTGACGGTGACCGATGTCGCCGCCAAGCGCGACCACGTGCTCGACAAGGAGCAGTTCGAGAACGTCTGGCGCGACAAGTCGCCGCTCGCGGGCGAGGGCACCATGGCCGCTCCGCTCGATGAGGAGGCGCTCTAATATGCTGAAGCTTTGGAAGGTTAACGCCAAGGCCGGCGACGCGACGGTCAAGTACCCGTTTGCGCCGTTCCCCACCAACAAGGACATGCGCGGCAAGCCCGAGCACAATGCCGAGCTCTGCATCGCCTGCGGTGCCTGCGGCGTGGCGTGCCCGGCCGATGCCATTCGCATGGACACCGACCTTGCGGCCGATACCATTACCTGGTCAATCGACTACGGCCGCTGCATCTTTTGCGGCCGCTGCGAGGAAGCCTGCCCCATGGAGGCCATCAAGCTCACCGAGGAGTTTGAGCTGGCCGTCATGAGCAAGGACGACCTCACCAGCAAGAGCGTCTATGCGCTCGAGCACTGCTCGCGTTGCGGCAAGCCGTTTGCCCCGCACAAGGAGATCGACTATGCCAAGCGCCTGCTGCAAAAGGCCGGCGGCATGGAGGCCGAGCAGGCCGCCCGCACCGTCGGTATGTGCCAGGAGTGCAAGCGCGAGCTCGACGCCCTGCGCGCCGCATCGGCCGTAAAGACCGGCAACGCTGCCGGCATGGCTGCCAACGAGACGCTTGCGTCCGGCGAGCCCCAGGGCCCCGGCATGGAGTATCTGGGCGGCCACGGCGTGAACCCGGAGTATATCGACCGCGAGCTTAACCCCGATGCGCCCGAGATTCCCGCCGGTCCGGCGCCGGTCGAGGGCATCATCATGGATTTTGAAATGAAGGAGGAGTAACCATGGCCGAACCCACGCTTTTGCCCGAGCGGCTTCAGTACCGCCCGACCAAGATCGAGCTCGACGAGAGCATCGAGAAGGCCAAGGCGACCCTTCTTAAGAAGATCAAGCGCTCGGTGTACGTCTACCGCGTTGACTGCGGCGGCTGCAACGGCTGCGAGATCGAGATCTTCGGTTCCATCACGCCCGTCTTTGACGTCGAGCGCTTTGGCATCAAGGTCGTGCCCTCGCCCCGTCACGCCGACGTACTGCTGTACACCGGCGCCGTGACGCGCGCCATGCGCATGCCGGCCCTGCGCGCGTTTGAGGCCGCACCCGATCCAAAGATCGTGGTGTCCTATGGCGCGTGCGGCTGCACCGGCGGCATCTTCTACGACAACTACTGCGTCTGGGGCGGCACGGATAAGATTCTGCCGGTCGATGTCTACATCCCCGGCTGCCCGCCCAGCCCCGCGCAGACCGTCTACGGCTTTGCCATGGCGCTCGGTCTGCTGGACCAAAAGCTCCATGCCGAGACCACGGTGGAGGCCGCCGGCGAGCAGGCCGATATCCTGCACCCCGGCGTGCCGTACAAGCTGCGCGTTGCCATCGAGCGCGAGGCTCGCGCCATGAGCGGCTACCGTTACGGCCGCGACCTGGCCAACGAGTTTATGGATACGCTCGAGGGCGCGCCCAAGGGCGATATCCGCGGTGCCATGGCGCTGCTCATCGATAAGCAGGACGATCCGCGCCGCGTCGAGGTGTACTCGGCGCTGCAGGATCTGGTGCTGGCCGGAGGTCGCTAGATGGAGCTCACGGACCGCTCTGGTTACTTTGCGGGTCCCGGCATGCTCGGCGGCTCTTTTGGCGATGCCTCGCGCGCAAGCGACGAGGCCGCCGAGGGCGTCGCCGACCCCTGCCTGGGCCATACGCCCGACCAGGTGGTCTTCTATGAGCTCACGCGTAAGTTTGTGGAGACCGAGGAAGACGTTCCCCAGGAGGCCTGCGACGTGCTGTACTACACGCTCGCCGTGGGCCACCACACCGGCGTGCTCGACTGCTTTGAGCCGCGCCTGTCGGTGCCGGTGAACGTGTTCTATTCGCTCGTCGACGCGCTGCCGGAGGGGGAGGCCAAGACCAAGTTCAAGGCCATCCGCTCCTTTGGCGAGTGCCAGCTCGACAAGGCGGCGGTGCCGTCGCTGCTCGAGGCCTGCGACACGCTGCTCGACGATCGCGGTTTTCGCGGTTCGGCCAAGGCCGGCATCTCGGTGTTCGATGACGACTTTGGCCTGCATGCCCAGCAGGTCGCGTTCTTAATGAAGTTTCGCGATCTGGTTGAGCGCGTGCGCGATGTGTCGGGCGTGTATCTGACGGGGAGGCTACAGTAATGGGTCGCGTTGTGGATGGCCGTGTGAACGGCGCCCCGTTTGCGGGCATTGTGCTCACGGCGGGAAGCGTGCTGCGCGCCGACGATGCCGCCGGCCCCGTGCTCTCCAAAAAGATGGAGGACACGCCCATCGCCGGTTGGTACACCATCGACGGTGGGCAAACGCCCGAGGACGACATCATCGAGGTCAAGCGCGAGCGTCCGCCGCGCCTGGTGTTGGTCGATGCCGCCGACATGGCGCTGCCCGTCGGCGCCATCCGCTTGCTCGACAAACGTGACGTGGCCCGCAAGTCGATGTTCACCACGCATTCGCTTCCCTTGTCGATTCTGATCGAAGAAATCGAGCAATCGTGCGAAGATATCGTCTTCATAGGGATTCAGCCGGGCGATACGGAGTTCTATAACCCCATGTCCCCGGAGGTCTTTGAGGCCGTCGACGCCGTGTATGACGCCGTGGCCGCCAACGACTTTTCCCACTTTGTCCGCTTGGGGCAGGAGCTATAGGAGCGCTTGTCCCTGCTGATTAGGAAAGAAGTGATTGACATGGCAGATTCCAAGGCAGAATATTCCGCTCCCGATTGCCTGGCGCCCGCCGCGATCGAGGCCAAGACCGAGGCCGCCGGCGTGACCAAGGCTAACCTGCCGGTCGCTAAGGCCTTTCTGTTGGCAATGTTCGCCGGCGCGTTTATCGCCTTCGGCGGCCTGTTCTTTACGGTGTTTTTGAGCGACAGCACGCTGGGCTGGGGTGCCCAGCGCGTCGTGGGCGGCCTGTGCTTTTGCCTGGGCCTGGTGCTGGTGCTGGTGTGCGGCGCTGAGCTGTTCACCGGCAATTCGCTTATGGTCTGCGCGCTCAAGAGCAAAAAGATCACCTTGGTCCAGATGCTTAAGGCATGGATCGTCGTGTGGGTCGGCAATTTTGTCGGTGCTCTGTTCATCGTCTTTTTGGTGTACATGGCCGGCATCTATAAGCTCAACGGCGAGGCGGTCGCCAACTCCATGGTGAGCGTCGCCGCCGGCAAGGTGACGATCGACTGGGTGACGATCTTCTTCCGCGGCATCCTGTGCAACATCTTTGTGTGCCTGGCCGTGTGGATCGGTACCGCCGGCAAGACCGTGGTCGATAAGGTTGTGGGCATTTTGCTGCCCATCGCTGCCTTTGTGGCCTGCGGTTTTGAACACTGCGTCGCCAACATGTACTTTTTGCCTATGGGCGCCGTGATGCATGCATGCGGTTACGGTGCCGACGTCGCCGGCGCCGATGCGCTCAACGCTGCGGGCATTGCGTTTAACCTGTCCGCCGCCACGCTGGGCAACATCGTGGGCGGCGCGGTTCTGGTCGCGCTCGGCTACTGGTTTGTCTACGCCAAGAAGTCCGAGGCGTAATAAGCCGGAATGACGTACGGGCCTCCCGAGGGGCGTTTGCCTTTTGGGAGGCTCTTCATGTCTTGCTGCGGTAGATGCTGCGGGCTTTGCGTCGCGGCAGCTGGCGGCAGAGCTGTGGTGCGGTGGGGCCTGAACCCCTGAGCTGGAAGGAATAATCGAGATGGCATCGAGAACTATGCATGACGGTCGCTCCGTGGTGACGACATGCGGGGGATGCTATGCCGATTGCGCCTTTGCGGCCCATGTTGAGGATGGACGTGTGGTGGCCGAGTTGCCGGTGCCGGGGCATCCGTGCGCGGCGCGTGCCCTGTGCGCCCGCGGACGGCATCGCCTGGCAATGCCGTTTGACGAGCGTGACCGCATTGTGCACCCCATGCGACGCCGCCGGGATGGCTCGGGGTTCGATGCGATTACCTGGGACGAGGCGTTCGCGCAGATTGCCGAGCGTCTTTTGGGGATTGTTGACGAGTGCGGGCCTCGTGCACTGGGCATGACGCTCGGCGTTCCCTCGTTCGACCGCTACTGGGCCTATCGCTTTATGCATGCGCTGGGTTCGCCCAACGTGTACGGTGCCGATGGTGCCTGCGAGGTAAGTCGTCTCACCGGATGGGAGCACAGCCTGGGCTACAGCCCCGCCTCCGACCTGGCGCATACCGACTGCATCATGTACCTGGGGCGTTCCATCGTCGATTCATCGACGATGGGGGCCGTCGATGCGCTCAACGATGCGCGCCGGCGCGGGGCGAAGATCATCGTGGTTGACCCCCGGCGCAGCGGTTCGGCCGCGCTTGCCGATCGCTGGCTCCGCGTGCGTCCGGGCTGCGACTTGGCGCTGCTGTTGGGTATTGTCCACGTGCTCATTGCCGAGGGCCTGTACGACCACGAGTTCGTTGCCCGCTATACCACGGGTTTTGACGAGCTGGTGCAGGCGGCCAGTGCTTGGACGCCCGAGTGGGCCGAGTCGATGTGCGACGTGCCGGCCGCAGAGATTGTCGCCACGGCGCGCGATCTCGCTGCCGCCGCGCCTGCCGCTGTGGTGGATGCGGGTTTTCATGGTGGCATCGGTATCGCGTATGCCAATAGCACCCAGACCGCGCGCGCTATCTGCTTGGTCGATGTGCTGCTGGGCTGCATCGGACACGCGGGCGGCGCCCTCAATCCGCCCACGCCGCTTGTGTTGGGCGACCTCGATCCCGCACGCTTTGCGACGCCGCCGGTGCCTCGCGGACCCAAGCTGGGGTCCGAGCGCTATCCACTGGTCGATCCGGTGCGCGGCCTGTGCACGACCATCGGCCAGTCGATTCTTGCCGGCGATTTGCGTGGGCTCATCGTCTATGCCAGTAACCCCGGTGCGGGCTATGGCAATGCACAGGCTTGGTTGAGTATTTTGCAGCAGCTCGACTTGCTCGTGACGATTGATATTCGCTGGTCCGAGACGGCGCGTGCTTCTGATTTCGTGCTGCCCGACGTGACGTATCTGGAGGCCGACCGCGGTGTGGGAACGGTCGTGGGCCGCAACGACGCGCGCGTGTTCTACCGCAACGCCGTGCTGCCCGTGTTGCATGGCGACACGCGTCCCGGTCGGGAGATCTTTGCCGGGTTGGCTGCGGCCTGCGGCGTGGGCGAGTACTTCCAGTTTACGTCTGACGATCTGGCGGCTGCCCAGGTGGCTCCGTTTGGGATCGACCTCACTGCGCTCAAGGAGCGCGGTTGGGCTGACACGGGCGTGCAACTGCCGCCGCGTACGGGCGAGCCTGTGATTCCGCTCGACGGCGGCAAGATTGCGCTGGTAAGCGATGTATGGGAGCGCGCCGGCCTGGGTCGTGTGCCCGGCTGGATTGCCCCGATGGTGGAGCCAGGGCCGGGGATGTTTCGCCTCATTAGCGGCAACCGACCCTTTGAGTCGCACACTTCGCGCAGACTTGCTGCGGCGGGTGCCGCCGAGGCGGGCTCGGATCTGGATGCCGTGCAGATGAATGCCGATGCTGCTGCGCACATGGGCATCGCCGACGGCGAGGTCGTCGAACTCGTGAGCGATATGGGCCGCGATCGCGTGCGCGTGGAGACGACGCCGTATCTGCATCCGGCGTGCATCTTCACCTCGGCCGCTCCCGGCGGGCGTTCGTTTGGCGCCGATGTCGGTGGCGCTCAAGCCTTGGGCGTGGGTCCGCTCGACCATACGCCGTTGCGTTGGGACCCGTTGACGGGCGCTGCGCTCACCCAGGAAAACGCCGTTCGCGTGGAAAAGATCGCGGCACGCGAGGATAATAGCGATTGATTGACTCAGCCGATCGAATTGGCTGATAGTTTGACGTTCGAACGATTGATTCACCTTTGGTTTTGAAAGGTCGCACATGAGCGATAGCCAGAACATGTCCGATGAGGTACGCGCCCGCCTTCGCGCTATTCCTTCCGTCAACGAGCTGCTCGCAGAGTGGCCGGTTGTGAAGGCGGCGGGGGAGACCTGCGACGCGGTGGTGCATGCCGCCGTCACGGCCGAGCTCGACGAGGAGCGCGCCGCGATTCGTGCCGGTGCCGCCCCGCGTTCCAAGCGCGACCTGGCCTCGGCCATCGAGTGGCGTGCGCATCGATCCGCACTGCCGAGCCTGCGCCCTGCCGTCAACGCCACGGGTGTGGTCATCCATACCAACTTGGGTCGCGCCCCGCTCGCGGAGTCGGCGGCAAAGGCCGTGGCCGAGGTCGCGCGTGGCTACAGCACGCTCGAGTACAGCGTGGACACCTGCTCGCGCGGGTCGCGCAAGGAGCACGCCGCGCAGCTCATCCGCTCGCTTACCGGTGCCGAGGACGCGCTGGTCGTTAACAACAACGCCGCCGCTGTGCTGCTGGTGCTGGCGACCCATGCCGCAGGCAAGGAGGTCATCGTCAGCCGCGGCGAGCTTGTCGAGATCGGCGGCAGCTTCCGCATCCCCGATGTCATGGCGGCTTCGGGCGCCAAACTCGTCGAGGTCGGCGCCACCAACCGCACGCACCTGGCTGATTATGAGCAAGCCATCACGCCCGATACGGCGATGATCCTCAAGGTCCATCCTTCCAACTATCGCATCGAGGGCTTTCACGAGGAAGTGGGCTCTCGGGAGCTTGCCGCCCTGGCCCACAAGCATGGTCTGCTGTTCTACGAGGACCAGGGTTCGGGCGCGCTGTTGCCCGACGACATCTTGGTGCGCGGCGGCGAAGAAACCACGCCGGCTTCGGTTTCGGCAGGGCTCGATCTGGTGTCGTGCTCGGGCGATAAGCTGCTCGGTGCCGCACAGGCGGGCATTATCATGGGCCGTCGCGATCTGGTCCAGGCCTGCGGGTCGCATCCGCTTATGCGTGCCCTACGCCCGGGCAAGCTCGCACTGGCGGCGCTCGAGGCTACACTGCGCATCTACATGGATGGGGCGGATGTGGCCCATCGCGAGGTGCCGGTGCTAAACATGCTCACGCTTCCGCAGGCTCATCTGGAGCGCCGCGCACGCAAACTGCGCGAGCTGATGGTGGCGGGCCTCGATAAGGCGGGTTGCCCGCGCGCCGTGCAGGTGGAAATCGTCGAGGAGTCGTCGACTCCCGGCGGCGGCTCGCTGCCTACCGTCGAGTTGCCCACCATGTGCGTTGCCGTGCGTCTTGTCGATGAGCGTCTTTCCGTTGACGCACTCAAGCGCTCGCTCGTCCAAGATTTCGACACTCCGGTCGTCACACGAACCTCGCACGATCGCATTTTGTTTGACGTCCGTACGCTCGTGGGCGACCGCGATATCGAGACAGCGGCATCGACGCTCGTTGCGTGCGTTAAGAAGGCGATTGCTCGATGAGTGAGGTTCAGGCGCTGGTGGAGTGTCCCGTTATCGTTGGCACGGCGGGTCACGTCGACCACGGTAAGTCGGCACTGATCGAGGCGCTGACCGGCAAGAATCCCGATCGCCTGGAGGTCGAGCGTCGCCGGGGCATGACGGTGGAGCTGGGCTTTGGCGAACTGGCACTGCCGAGCGGCAAGATCGTTGGCCTTGTCGACGTGCCGGGCCACGCGCATTACCTGCGCGCTATGGTACAGGGTGCGACAGGCATCGACGTTGCCGTGCTGGTGGTCTCTGCCGTCGAGGGCGTAATGCCGCAGACGCGCGAGCACGTGCACGTGCTGGAGCTGCTGGGCGTCACGCATATGGTGGTGGCGCTGACGATGTGTGACCTGGCCGATGCCGAGATGACCGAGCTTGCCGAGCTCGATGTCGATGACTTTTTGTCGGGTACCGTGTTTGCGGGCGCGCCGATGGTCCCCGTGTCGTCCAAGACCGGCGAGGGGATTGGCGCGCTGCTGGCCGCGCTTGACGATCAGGTTGGTACCTGCTGGGATTCCTGCCGCGACCGTGCCGAGCGTACCGATGCCGCGCCGCGCTTGCCGATTGACCGCTGCTTTACGATCAAGGGCACCGGCACCGTCGTGACGGGAACGCTGCACGATGCGCCGGTTGCGGTGGGCGATGTGCTCGTTGCGCTGCCGTCGCGCACGGCCTGCCGCGTACGTGGGATCCAAGTGCATGGCGACACGCAGCAGGCGCTGCCCGGTCAGCGTGTGGCGCTCAACCTGGTTGGCGATGGCGTCGCTGCGCTCGATCGTGGTGAGATGCTCGGCGTGGAGGGTCGCTTTGGCCAGACGCTGCGCTTTATGATGGCGTTTACGTATTTGGGTCGCGAGGGAGCCAAGCCGCGTGTGCTCGAGTCGGGTGCGCGCGTGCATGTGATGGCGGGTACGGCCGAAGTCGTCGGCCGCATCATGTTCATGGAGGGCGAGGCCCTCATGGCGGTGGGCGAGACGCGAGTGGTGCAGGTACGCTTGGAGGAACCACTTCCGCTGCGTGCCGGCGACCATGCCGTGGTGCTGTCCTATTCGCCGGTCATGCTTATTGGTGGAGGGCGTGTGCTGTTGTCGCGTTGCCGCCGTTCGCGCGAACTTACTGAGGGGGAGCGCGTGCTGTACGCGGCGCTCGAGTCCGGAGATATTGCGGGCGCGGTGGATGCATGGCTGGCGCTGCAAGCGCTGCCGGTTGCGGCTGCCGATGTTACCGCGGCGCTCGATCTTGTTGCCGGTGAGGCTGAGGCGGCGTTGCGCGAGTTGGTGGCGAAGGGCGCTGCTTGCGTGCTTGCTGGCTCGGATGGCCCGCTGTACGCAGATGCTTCCGCGCTCGATGCCGCGATGGGCACGCTGGCGGCGACCCTGTCCGCCATGCACGCCGCTGCCCCCAAGGAGACGGGCTTTACGCCCGGCGCCGTTGCCCATGCCGCCTGGCCCGCCGCGGATGAAGGCGTTGCCGCGGCTCTGATTGCCGAAGGCTGCTCGCGTGGCGTGTGCGCCGCCGAGGGCGCCGAGGTATTTGATCCGCATTCGGCCGCCGCTGCGGCACGCGTGGTGCGAGAGGCTTGCGAACGTATCGTTGCCTTGTTGGACGAAGCCGGCCTCGATGCACCGACGTTGCCCGAGGTGGGCAAGCAGTTGCAGCTCGGCCGCGACACCATGACGCGTGCCCTGCGCGAGCTTTCGCTCAACCGCTCGATCGTTAAGGTCGAGCGCGACGTTGCCCTGTCCGCTGCTGCCGAGGCCCATGCGCGTGAGCTCGTCGCTGCCGCCATTGAGGCAGCCGGCGGCGCAGCCACCACGAGCGTGCTGCGCGAGGCCCTGGGCGTGTCGCGCAAACGCGCCATCAGCATCTTGGAGCACCTGGATGCCGTACGCTTTACGGTGCTCGACAAGGAGGCCGGTGGCCTGAGGTCCCTGCGCTAGATTGGCTGCTCGGTTTGGTAAAATACCGCCGCACTTGGGAACGGATGGGCTCCGGTGGGCTCCGCGGTCCTCAAAACCGTTGCGAGGCGTGCAAAACGTCTTGGATGTGTTCGATTCACATACGTTCCCGCCATACGCTACCAGCGCTTTTGTGCTCGCGGTCTTGCTGCGTGCCGCAAAGGCGCTGTTTGTTTTTGCACGGGTTTGCCGTACCGCCCGCTTTATCGGCGACGGTATTTGGCTTCGTGTGCCGGGTTTTGAGCATGCCGATGGGGGTGGTTTGCCGTATGACTACCGTAAGACGGGCCGATCTTTCTTGCGTCGTCCAGGCGGGCGGGATGTCCTCGCGCATGGGCTGTGACAAGGCACGCATGGCGTTTTGCGGCGAGCCGCTCATCGAGCGCGTGCTGGGTCGGCTGGCGCCAGTTGCCGGCGAGTTAGTCGTGACGACTTCGCGTCCCAGCGAGCTTGTCTATCTTGAGCAGCGCGCGTTTGGCGGTCTGGTGCCGCGAATAGTGTCGGACCTTGAGGGGCCGGCGGGTGCCATGCGCGGCATCGCGAGTTCGTTGGCCGCGGCGCGATTGCCGTTCGTGGCGATCGTCGCTTGCGATATGCCGTTTGTCTCGCCGGAACTCATCGGCGCGCTCGCCGATCGTGTTGAGGCTGAGGCGCTCGACGTGTGCGTGCCGCGCGAGGAGCGTGGCATTGAGCCGCTTTGCGCCGTCTGGCGCCGTGACGCATGTGCGCCAGTTGCCCAAGAGCTGCTCTCCTGCGACCGCCAACGCATTCGCTGCCTGATCAATCGCGTTCAGGCTGGTTATATAGATGAACCGCAGATCGTTAAGGCCGCGGGCTCGACGCTCTGCTTCGAAAACGTCAATACGCCCGAGGAGTTTGCGGCGGCCGAGTTACTCGCCTAGACGATTGGAGTTGCCATGTCTCACGATATTTGTCCCGACACGGGAGAGCCTTGCACTTGCGATGGTTCCGAGCCCTGTACCTGCGGCTGCGGTGGCTGTGGACATACTGCGGAAGAGGAAGCGGACGCCGCGGCGTATCGCGAGGCACATCGCGAAGGCCCGTCCGGTGATGCCCTCGACCACGAGCGCAAGATTATCGTTTCGTTCGACAGCACCTTCGAT
This sequence comes from uncultured Collinsella sp., assembly GCA_900541235.1. Taxonomy (GTDB): domain Bacteria; phylum Actinomycetota; class Coriobacteriia; order Coriobacteriales; family Coriobacteriaceae; genus Collinsella. The sequence goes on along the minus strand of UQIW01000001.1, from coordinate 42,223 downwards.
GTGATGGAGTGCGAGCAGCTTTGCCTGGATGCCGGCGTGCCCGGGCGCATTATGCCTTTGCCCGGCTCCATTACCGCAGGTTGCGGCCTGTGCTGGGCCATGCCGTTCTCGGGCGATGCGCTCGCCGCCTTCCGCGCCGCCACCGAGGGCCGCATAACCCCTGCCGACTACCATCAGCTCGTCCTCTAACCACCAACACCACCACAAAGGTGCCCAATGTGGTGGTTTGGAACATGTGGACGAAACAGCTTCGAAACACGCGATTTGCGCGTTGGGCACTCAAAAACGCTTCTACCTGCATCGTAATCAAAACGAAACATCTGCTCGTCGGCTTATGCGAAACTTCGCTGCAACAGTGCGATATTATCCATACTCGATAAAGCTCGCGGCGCATGGGGCGCCTCGAACGACACTTTTCTTTTCCATCAATTGGAGGAAGCATGAGCTACACGCAGAAAGTTCTCGAAGAGCTCAAGGCCCGCTATCCCGAGCAGCCTGAGTTCATCCAGGCCGCGACCGAGATTCTCGGCACCATCCAGCCGGCGCTCGACGCCCATCCCGAGTACGAGGAGGCCGCCCTGCTTGAGCGCCTCGTCGAGCCCGAGCGGATCGTCATGTTCCGTGTCCCCTGGGTCGACGACCAGGGCAAGGTTCAGGTCAACCGCGGTTACCGCGTCGAGTTCAACTCTGCCATTGGACCCTACAAGGGCGGCCTGCGCTTTAACCCGACGGTCACTCTGGGTATGCTCAAGTTCCTGGGCCTGGAGCAAATCCTCAAGAACAGCCTGACCACCCTTCCCATGGGCGGCGGCAAGGGCGGCTCCGACTTTGACCCCAAGGGCAAGTCCAACAACGAGATCATGCACTTCTGCCAGTCCTTCATGACCGAGCTCTATCGCCACATTGGCCCCAACACCGACGTTCCCGCCGGCGACCTGGGCGTTGGCGGCCGCGAGGTTGCCTACCTGTTCGGTCAGTACAAGCGCCTGACCAACGAGTGGGCCGGCGTCCTTACCGGCAAGGGCCTCTCCTTTGGCGGCTCGCTCGCCCGTACCGAGGCCACCGGTTACGGTCTGGCCTACTTTGTGGACGAGTACCTCAAGAGCCGCGGCGACTCCTTCGAGGGCAAGAACGTCGTCGTTCACGGCTCCGGTAACGTCGCCATCTACGCGGTCCAGAAGGTCTCCCAGCTCGGCGGCAAGGTGCTGGCCTGCTCCGACACCCATGGCTGGGTCGAGGATCCCGACGGCATCGACTACACCGTGCTCGAGCATGTCTACAACAAGAAGCGCTCCGGCCACGACAAGGGTGTCACGCTCGCTATGTACGTTGACGAGAAGCCCAACGCCGTGTGGCACGAGGGCGACGGCCGCGGCGTGTGGCAGCTGCCCTGCGACATCGCGCTGCCCTGCGCTCGCGAGAACACGCTGCTGCTCGAGGACGCCCAGGCGCTCGTCGCCAACGGCTGCAAGGTGGTCGGCGAGGGCGCGAACATGCCCACGACCATCGAGGCCACGACCTACTTCCAGGAGAACGGCGTCGCCTTTATGCCCGGTAAGGCTGCTAACGCCGGTGGCGTGCTCGTGTCCGGCCTTGAGATGAGCCAGAACGCTGAGCACCTGTCCTGGACCTTCGAGGAGGTCGACGGCAAGCTCGAGCAGCTCATGCGTGGCATGTTCCACAACGTGGACGACACCGCCAAGGAGTATGGCCAGGAGGGCAACTTTGTCATGGGCGCCAACATCGCTGGCTTCCTGAAGGTCGCCGACGCCATGCTCGCCCAGGGCGTCTGCTAAATCTTCGCTCGATATAGCATGTGATGAGGCTCCCAGCCATTCCGGCTGGGAGCCTTTTCTATCCCGGAGGACTCCTCATAACTTGCGGTGATATACGGACTGTTAAGCGTCCCAGAACGGCTAATCAGTCCGTATATCACCGCAAGTTATGGATGGGTGGGTGGATTTTGTCCTAAAACGGTGTGCGGCCCCTCGTTTGGTACACTTAAAAGTACTGGACAAGTGGAGAGATGGGGGAGAACGTGCTCAAGTTCGGTACCTACGTCCGTGTTGGAAACGCGGCCGAAGCCTATGAGCTCTTGCAGAAGAACCGCAACAACAAGATTGTGGGCGGTGGCATTTGGATGCGCCTGGGTTCGCGTCGCGTGGCGACGGCGATTGACCTTTCGGCCTGCGGGCTCGATCAGATCGAGGAGACCGAGACCGAGTTTCGCATCGGTGCCATGTGCACCCTGCGCCAGCTCGAGCGCCATGCCGAGCTCAACGTGCTCGTCAACCATGTCTTTGAGTTCGCCGTTCACGATATCGTGGGCGTGCAGCTGCGTAACACCGCCACGGTGGGCGGCAGCATCTACGGTCGCTTTGGCTTCTCGGACGTGCTCTCGGCCTTTTTGGCGCTCGATTCCTATGTTGAGCTGACGGGCGCCGGCCGCGTGCCGCTCGCCGAGTTCGTCGACATGGGTTACGTGCGCGACGTGATCGAGCACATCGTGGTCGTTAAACACGACTACCGTGCGAGCTACGAGGCCGTGCGCAAGGCTGCGACCGACTTCCCCTCGCTCAACGTCACCGCCGCCTGGTGGGACAACACCTGGCACGTCACCGTGGGTGCTCGCCCGCTGCGCGCGACCCTGCTGCAGGGCGAGGCGTGCGGTCTGGTGAACGAGCAGCCTTCCGAGGACGAGCTGCGCGCCTTGGCCGCATCCGTGCGTGCCCTGAGCTACGGCACCAACATGTGGGGCTCGGCCGACTACCGCCGCCGCATCTCGGCTCCGCTAGCGATTCAGGCCGTGCGCCGCGCCGCCGGCATCGAGCTTTCGGCCGCGCTTGCCCGCGAGTTCGAGGGCGTGCAGATTCCTAAGTTTGCCACGGACGAGTATTCCTGCCGCCGCGTGCCCGGCGTCGATTCTAGCGAGGTGCGCTAATGGCTGCCAAACTCATCGATCTTTCCTTTACGCTCAACGGCCGTAAGGTCAAGGTTCAGATTGCCCCCGACACCATGCTCTTTGCGCTGCTGCGTGAGCAGGGCTGCGCGTCGGTGCGCTGCGCCTGCGAGACCACCAACTGTGGCCTGTGCACGGTGTGGCTCGACGGCGACCCGGTGCTGAGCTGCTCGGTTCCCGCCGCGCGTGTCGAGGGCCACACCATCACCACGCTCGAGGGCCTCAAGGCCGAGTCCGAGGCGCTCGCCCGTGCGATGGCTGCCGAAGGCGCTGAGCAGTGCGGTTTTTGCGCCCCCGGCCTCATCATGAACGTGCTGGCGCTTGCCCGCGCCGCCAAGGAGGACCCGAGCCTCGTTGCCACGCGCGAGGAGCTCTCGCGCCAGCTCGCCGGCAATCTCTGCCGCTGCAGCGGCTACGAGAGCCAGCTGCGCGCTATCGTGCGCTTCCTCAACGAGTCCGGCGTGCAGGTTGGCTTTGAGATGCCCGAGCTGCCGGTCAACGACACCAGCTGTGACGGTGTCTCCTACAAGCAGATCACCCACAAGCAGCCCAAGAAGGATTCGAAGGCCTTGCTCGAGGGCCGTCCTGTCTACACGGGCGACATGGTGCCCGCCGGCGCGCTCATCGTTAAGCTCAAGCGCAGCCCGTATGCCCGCGCCAAGATCCGCTCCATCGACACGTCGCGCGCCCTGAAGGTGCCTGGCGTGGTGGGCGTCTACACCTACGAGGACGTGCCCAAGCGCCGCTTTACCATCGCTGGCCAGAGCTATCCGCAGCCGAGTCCCTACGACCGCCTGATCCTTGAGAACCTCGTACGCTACCAAAACGAGGAGGTGGCGATCGTCGCCGCCGAGACTGAGGAGGCTGCCGACAAGGCGCTCAAACTCATTAAGGTCGACTATGAGGTGCTTGAGCCGCTGCTCGACTTTACCAAGGCGCTCGATAACGACATCGTGGTCCACCCCGAGGGCGACGTGACCTTTATGTTCCCGCAGGGCGGCGACGTCCCGCGCAACTTGGTATGCAGCGGCACGAGCGACTTTGGCGACTTGGACGAGGCCTTCGCCCAGAGCGACATCGTCTTTACCCGCACCTACACCAGCCAGGCCACGCAGACCGCGCCCATGGAAACCTTCCGCGCCTTCGCGACGACCGACGCGTTCGGGCGCATCTCGGTGACCACCTCTACGCAGGTGCCCTTCCACGTGCGCCGCATGGTCGCGCAGTCGCTCGATATCCCGCAGTCGCAGGTGCAGGTCATTAAGCCGCGCATCGGCGGCGGCTTTGGCTCCAAGCAGACGGGCTGCTGCGAGATCTTTGTTGCGTTTGTGACCCAGCAGACCGGTCGTCCGAGTTACTGCTGCTACACCCGTGAGGAGACCATCACTGCGGGCAACTCGCGCCACCAGATGCAGATGACCGTTAAGCTGGGCGCCATGAACGACGGTACCATCACGGCCATCGATCTGCACACGCTGTCCAACGCCGGCGCGTATGGCGAGCATGCTACCACGACGATCGGTCTTTCGGGCCACAAGAGCTTGCCCATCTACAACCACGTGAAGGCGAGCCGCTTTAGCTGGGACGCCGTCTACACCAATACCAACCGCGGCGGCGCGTATCGCGGCTACGGTGCCACCCAGGGCCAGTTTGCCGTGGAGAGCGCCGTCAACGAGCTCGCCGATATGCTGCACATGGACCCCGCCGACCTGCGCCTTAAGAACATCGTGCGCGAGGGCGAGATCATGCCGCAGTACTACAACGAGAAGCTCAACGCCTGCGCGCTCGACCGCTGCCTGCTGCGCGCGATGGACATGATCGGTTGGCGCGACAAGCCGCTAGCCATCGACCTGGGCGATCGCGTGCGTGCTCTGGGCTGCGCGCTCACCATGCAGGGCTCGGGCATTTCCAACGTGGATATCGCCGGCATCGACATGCGCCTGGAAGAGGACGGCTTCATTACCATCGGCACCGGCGCCACCGATAACGGCATGGGCGTCGACACGATCCTGGCGCAGATTGCCGCCGAGGAGCTGGGCGTTGAGAGCTCGCTGATCGTGGTGCGCGGCGTGGACACCGACGTTTCGCCGTTCGATGCCGGCTCGTACGCGAGCTCGGGCACGTACGTGACGGGCCTTGCCGCCAAGAACGCCGCAACCGAGCTGCGTGAGAAGATTTGCGCCAAGGCTGCCCAGATGTGGGACGTGGACGCCGCCGACGTGGTCTTCGATGGCCAGTACGTGCGCCTGTCCGACGAGCGTGCCGCGCGCGAGCAGAACCGCTATCTCACGCTGCGCGACTTTGCCAACCTGTGCGTCAAGAACATCGCGGGCGGCGACGCGCTCACCTCGCATGCCTCTGCCTGCCTGCCCGTTTCGCCTCCGCCTTTTATGGCCGGCATTGCCGAGGTCGAGGTCGACAAGGCTACCGGCAAGGTGACTGTGGTGGACTATGCGGCGGCTGTGGACTGCGGCACTGTGATCAATGAGGCGCTCGCGCGCGTCCAGGCCGAGGGCGGCATTGCCCAGGGTATCGGTCACGCGCTCTACGAGATCGTCGAGCACGACGACCGCGGCCGCCTGCGCACCGGTAACTTTATGAGCTACAAGCTGCCCACGCGCCTGGATATCGGCAGTATTCGCGTGGCCTTTGAGCCGAGCTACGAGCCGACGGGCCCGTTTGGCGCCAAGTCGATCGGCGAGGTCGTCATCAACACGCCGCTCGCCGCCGTCGCCTCGGCCGTCGCACACGCCACCGGCCACCAGGTTCGTTCGCTGCCGATCACGCCCGAGAAGGCCCTGCTGGGGGAGTAGACGAGGCGACGCATCCGCCGCTCTTTGCCTAGCCCGGGGAAACTGCAGCCCACTTTTCGACCGAATTGTGGGCTGCAGTTTCCGTTTGAGGCCCTCGGCGGAAAGTGCATCCCGGAATAGGGGCTCAAAACGGGTTGCAGTTTCCGGTTGATGGCTATAGCGGAAGCCGCATCCCATTCCGAGGCCCCAAGCTGGGACACGCTTTCCGGCGCATGGCCAGCACCGCCAGACTGCCGAGTCGCACCGAAGTTGCGGTGGAATAGTTCCTGTTTTGGAGGACTGGAGCCCCAAACAGGAACTATTTCACCGCAACTTATGAGATGGGATGCCTTGCGCTCGTGGTGAGGTCGTGAGCTAAAAACGTGTGCGTGCGCTTGCCGTTCGTATCTGCTATCATTCCTAGTCTGTGCGCTCATGCGGGCGTGGCGGAATTGGTAGACGCGCCAGATTTAGGTTCTGGTGGGATTCCCGTGAAGGTTCGAGTCCTTTCGCCCGCACCAACGCATCTGCGTCGGCCCTGGCCGTCGCGACACTTTGTTGCATAAAGGTACCAGCACCTCAGATAAGCTGGGCAGTATGAGGAGGAACGTGTTGAACATCACCGCTTCTGACGTCAAGGACGCCAAGCTCACCGCTACGGTCACCATCCCGGCCGCCGACGTCGACGCCGCGATCAAGAAGGCCTACAAGGACACCGCCAAGAAGTACCGCTTCCCGGGCTTCCGCGCCGGTAAGGCCCCCCGTCCGGTCATCGACTCCGCTCTTGGCGCCGAGGCTACCCTCGCTCAGGCCACCAACGACCTGATCGCCGCCAACGAGCCCGCCGTCCTCAACGAGCTGGACATCGTCCCCACCAAGAGCGGTGACTACAAGGAGCTCGACCTCGCCAAGGATCACGAGGACTACACCTACACCGTCGAGTTCTCCCTGCGTCCCGCCGCTGAGCTCTCCTCCTTCGACGCCGTCGAGATCGAGATGCCCCCTGCGGAGGTCACCGAGTCCGAGATCAACAACCAGGTCGAGATGCTCCTCAACTACCGTGCCACCTTCGAGGACGTCGAGGGTCGCGCCGTCGAGGCCGAGGACTACGTCACCGTCGACCTCAAGGCCGTCGAGAACGCCGACAACTTTGCCGCCGAGGGCCGTATGCTCATCGCCGGTAGCGACAGCAACCCCAAGGAGTTCAATGAGGCCCTGATCGGCGCTAACGTTGACGACGTCAAGACCGTCACCTGGACCGACGAGGTCGAGGAGGGCGAGGAGGCCGAGACCCACACCGTCGAGGTCACCGTCAAGGGCATCAAGGTCCGCAACACCCCCGAGCTCACCGACGAGCTCGTCAAGTCCGACTTTGGCTTCGACAGCATCGACGCTATGCGCGACGCCATCAAGATCGAGATCGAGCAGGACAAGGCTTCTCGCCTTCCGGCCGAGAAGGAGAACCGTTGCGTCTCCGCTCTCGCCGAGCGTCTGCAGCTCGACGAGATGGACGCCGACTACGAGCAGTCCGTCTTTGAGGAGCTTGGCCAGAACTTCCTGTCCAACCTCGCTGCCCGCGGCATGACCCTGGACACCTGGCTGCCCGCTTCCGGCCTGACCATGGAGCAGTTCATCGGCGACCTGCACAAGCAGGCCAACGACGTTGCCCGTGAGTCCCTGGCTCTGGACGCCCTCGCCCGTGAGCTCAAGATCGAGGTCACCGAGGACGACATCAACGCCGAGTTCGAGAAGGCCGGCGTCAAGGACGTCGAGGCTTCCAAGGCCGAGTTCATCGCCGATGGCCGCATGCCTGCCGTCCGCGAGTCCATCCGTCGCTCCAAGGCCGTCGACCACCTGGTCGAGAACGCCAAGGTGACCGAGGTCGACGAGACCGCCAAGGACGCCGAGTAATTCTCGCCACCTTGCCCGCGAGCGCATGCGTGCGCCCGTGATGGGGTAAAGTTATAAACCGGTTATCCGGTCGCTTCGTACGGTGCCAGCCAATGCATAGCATGCGGGCACCGTACGTTTGTCTAGAACCATTATTGGTCCGCAAGAGAGAAATGGAGATGCGTATGATCGCTAAGTTCGATTCCGCCCTCGTGCCATACGTTATCGAGCAGACGCCGCGCGGCGAGCGCAGCTACGATATCTATTCGCGCCTGCTCAACGACCGCATCATCTTCTTGGGCGAGGAGATCAACTCCGTCAGTGCCAACCTGGTCGTTGCCCAGCTGCTGCATCTTGAGAGCCAGGATGCCGAGAAGGATATCTCGCTCTACATCAATTCGCCCGGCGGCGAGGTTTACTCCGGCCTGGCGATTCTTGACACCATGAACTTTATCAAGCCGCAGGTCTCCACCATCTGCGTCGGTATGGCTGCGTCCATGGCCGCCGTGCTGCTTTCGGCCGGTGCTAAGGGCAAACGCTTCTGCCTGCCGCACTCCAAGGTCATGATTCACCAGCCCAGCGGCGGTGCCCAGGGCCAGCAGACCGAGATCGAGATCGTGGCCGAGGAGATCAAGAAGACTCGCCGCGAGCTCAATCAGATCCTGTCCGATGCCTCGGGCCAGCCCATTGAGAAGGTCCAGGCCGACACCGAGCGCGACAACTACCTGACCGCTGCCGAGGCCCTCGACTACGGCCTGATTGACCGTATTGTCACCTCGCGCGATCTCGCCGCGAAGGACGCCTAGGATGGCAGGTAACATGCAGGACAACTTTGACGAGAACGGCAACCCCATCCGCTGCTCCTTTTGCGGAAAAGAGCAGGGGCAGGTTCGCCGCCTTGTAAAGGGTCCGACCAACATCTTTATCTGCGACGAGTGCGTTGCCGCCTGCTCCGAGATTTTGGAGGAGTCGCTGGCTTCGGACTTTATGGACGCCGCCCGCAACGGCAAGCTGCCGGGCTTCCTCAACGACCACGGTCAGGCTGCATCCCAGCCCGCCGTGGACCCCGAGACCGAGGGCTTTGAGCTCGAGGACGACCGTCAGGTCATCACGCACGTGCCGACGCCGCACGAGATCTATGACGAGCTTTCGGCCTATGTAATGGGCCAGGAGGACGCCAAGCGCGCCATGTCGGTTGCCGTGTACAACCACTATCGCCGCGTGATCGAGGGCGGCGCTGCGGTGTCTGCCTTTGATGACGACATGGGCTCGCAGTTCGATGACGATATGGACGAGGTAGAGCTCGCCAAGTCCAACATCCTGCTGCTCGGTCCCACCGGTACCGGCAAGACCCTGTTGGCCCAGACGCTCGCGCGCATCCTCGAGGTGCCGTTTGCCATCGCCGATGCCACCGCGCTCACCGAGGCCGGCTATGTGGGCGAGGACGTGGAGAACATCCTGCTCAAGCTCATCAATGCTGCCGATGGCGACATTGAGCGCGCGCAGGTGGGCATTATCTACGTGGACGAGATCGACAAGATCGCCCGCAAGGCCGAGAACCTCTCCATTACCCGCGATGTTTCGGGCGAGGGCGTTCAGCAGGCGCTGCTTAAGATTCTTGAGGGCACGGTGGCCAGCGTTCCGCCCACCGGGGGCCGCAAGCATCCCCAGCAGGAGCTGCTGCAGATCGACACGACCAACATCCTGTTCATTTGCGGCGGTGCCTTTGTGGGTCTGGACAAGATCATCGCCGATCGCGTGGGCAACAAGGGCGTGGGCTTTAACTCCGAGATCGCCGGCCCCACTTCGGTCGACGAGAACGACCTGCTGCGTCAGGTGCTTCCGCAGGACCTCAACGCCTTTGGCATGATCCCCGAGTTTGTGGGACGTACGCCCGTCGTCACCCAGACGCAGGCGCTTGACGAGGACGACCTGGTGTCGATCCTGACCGAGCCCAAGAACGCCGTGGTGCGTCAATACCGTAAGATGTTCCAGCTCGAGGACGTTGAGCTTGAGTTTGAGGACGCCGCCCTGCACGAGATCGCCCGCATGGCGCTCGCCCGCAAGACCGGCGCCCGCGGCCTGCGCTCCATCTGCGAGGACGTTCTGCAGCAGACGATGTTCGACCTGCCCAGCGAGGAAGGCGTTTCCAAGGTCGTTGTGACCGAAGCCTCCGTAAAGGGCGAAGAGCAGCCCCAGCGCATCTACGGCTAAACCAGCCAAAAACGTGCTTGCAAATAGCCTCTGACCATCCGTGGTCGGAGGCTATTTTATATATACGCAATAACCCCAACTACCTGTGTTATTCTGTGTGTTTGTTTAAGCCTCAGCGAAGTCATATCAGACTGAAGTAATCGATACCTAAGGGGAGGAATGCAGGCCCTGGTGGGCCTACATTCCTCCCCGGCGGGACAGGGAGAGATATATGGAAGAGATGCCCAAGAACTACGATCCGTCGACCAGCGAGCCGGCGATCCTGCAGAAGTGGCTCGACGGCGGCTACTATAAGCGCCGCGAGGGCGTGGGCGACTGCACCGTCACCATTCCGCCTCCCAACGTGACCGGCAAGCTCCACATGGGCCACGCCACCGACGACTCCATCCAGGACGCCATCATCCGCATGGCCCGCATGCGCGGCAAGTCCACGCGCTGGGTGCTGGGCACCGATCACGCAGGAATCGCTACGCAGACCAAGGTCGACAAGAAACTCAAGAGCGAGGGCATTAGCCGCCTGGAGATCGGTCGCGACAAGTTTGTCGACGCTTGCTGGGATTGGACCCACGAGTACGGCGGCATCATCGTCGAGCAGATCAAGCGTATGGGCTGCTCCGTTGACTTCGATAACGAGCGCTTTACCATGGACGAGGACTACGCGCAGGCCGTGCGCAAGGTCTTCTGCGACTGGTACCACGACGGTCTGATCTACCGCGGCAAGCGCATCGTCAACTGGTGCCCCAACTGCACCACCGCCATCTCGGACGACGAGGCCGAGTACAAGGACGAGAAGGGCCATCTGTGGCACCTGCGCTACCCGCTGACCGAGCCGGTCAACGGCCAGGACTACATCGTCGTCGCCACCACGCGCCCCGAGACCATGCTCGGCGACACGGGCGTCGCCGTTTCCCCGAAGGATCCCGAGAAGGCCGCCTTCGTGGGTAAGACCGTCAAGCTCCCCATCGTCGATCGCGAGATTCCCATCTTTGAGGATTGGCATGTCGACGCCAACTTCGGTTCCGGCTTCGTTAAGGTTACTCCGGCCCACGACCCCTACGATTACGCCATGGGTCAGGCCCACGACCTTCCGCAGATCAATATCTTCGACGAGCACGCGGTGGTCGTCGAGGGCTATGGCGAGTTCACCGGCATGACCCGCGAGGAGTGCCGCGAGGCGGTCATCAAGTGGTTCGACGAGCACGGCCTACTCGATCACGTCGAGGAGCACGACCACTCCGTCATGCACTGCTACCGTTGCGACGCCGCGCTTGAGCCGTGGCTGTCCGAGCAGTGGTTCGTGGCCGTCGACAAGCTCAAGGGGCCGGCGCTCGACGCCGTCAACTCCGGTAAGGTCACCTTCCACCCCGCGCGCTGGACGCAGACCTACACCACTTGGATGGAGAATCTCAAGGACTGGTGTATTAGCCGCCAGCTGTGGTGGGGCCACCGCATTCCCGTGTTCTACTGCGAGGACTGCGGCTGGGAGGACGCCCTTACCGAGGACACCGATGTGTGCCCCAAGTGCGGCGGTCATCACGTGCATCAGGACGAGAACGTGCTGGACACCTGGTTCAGCTCGCAGCTGTGGACCTTCGCCACGCAGGGCTGGCCGCAAAAGCCGGAGCTGCTCGAGGGCCATCATCCCACGACGGCGCTCGTCACCGCGCGCGACATCATCGCGCTGTGGGTCGCCCGCATGGTCATGAGCTCGCTGTACTTCCTGGACGAGGTGCCGTTTAAGGACGTCGTCATCTACCCGACGATCCTTGCCAAGGACGGCAGCCGCATGTCCAAGTCCAAGGGCAACGGCGTTGACCCCATGGACCTCATCGGTATGTACGGCGCCGACGCCATGCGCTACAACCTTCTTACGCTGTGCACCAACAACCAGGATGTTAAGTTCGACGCGAACATCGACAAGAAGACCAAGAAGCTCATCGACAGCCCGCGTACCGACCAGGCCAAGAGCTTTGTGACTAAGATCTGGAACGCCAGCCGCTTCCTGCTCATGAACATGGAGGGCTACACGCCCGGCGAGCCCGTCGTGGAGACGCCGGCCGACGCCTGGATGTTCAGCCGCCTGGCCAAGGCCGTTAAGATGGTCACCGAGGGTATTGAGAACTACACCTTTGGCGATATGGCCCGCGGCGTGCAGCAGTTCTTCTGGAACGAGGTCTGCGACTGGTACGTCGAGGTCACCAAGGCCCGCTTGAAGGGCGAGGGCCGTCTGCAGGCTCAGCGCAACCTGATCTTTGTGCTGGATACCTCCATTCGCCTGATGCACCCGCTCATGCCGTTTGTCACCGAGGAGATTTGGGACAACATGCCGGCCAGCGTGCTCGACCTGGATGCCGAGGGCAACGTCGACCGCGCCGAGGCGCTCATGATTGCCAAGTGGCCCGAGCCCGCCGATTACGCCAAGTATGTCGACGAGGACGCCGAGCGCGCGTTTGAGCTGTGCCGCGCCGTCGTTTCCGCCGCCCGCGCCACGCGTTCGCGTTATCGCTTGAGCCCCAAGGCCGAGCTCGACGTGGTCGTGCGCGCCGGTGTCGAGGACATCGAGAAGCTCGAGAGCCTGCGTTCGACCATTGAGCCGCTGGCCAACACCGCTTCGCTGGTCATGGGTACCGACGTTGAGAAGCCGGCCGCGAGCATCGCCGTGGTCGACAGCGGCGTCGAGGTCTTTGTGGTGCTCGAGGGCAAGGTCGATCTTTCGGCCGAGAAGGCGCGTCTTGAGAAGGAGATCGCCGCGGCGCAGAAGGAGCTCGCCGGCTGCGAGAAGACGCTCGCCAACGAGGGCTTTGTGGCCAAGGCCGCGCCTGCGGTGGTCCAGAAGAAGAGGGACCGTGCAGCTGAGCTCAAGGAGATCCTGGCGGCGCTGACTGCTCAGGTTGCTGACTTCTCGTAAATTGCGCTGAGGGGCGCGTCCCGACGCTTTGCTCGCTACTGCGGACAGTCCTGCGCAAGACGGACAGCACATTAAGTGCTGTCCTTTGCGTGCGGAACTTGTATCGAGCAAAGCGTCGGGCCGCTCCTAGTTCGTTTACGTGGTTGTTTGCAACTGGCGTGTTAGGGCCACTTGGTTGTGGCCTTGATTCTGCTGCAAAGCGGTGTTTGGCTGACATTTTGAATGGGAGGGGCTCGTTGTTGATTCGGGCCTCTTTTTATGTTGAGGGGACTTTGGGTTATGGCTAAGCGTTCTGGGTCGTATTCTGTGCCGTTCTCGTTTGAGTTGCTTTCGTTTGATGAGGCTGTGGGGCTTGCTGCTGATACGGGGCGGATTTCTGGGGATGCTGGTCCTCTGCTTGAGACGGTTGTCGATATGCTCGATGAGCTGGGGCGTCCGGACGAGTATTTCGATTGCATCCAGGTTGCCGGTACCAATGGCAAGACTTCGACTACGCGTTTTTCGGCTGCCATTCTTCGTGGTGAGGGGCTCAAAACCGCGCTGTATACGTCGCCACAGCTGGTGCGCTATCCCGAGCGCATGGAGGTTGATGGGTGCGTCGTGAGCGACGAGGCCTTTGCCCATGGCGTTTCGGCAGCTGTCGAGGCGGGGCATCGCGTGAATGCGCGCCGTGTGGCGGCAGGGGAGCGCGCCTATACCATCACACCGTTTGACCTGCTGACGGCTGCTGCACTTGTAGTGTTTGCCGAGGCTTGCGTGGACGTAGCCGTGCTTGAGGTTGGCATGGGCGGGCGTTGGGACGCCACGAGTGCGACCGATCCCGTCGCCGTTGCCATTACGGGCATTGGGCTCGATCATACACGTATTTTGGGCAACACGCTCGAGGCCATTGCGGGGGAGAAGGCTGCGGTTATTAAGCCTGGGCGCTTTGTTGTTTTGGGCGAGGGTACGCATGAGGCGAGCGTTCAGCGCGTGATGGATGCCCGTTGCCGTGAGTGCGGTGTGGTGCCGCTCGTGGTGAACCATGCCACAACCAAGGTTCCGGCACACGTGGGCGACACGGTTGAGTTTAGCTGCACCACGCCGCGTGCGATCTATACGTCAAGCATGGTTAAGCCGGCCTACCAGCCGCAGAATGCTGCGTGCGCGATTATGCTGTGCGAGGGGTATTTGGGCCGCGAGCTCGACCACGATGCGCTGGATGCATCGCTTATGGGCTGCCCCACGCCGGGTCGTTTTGATGTGCTGGGGACCGATCCGCTCAAGCTGATCGACGCCTGCCATAACCCTCAGAGCTGCGAGAACTTTGTGAGCGCGCTGGACGAGATAGATCCGTGCGTCGAGAATCGCCCCACGCTGCTGTGCGCCGCACTGGCCGACAAGGATGTGGCCGGTATTGTCGATGTTCTGATTCCGGCCTTCCCGCGTGTGGTCGTAACCCAGACCGATTCCGATCGCGCCCTGCCGGCAGAGGAACTTGCTGCCCTGGTGGACGCCAACAAGCTTGCCGGTGTGTACCCTAGCGTGCCCGAGGCTCTCGCGGCTTTTGACGCCGTGGGCGAGTCCTTCGTTGCCGCCGGCACCATCACCCTAGCCGGCGAAGTAGCCGGCCTGCTGCGCTAGCCCATCCCCTCATCAGTTGCGGTGAAATAGTTCCTGTTTTTGGGTTCTAGCAGCCCATCCAGGAACTATTCCACCGCAACTTAGTTTGGGGGCTTGGGGACCAGGCTAGTCTAGGCGGAATGGGTCGTGAGGGTAGGCGTTGAGAATCTCGACGCCCTTCTCGGTCACCAGGGCCAAGTCCTCGATGCGGACGCCGGTGCGGCCGGGGAGGTAGATGCCCGGCTCGATGGAGAACGTCATGCCCGGCTCTACGACCTGCTCGTTGACGAGTGAAACGTCGCCCGGCTCGTGGTCCTGCAGGCCGATCGAGTGACCCAGGCGATGCGTAAAGTACCGCCCATAGCCCGCGTCTTCAATCACGTCGCGTGCGGCGCGGTCCAGGTCACACATGCGCACGCCCGGTGCGATGAGTGTTTCGGCGGCCTCGTTGGCACGGCGCACGATGTCGTAGATGCGCGCCGTCTCCTCGTCCGGCTCGCCCCAAAAGAACGTGCGCGTCATGTCCGAACAGTAGTTGCAGCGGCGTCCGCCAATGTCGAACAGCACCACGTCGCCACGCTTGAGCACGGTGTCGTCGGGTTCGTGGTGCGGGTCGCCGGCGTTGGCACCAAAGCTCACGATGGGCGAAAAACTAAAGCCCTCGCAGCCGTGCTTGCGATACAAGCCGAGCATCTGGTCGGCAATCTCGCGTTCCGTCACGCCTTCGTGGACGAGCTTGATGGCATCGGCCATCACGGCGTCGTTAGCGGTCGAGGACGCGCGCATGAGCTCCTGCTCGGTGGCATCCTTGTGGGTGCGCGCTGCGGTGACGGCAAAGTCACCCAGGAAAAACTCGCTCGTAGCATGGCGCTCCATGAGCGGCATCAAAAAGCCGGAGCGCATGACGGTGTCGATGCCGAGCGGTTTGGTCGGATCGATTTCGCGAGCGATGGCATCGGCCACGACGTCGGTATCGGTGTGGTAGGCAACGCGGGCATTGTCATACTCGGGCAGCTGATGCAGAGCGTTGACCAAGATCACTGGCTCGTTACCGCGTGCGAGCAGCACGCCGCAAAAACGCTCGAACATATCGGCATAAAAGCCGGTCAGGTAATAAATCGACCACGGGTCGTTTACGAGCAGCTGTGCGCCGGGGTGCTGAGCCTCGAGCGCATCGAGCACGCGCGCCACGCGCTGGTCATCGACATGTGCCATGAAACATCCTTTCGCTAGGTTGCCACCATGGTATCCCATGCCCGGCAGCTAGGGACGTTCCTTTTATGCCGGCACTTTGGGACACTCCATGGCGAGCCTGGCAAGCGCGCAGGAAAAAGTAGTCATAAGAGGCCCGTCCCAAATGGGCTGGCTTCAAAAGTATGGCGGATTACGGGGCTGGACCTGTATTACTTGACCATGGGAAAAATCACGAAATTAAAACCGCAGGTAGACGGCTTATCAAAAATCGAAAATTGCCGGTATGGATGGGGGTCTCCGAATCAGTCCCGTAATCCGGCATAGTTTTGAATTGGAACTAAAGTAGGCACAAGCTAAATACCGATTCCAAGGATAGTTGCGGTGGAATAGTTCCTGGATGCCGGGGTTGGGCGGAAATCAGGAACTATTTCACCGCAATTGAGGTGGGACTGGGTGGATGTCGGGGTAGCTAAAAGAGCCCCGTCCTAAATTAGCTGCTTAGGTTGGGTCGATGTCCATGCTGGCGGCGAGGTCGATGTTGGTGCCGAGGAGGTCTTCCAGAACGACGTCGCCCATGCGGATGGGGGCGTCGACGACCACGCCGCGGATGAGGTCCATGGCTTGAGCGTGGAGCGTCAGCGGGATGGCTTCGGCCGTGCGCACGGGCAGCAGCGCCTCATCGCCGCCGGATACAGCCACGGTGGTGGTGAGCACGCGCATGGGGCAGGTGAGTTCTTGGTGCGCGAACTTGTCGCCGCGCGGGCAGCTGTTGCCGGTTACGAAGCGCACCGCTGCCACGGCACCGTTGGCATCGCGCTCCACCTCTACGGTCAGGAGGCACTCGGATGGGCATGTGGTGCAGTTGAACTGCAGCGTCTCGGTCACATTCGTGCTCATGGCCTTACGCCTCCTCAACGGGATCGACGGACAGGATAATCTCGCTAGCACTTAGGTCGAGTGCGCGCTGAATCACTTTTGCCGGCAGCGGGAAGCTTTCCATGACGCTCGGCTTAAATGCACGGACCTTGCCTGCGAACAGTTCCTCGCCGCCAGCGAGAATGCGCACGCGGGCGGCGTCGACCGGTTGGCGCACGCGGAAGTTGAGCTTGGTGAGCGTCACAGCCGTTATGCGTCCCGGCAGCGCGTATCCCGCGATACCGGCGGGGGAGACCGTGAGCTCGCAGGCCGTGTCCGCAGCGCTCGCCCCGGCGTCGCCGCCCAACGCCCACGCCGCCGCAGCCGCACCGGCGCGCTCGGACTCGGTCGTCACGTTGTCGGCCAGGTCGTGCACGTGCAGCACGTTGCCACAGGCAAAGATGCCCGGCACGCCCGTCTGCAGACTCTGGTCAACTACGGCGCCGCGCGTGCGCGGGTCAAGCTCCACGCCTGCGGCAACCGAAAGCTCGTTTTCGGGAATCAAGCCCACCGAAAGCAGCAGCGTGTTACACGGAACGATGCGCTCCGTCCCGGCAATGGGCGCCAGGCGTTCGTCGACCTGGCTTACCTCGACGGCTTCCACGCGGTCGTGCCCGATCACGCGTGTGACGGTGGTGGACAGGTGCAGCGGAATTCCAAAGTCGTCCAGGCAGTTCTTGACGTTGCGGCGCAGACCGTTGGCGTACGGCATGAGCTCGTACACGCCCTCGACGGAAATCCCCTCGAGCGTGCAGCGGCGTGCCATGATCAGCCCGATATCGCCCGAACCCAAAATGACGGCGCGCGAGCCGGGCTTGAGGTTTTCGATATTGATGTATCGCTGCGCCAAGCCGGCCGTAAACACGCCGGCGGGACGGCTACCGGGAATCTTGATCTCGCTGCGGGTGCGCTCGCGGCATCCCATGGCAAGGACGACCGCGCGCCCGGTGAGCTGCAGCATACCGGCACGGCTCATGAGCGTGACGGTATGGACTGCGGCATCTCCCGCACCCTCGTTCACGCTCGACGCGCCCGCGCCCTCGCCCGAATCGATTCCAAGTACCATGCTGTCCAAGAACAGCACGATGTCGGTCGCGCGCACCTGGTCGATAAAGCGCTGCGCGTACTCGGGGCCGGTGAGTTCCTGCTTAAAGTGCGACAGGCCAAAACCTGGGTGAATGCACTGGCGGAGGATTCCGCCCAGATGCTGTTCGCGTTCAACGATGGCCACTTGCGCGCCGGCCTTTTGCGCGGCAAGCGCGGCCGCCATACCGGCGGGGCCGCCTCCGATAACGACCACGTCGAAGGCCTGCGTCTGCACCGCCTCCGTAGCTCCTGCCTCTGCGCGTTCGTCGCGCATATCAAGCGTCGCCATCCTAGCGCACCCCCTTCAGCGGTCCCTCAACCAGCCAAGATCCGGCATCCTCTAACAGCACCTCGCTGGGGTCGCAGCCCAGCTCGCGCGCCAGGATCGCAACCACGCGGCTCTGGCAAAAGCCACTCTGGCACCGACCCATGCCGGCGCGGCAGCGGCGCTTGACGCCCTCGACCGAAACTGCGCTCGGGCGGCGCCGAATCGCGGCCACAATCTCGGCCTCGGGCACCGTCTCGCAGCGGCAGACGATCTGCCCCCACGCGGGATTGGACTCAATGAGCTCTTCCTTGCGTGCGAGCGGCGCGCGGTCAAAGTCATCCGGCGCGTGGCGGATCGGGTTCCAATCGGCACGTTCACGCAGGGCCACGCCGGCGTCGCGCAGCACCTGCTCCATGCGGTCGGCAATGGCCGGCGCGCTCGCCACGCCCGGCGACTGAATGCCCGCCGCCTGGAACAGCCCCGGCACCACGGCCGACTGTCCAATAAAGAAGTCGTTCGTACCCTGAATGACCGGACGCCCGCCGGCAAATGCGCGCACCACGCGGCGCGTATCCAGGTCGGGCACCAGCTTGCGCGCACCGTCCAGCAGCGCGTTGACGTCGTCCGCATAGGTCTGCGTGTCGCCTGGCTCGCGCACGGCGGCGGTCGCGGTAATCACGGTGTTGCCATGCACGGTACCCGTGACGATGACGCCCTTCGATATCGGCGTCGGCACCGGGTAGAGCGGCATCAGCGCGCGCGGTTCCTTGTCCAGAACCACAATGTTTCCCTGGCGCCAGACCATCTGGAACTCCTCGGCGCCGGCCATATGCGAGATGTCCGCGGCACCGTTGCCTGCGGCGTTGATCAGATAGCGACAGCGCACGTCGCCGGCGGGCGTTGCCAGCGTAAAGCGCGCGGCTTTGTCATCCGAGCCGGCAACATCAATGGCCTCCACTGGCGCAGACCGCATAAACGTCACGCCGTTGGCGACTGCGTTCTCCAGCGCGACGATGGCCACTTCAAACGGGTCGACGTTACCGGTCGAAGGGCACCACAACGCGCACGTCGCCTTAGCACTCGCGCGCGGCTCCAGCGCGTGGATGCGCTCGGGGCCGACAATCGACAGCTCGGGCACGCCGTTGGCAAGGCCATTCTGGCGCAGCTTCTCCAGGTGCGCGCGGTCTTCGTCGTTAAACCCCAGCACCATCGACCCGGTGCGGCGGAATAAAAAGCCGAGTTCCTGAGACCATGTGCCATATAGCTCACAACCACGGGCGTTGACCTGCGCCTTTACGGTGCCTGGCGCCGGATCGTAGCCTGCGTGCACCAGGCCGCCGTTGGCCTTTGAAGCCCCCAGCGCGATATCGTTTACTGCCTCGACCACGCAAATGGACAGGTCAAACCGCGCGAGCTGCCGCGCGATGGCGCATCCGGTGATGCCCGCGCCGACAATCGCGATATCAAACGTTTCTGTCACAGTGCCTCCCAGACGAGTTGACAGGCCGTCAATAAGACTATCCTACGGTTCGCACACCCCCAGTGCGGCGGCAATGCGGCGAACAGCCCCGCAACACCCGCCAACGGCAGACGAGGGGAGACCCGGCAACGCCGACAAGCTCGTCTGAAGACAACTACGGCAACCGTTCGTCTCGATCTGTAACAATTAGATGAGGATTTGGGTTCCAGATGTTACAGATTGAGACGTTTGCCAGGCGGCCCCTCTGTTTATCTCGATCTGTAACATCTAGACCCGGATTCCGCTCCTAACTGTTACAGATTGAGATGTTTGTGTCCGCGCCAGCCCCGTACCCAGCCGTAGTCCCATATAAACAAACCCCGTGGTAAACTTGACCGGACTGTTAATATTCCGAAAGGTACCCGTAATGTCCAAGTACATCTCCGAGCTCATGTCGCCGCAGCTTATGGGCGTCATCTATGCCTTTGTTGGCTTTATCGTCGCCCTGTATGTGCTGTCGGTCGTATATGTGTTCATCGACGCTCGCCGCCGCGGCGCCAGCGCCTACGTGGCATGGGGCATCATCGCCCTCATCCCGTTTGTGGGCCTCATCGCCTACCTGGTTCTACGTCCGCACTCCTACGCGTCCGACCGCGAGGAGCAGGAGCTGGACATGGCCCTGCGCGAGCGCCAGCTTGCCCAGTACGGCACCTGCCCGCAGTGCGGCGCGCCCATCGAGAAGGACTTCGTCGTCTGCCCGGTGTGCGATACCCAGGTTCGCAATGTCTGCCCCAGCTGTCATCGCCCGCTCGATGCGCACTGGAAGGTCTGCCCCTACTGCCGAACTCGCATCCAGTAACGCATCCATCGCCGGGCCGGCCGCAAGCCACGGGCACCGCGCATCCCGCGCAACCGCCCCGCGCCACGGGCACGCCGCAAACCACGCGCGCCCCGCAGCCTCGCCCCCACACGATGAAGCATGCGTAGAAAATCGCCCGCCGTGCCATTAAGGTGCGGCGGGCGCTTGTATACCAAGGCAACCTGCCTATAATGATGCAAGTCAAAAACGCCGAGCGCATCGCGCGCACTTGCATCAGGCATCCGAGAGGAGAAAACATACCCATGAAGGCACTCTACAATGACGGTTCGGTGGCCGAGCTCCCGCAGGACGAGGTCACGCATGTCATCCGCCACTCCGCCGCGCACATCATGGCGCAGGCCATCAAGCGCCTGTACCCCGAGGCCGACTTTGCCTACGGCCCCGCGACCGACAACGGCTTCTACTACGACGTCGACCTGCCCGAGGGCGTCAAGATCAGCGAGGACGACTTCCCCGCGATCGAGGCCGAGATGAAGAAGATCGTCAAGGAGAACCTCAAGTTTTCCGTGTACGAGAAGCCCCGCGCCGAGGCCATCGCCCTTATGGAGGAGCGCGGCGAGAAGTACAAGGTCGAGCACATCGGCGACCTGGACGACGACGCCCGCATCACCTTCTACCAGCAGGGCGACTACATCGACATGTGCGTCGGCCCCCACATCTGCTACACCAAGGCGCTGAAGGCCTTTAAGCTCACCGGCGTCTCGGGCGCCTACTGGAAGGGCGACAAGGACAACAAGATGCTCACCCGCATCAACGGTGTCGCCTTTGCCACCAAGGAAGAGCTCGACGAGCACATGCACATGCTGGAGGAGGCCAAGAAGCGCGACCACCGCAAAATCGGCCGCGAGATGGACCTCTTTATGATGCGCGACGAGGCCCCCGGCTTCCCGTTCTTCCTGCCCAACGGCATGATCCTTAAGAACACGCTGCTGGACTACTGGCGCGAGATCCACCACAAGGCCGGCTACGTGGAGATTTCCACGCCGCTCATCATGAACAAGCAGCTGTGGAAGACCTCGGGCCACTGGGACCACTACAAGGACAACATGTACTCCACCGTCATCGACGACGAAGAGTACTGCATTAAGCCCATGAACTGCCCGGGCGGCGTGCTGGTGTACGCCTCCAAGCCGCATTCCTACCGCGAGCTGCCCATCCGCGCCGGCGAGATTGGCCTGGTGCACCGCCACGAGCTGCGTGGCGCCCTGCACGGCCTGTTCCGCGTGCGCTGCTTTAACCAGGACGACGCCCACCTGTTTGTGCGTCCCGACCAGCTGACCGACGAGATCGTGGGTGTGGTCAACCTGATCGACTCCGTGTACCAGAAGTTTGGCTTTAAGTACCACGTTGAGCTTTCCACCCGCCCCGAGGACTCCATGGGTTCGGACGAGGACTGGGCGCGCGCCGAGGAGGGCCTGCGTACCGCTCTGGAGAAGCTGGGCATGGACTACGAGGTCAACGAGGGCGACGGCGCCTTCTATGGCCCCAAGATCGACTTCCACCTGGAGGACTCGCTCGGCCGTACCTGGCAGTGCGGTACCGTCCAGCTCGACTTCCAGATGCCGCTTAACTTTGATCTGGAGTACGTGGATGCCGACGGCACCAAGAAGCGCCCCATCATGCTGCACCGCGTTTGCTTTGGCTCCATTGAGCGCTTCATCGGTATTCTGATTGAGCACTTTGCGGGCAAGTTCCCCACCTGGCTGGCTCCCGTGCAGGTCAAGGCACTTCCCGTCTCTGAGAAGAGCCGCGACTACGCGCACGAGGTATGCGCCAAGCTGGAGGAGGCCGGCATTCGCGTGGTCTGCGACGATCGCGACGAGAAGATCGGCTACAAGATCCGCGAGGCCCGCAGCATCGACCGTGTGCCCTACATGCTCATCCTGGGCGAGAAGGAGGTCGAGGCCGGCAACATCTCCGTCCGCGATCGCTCCAACGAGACCGTTCAGATGAGCGTTGACGAGTTTGTTGCGAAGGTGACCGAGGAGATCAAGACCCGCGCCTAAGGCAAGCAACACAACAATTAACAAAGGCGACCGTCCACAAAGGACGGTCGCCTTTTTCATGCCGAAATAAGAAAAGCCGCTGGTTGAGCGGCTTTTTTTGTTGCACAAAAAGGTACAGGTTTTTGTAGAGGGGTATGGAGATGCACCTACTGGCAGTACATTTTGCGTAATCTGGGCAAACGCTGAATAATTGCTAATATAATGTCGTCAGTTGAAAGATACAAAAACCTGTACTTTTGCGACTGCGCCTAGCTGCGAGCGAGAAGCCTGTTCTAAACGCCCCTGCATTTGCGTGCATCGCAAAGCCAAAAAAGGGGGCGAGAACATGGAACAGACGGCACGGCGCCAAGAGCAGCTACCGGGCGCATTTAACGGCGCCACCACCAACAGCCAGCACGGCCGCGTCCGCTGGTATCTGGTCCACACCCCTAATGGAAAA
The DNA here is from genome assembly GCA_900541235.1 of uncultured Collinsella sp. Taxonomy (GTDB): domain Bacteria; phylum Actinomycetota; class Coriobacteriia; order Coriobacteriales; family Coriobacteriaceae; genus Collinsella. The sequence continues at coordinate 19,611 of UQIW01000001.1, read as the reverse complement.
GAGCGCGAGATCTGCGAAAAGGTCCGCCGTATTATCCCGCACGAACTGATGCAGGACGCTTTTGTGATGCAAAAGGAGTTCTGGTTTAAGCGGGACGGCGCATGGTCGCTCCAAACCAAACCTATGTACAAGGAATACTTCTTCGTCGCCACGCGCGATGCCGCCGTGCTCGATAGGGCTTTGGCCCAGTTGAGCTTTGGCTGCCGCATTGCCGGCAGCAGGGAGCGGGCCTATGTGCCCATGCCGGACGACGCGCAGGACTGGTACCGCAGCGTGCTCGACGACGACGGCGTTGTGCGCAACAGCGTGGCCCGTATAGAAGACGGCGTGCTGCACATAGAGCAGGGGCCCTTGGTGGGGCAAGAAGCCCGCGTAAAGAGGATCGATCGTCATAAGCGCTGGTGCCTGGTGGACGTGGGCGAAGGCGACTCCGCTTTCAGGGAGCTGCTTCCTCTGGACGTGCCCAGCAAGACGTAAGGGGACGTTGCGCCAGCAGTTAATTCAAATTTTGAGTTCATAGATGGGGGGTTCCTGGGGACAGGAACGTATGTTTTATTGTGGCTGAAAAAGAAGTAACAGAGAGCTGTGTATCCGTGGGGGACGCACTGGCTATTAAAGAGATTAAACCGAGCGGTACGCTTGGCTACCGCTTTATTAAGAGGCTGTTTGACCTTGTATTCAGTCTTTTGATGAGTGTACTGCTGCTTATCCCTATCGCCATTGTGTGCGTGCTCATAAGCCTCGAATCGCCCGGCAGCCCCATGTATACGCAAGAACGCGTCGGCAAGGGCGGAAGGACTATCAAGATTTTTAAGCTCCGCAGCATGGTCTCCGACGCTGGCGAAGTACATAAGTACCTTAGCCCTGAGCAGCTACATCAGTGGGAAGTTGAGCGCAAGGTCGATGATGACCCCCGCATTACCAAGGTTGGTCGGTTCATCCGTAAGTGCTCAATTGACGAGATGCCGCAGTTTCTCAATGTACTGAACGGCGATCTTTCAGTCATTGGCCCCCGTCCCATTACAAGGGATGAGCTCGAGCAGCACTTTTCCGACGAGGAAAAGGCAGAACTTTTGTCTGTCCAGCCTGGCATTACGGGCCTTTGGCAGGCGACCGATCGCAACGCCGCCACCTTCGAGAGCGGTTTGCGACAGAAAATCGAGCTCAACTACGTGCGCAACCGTTGCTTCCGAATGGACTGGAAATGCTTTACCGGCACCTTTGGTGCCATGTTCGGCAAGAAGAGGACGGGGCGTTAGATGGTTAATCCAATTCGTGTCGCACAGATAGTCGGAAAAATGAATGGCGGCGGCGTTGAGGCCGTCGTCATGAATTACTACCGTCATATTGATCGTAGCAAAGTGCAGTTTGATTTCCTTATCGATTCCGATTCGTCGCTTGTCCCTCGCGAGGAGATTGAATCACTCGGTGGCAGAGTTTTCGAGATTCCGCCCTACCAGCACGTAATTGAATACCAGCGAGAGCTTCAGCGCCTCTTTAGGGAAGAGGGCTGGAAGATCGTACATAGTCACATCAATGCGCTTTCGGTTTTTCCACTGCGCGCTGCGAAGAAGGCGGGTGTCCCCGTGCGTATCGCCCATAGCCACTCTACGAGTGGTAAGGGGGAGTATGCCAAGAACGCCCTCAAGACCGTGCTGAAAACTCAGGCAAATCGATATCCCACGAATAAAGTTGCCTGTAGTGAGTTTGCTGGGAAATGGCTATTTGGCCGCAAAACGTCATTTTCTGTTATGAATAACGCCATTGATATAAGCCAGTTTTCTCCTAATTCAGATAGTCGAATACATGTTAGGAAACAGCTCGGCATTGCAGATGATACCTTCCTTATTGGACACGTCGGAAGGTTTGTCGATCAGAAGAACCATGACTTTCTATTAGCTGTTTTTAGAGAGGTTCTTTCCCGTGAGCCAAATTCAGTGCTCGCACTTGTGGGAAACGGGCCACTGCTGGAGCATGTTAAACAGATGTCAATTGATTTGGGCATATCGAATTCTGTCTTATTTCTAGGGACTAGATCCGATGTTGCAAGTTTATATCAAGCTTTTGATGTCTTTTGTCTTCCAAGCAAATATGAAGGACTTCCCGTTGTTGGAGTTGAATGCCAAGCTAGCGGAACTCCAATCTTGGCATCGGATGCAATCACATCTGAAATCAAATTGACTTCTCTTATGGAGTTTGAGCGGTTGAGTTCTGGCCCTCAAAAATGGTGTGAGCATTTGATCTCCATGAGGAAGATAGACGCTGATCCAAATGATTCAGAGAGCTTGAAGGCTTTTGATGTGTCTACTGCTTCAAAACGTCTCGAGGATTATTACTCCCACTGTCTCAAAACGGTGTTGCCTTGTAAAGCGATTGCAGATAAATAGAGGTTTGGAGAAAACCAAAACTATGAAATTGAGTTTTATTGTTCCTATTTATAACGTGGAGGATTACCTCCTCGATTGTTGTAAAAGTATCTTAACTCAGGTTGACAGTACTTGTGAAGTTCTTCTTGTGGATGACGGCTCGACTGATAGGTCTTCGCGAATAGCCGATGATATTGCACGTGAACATGATTGTGTGACTGTTATTCATAAGGAAAACGGTGGCTTAGCTTCTGCTCGAAATGCAGGCCTGGATTCAGCTTCAGGAGATTACGTTGCGTTTGTTGATTCGGACGATCTGATTTCGGAGAACTGCCTTTCCGCAGTTCTGCGGGAGTTAGAGGATACTAAGCCTGATATTTTGTTTCTGGATAGCTGCAAGCTATACCCTGACGGAACTAAAAAATCAATCGGCTATCATATTGAGCCCGGTTTCATTAATCAAAAAAGCAAGAGCGAAGTTCTTTACTACTTGTCTAGACTGCCTAAGTTTCCTGACAGCGCATGTATGAAAATATATAGACGTGCATTTTTGTTTAACTGTGGACTTAGGTTTCCTGAGGACGGACGTGTCTCGGAGGACCTAAATTTCGTCATGAATAGTCTTCTCGATGCCGATACTTATTCTGCACTTGATTTGAATTATTACGAATATCGTCAGAATAGAGCGGGCTCTATCACTGATGCAGTTGGTCTCAAGCATTTTCAAGGTCTCCAGCGGTTTATCGAAGATGCTATTCCCGTTCTTTGTGACTCTGACTATAGGCCCAAGAATAATGACTGTGCTTGTTGTTTAAGTTTCGTTGCGTATGAGTACTCAATTATGTTGTGGATGCTCTGCAAGCTTGCTGGGGATCAACGGAAAAATGCAATGGAATTCCTTAAGGATCATCGCTGGCTTATGAAATATGCAGCTGGCAACAAGTCTCGCCTCACGCGATTTACTTTGAATTGCTTTGGGCTTCGTGGTACCTCAGCATTGCTCGATTTTTATATGAAAATTCGTTAAGAGATGAGGCTTTCCTCCATCTCGTAACAAGCATTTTGAATAGGTCTCTGCTTATATGCTTATTTACTGGTCAACTCTCACAGCCGTTGTATTTATGGAATGGCTTTCGTTTAAAGCAAAGTCAAAGTCTCGTGCATCGTCCTTGGTTTTCACCGCAATCGCGACGGTGATAATGATCTTTGTAACGGGTCTTCGTGTCGGTATCGGCACCGATTATTATATGTACCAGGATATCTATTTTTGGTCTGCTTCAGGCATGCAAGGCAGTATTGAAATTGGCTACTACTTGCTTTCAAGACTTTGCTATGCGATATTGCCGAATTTTCATTTTTTTCTGTTGGTCCTTTCGACTCTATTTTTTGTCATTAGTCGCTGTGCAATTGAAAAACTGTCCCCTGATCCGGTCATGAGCGTTTTTCTCCTGATTGCAGCGGGCTATTTCTTTGCTTATATGAATATGATGAGGCAAATGCTAGCAGCTGCCATTTTGCTCTATTCTCTAGTTTATGTTCACGATGGTAAACTGCTTCGTTTCACTCTTTGTGTATTCCTGGCATGCATGATTCATACCACTTCTTTTGTTTTTTATTTCGTCTACTTTATTAGGAAACTTTCCAATAAAGGAATAGTTGTGTTTCTAACGCTATTTGCAATATGTGTTGCCTCGGGTGTGGCTGATTCTCTTTTCCAAAATGTGGTCGGTAACTTCAGCAAGTATGAGGGCTATTATGATTCGGCCTTTAATAATGGACGCGTCGCCTACGTGGCGATTGCAGTTGATTTGTCTGTGCTAAGTTTTGCTGCGCTGTTGAGCAATAAGTTTCCATCATCAGATTCCATAATGCGTACCTTGCTGGTGGTCGAGGTTCTATCCTTAATGATGGCTCTGGCAACGGGATTTGTTCCTCTGGCAGACAGGTTGCGTAGGTACTTCAGTATATCCATGATCGTTTTTATTCCGCGGCTGCTGACGCTCATTGAAGATGAGAAATTGAAGTTTGCGCTTACGTGGATTATCGTCATTGCTTTTCTTGTTTATATGCAATTAACAATTTCGGTACTGGGGCATTATGGCGTACTTCCTTATGCATGCGTCTTAGACTAGAGGGATTTATTTAATGTTTGGTAATCTGGAAGAAGCAAATGCGTGTAAGCCGCATATCTCTGTTTTGATTCCCGCGTTTAATGCTGAACGGTATGTAGGAGACTGCTTGGAATCGCTTCTGTGTCAAACTTGTCCTGATTTCAATATAGTAATTATTGACGATGGATCAACTGATGAAACCGCGAAGTATTGCGATGAGTTCTGTTCGCGTCATAGCAATGCGATAGTTGTGCATACTGAAAATCAAGGGCCTCTTCTTGCGCGCGGGACTGCACTTGCTGTAGCAAAGGGGACGCATGTGATGTTTCTGGATGCGGATGATAAGTTAAAAGCTAATGCAATCGAGAATTGCTATAGATATCTTGATGACTGTGATCCTGATATTTTAATGTTTCGATTTAGCAGGAACCCAACATTTGAAGCGCCTTTACACTTCAGTGGACCTAAGGCGGGGGCGTACCGTGTTCAGGATACCATTCGATCTCTTGTCCTTGAAGGAAATATGAACAGTATGTGGGGCAAGGTTTTCAGAGCTTCTCTTTTTAATGAGAAAACTGATTATGCTGCTTTCGCCGGGGTTATGCATGGAGAAGATTTACTTCAACTTGCCGAGGCCGCAGCAAGATGCCAAAGCATGCTTGTTGTCGATGACGTACTTTACTTTTACAGACAAAGTGAGGAAGCAAGTACGGCTTGTTATAGACTGAGCCAGCGAATGGACTTGGAGCGCGTGCTAAATCAAATAATCCTTTATAGCAAGGAATGGAAATTAGAAGATGGAGCATTTGCTTGTGTCGTGAGGAATGTGGTCTATCTTTTGGGGCTGTTGTTTGCTGATGAGTCCTTTGATAAAGCCGCAGCGCGCCATGAGCTTAAAGCCTTTGCGGGTATTGTGAATCATGCGATAGATGAATTAGGAAATCCGCGTATTGTGGATACCTTGCGGCTGGATTATCGAATCATCGTCGTGTCTGTGCTTCGTTTGAAGTACGAACTGGTTAAGACGCTTGTAACATTCAGGTTACATTTGGCAAACTTCCACAACGGTTCTTGATGCTGCGGAATCAATTTTTTCAAAATATGACGTCAAGTATTTTTGCGATCAAATCGCTGAAATGGTTAGTAAATGAATGCTCCAGAATTTTCAATTATCGTGCCCGTGTACAACACTATTGTCTATCTTTCTGACTGTGTTTCTTCGATTCTGTCTCAAGATTTTCAAAGTTTTGAGTTGATTCTTGTTGATGACGGCTCGACTGATGGTTCTGCTGATATGTGTGATGAACTTGCCGCACAAGACCGCAGGGTTCTTTGCGTTCATAAGTTGAATGGCGGTGTTTCTTCCGCTCGCAATGCTGGTATCGAGGTCGCTCAAGGTCAATATGTATGGTTCTGCGACAGCGATGATCAAATATGTTCTGGCGCTTTGCGAAAACTGGCACAAGCTCTATCTCAATCATCAGATAAGCCCCTGATGGTTGCATTTCCTGTGGAGCAAATTGATGGCGACGGCAATAGGCTGGGCCTAATACCCGCTCCAAAGTCTAGTGTTTCCTCCAACGAGGGCCCACTTCAGTGCGGAGACCTTCTATTTCCATATGCTCACGTGTTTCAAAGGTCCCTTATTGGAGACGAGCGATTTGATACCACTTTAGCCCTACTTGAGGATCGGGACTTTCTTTACAAAATGTTTTGGAAGGCTGCTGGATCGGTTGCTGTCATTGATGAACCTTTGTATCGATATTTGATTACTAGGGAGGATTCTGCTGTTAATTCTGCATCTGTGGCCAAGTATGTCGATGCAACTGCAGTGCAGGATCGCATTCTGCGCAACGAGATTTCGCTTGGTCACCCTTCACCCGCATTTGAGTTGTTTGCGTCTCACTCCATCGGGGTTCTCTCTATGGTAGCTCGACTAGGTTCTAGGCCTGGCGATTATGAGCTATTACGGAACAGATTGTTGGTTTATCGGAATTATTTATCGTTTTTACACGGTGCGACTAAAGCCAAATACTTACTCATTGTCCATTTCCCAGTTATTTTCAATGTCCTGACGAGAGCATATGGAATGTGTAAAAGCCTCAGGGGTAATCGGGTTGGTTCTACCGTATTGATAAAAGAATGAGGTTGTTTGTGTTCTCCTCGTTTATCAGTACCAATTTCTAAAGTTGCTCCCTTGGCAATCAGTTGTTTCGAAATTTGGTTTTCGACGCTATTTGCCGTGGGAGTGGAAGCTAATGCCTGATTACAAAGTCGTTTATATTTAGATTTATGGAGTAATTTGCTATGAATATCGCAATCATGACGATACAAAGTATCAATTATGGAAACAGGCTGCAAAACTTTGCGCTTCAAACCATACTTGATGACCTAGGAAACCATACTGAATCCTTGAGGCGAGATGCCGGCTTTCATGGGTCTGCTCTATCAAAAATGCGTGCTCTTAAGCGTAAGGTTGGTTCAGTTAAGCATAGGGCTGACAGATTGGCTGCTTTTAGGCGCTTTGATAGTAGCTACATCACCTTTTCTGATTCGGTTGTATCCAAAGAATTTGTTTCCCCCAAACTTGATGCAATGTACGACTGCTTTGTTATCGGATCGGATCAAGTATGGAATCCTGATTTTAGTTTTAATAGCGAGCTGGAGTATTTGCCGATGGTATCGTGTGGTAAGAAGGTTGCCTACGCTGCTAGCTTTGGCGTGAGTGAAATCCTTGAAGACCGTGAGGGGACGGCTGCTTTACTCGATGACATCAACTCGATATCTGTTCGCGAGGCTGCAGGAGCCGGAATCATTCGTGATCTTGCCGGCTTCGACGTCCCAGTAGTGCTTGATCCAACGCTCCTGCTTGGACCTTCAGAATGGGAAACAGTGTCGATCAAGCCTGAAAAGTTGGATCTTACTCGGCCATATGTATTCAAATATGTTCTCGGTGACGATGTAAATGACAAACGCATTGCCTGCCTTGCGGCTTCTCACGATTTTGAAGTCATTGATGTGATGGACGAGTCGCTGGCGATTGGCCCTTCTGAGTTCGTGTGGCTTGTCGCCCATAGCGCTCTTGTGTGCACCGACTCTTTTCACGCAAGTGTTTTTGCCTTACTGCATCATAGGCCTCTCGCCATCTTTGAGCGGGTTAGCGCAGATGCCGATATGTCATCGCGTTTTGATACGCTGTGCGCTAACTTTGGACTCAAGGGACACCGCTCCTCCGAAGAATCTTTCTGCGAAGATGCGATTTTCGGCACGAATTGGGATGACGTCGAAGTTAGACTATCGGCACTTCGTAACTCATCTCTAACATGGCTGAAAGATGCACTCGAAGGTGATTCCCGTGGCTAGCCAGCGCAAAGCCGGCGTCATACTCGGCTACCTCAACATCATCGTAAAAAATATAGTAAACCTAGTCTACACGCCAATGTTACTGTCCTTTGTGGGGCAGGCGGACTACGGCGTATATCAGACGTCTAACTCTTTCGTGTTTTCTCTCACGCTGCTTACATTTGGTTTTTCTGAGGCATACGTACGCTTCTACACCCAGAGAAGGGCTCACGGCACAGAAGAGGACATCCGCTCGCTTAACGGCATGTACCTCATGCTGTACCTTGCTGTCTGCGCCATCGCACTTTCGCTGGGCTTGCTGTTTGCGGCAAACGTAGAAACATTTTTTTCTAGAAGCTTTACCTCTGGACAGGTAGGACTTGCTGGAGAGCTCATGGCGATCATGGCTGTCAACGTGGCGTGTACGCTATTCTCCACAGTCTTTGATGCCTATATCATTGCTCATGAGCAGTTCAAGTACCAGCAGACCAGGCAGATGTTCACCACCCTGGCAACTCCCGGTATCGCGTTCCTACTTCTCAGCGCCGGCATGGGTGCTGTTGGCGTAGCCGTTGCCCAGCTTTCTGTTACGCTTGTCCTTCTTTCGCTGAACGTCCGATTCGCCTGCTTCAAGCTTGGCATGCGGTTCAACCTCAAGAGGTTCGACACGACGCTTTTCCGAGCCATAGCTGCGTTTTCTGCCTGGATTTTCGCGAACCAGGTGTGTGACCTTGTGAACCAAAGCGTTCCCAACATGATGCTGGGCGCGCTCACTAGCGCGGTGGCGGTTTCCGTTTTCGCAGTGTCCCTTCAGATCCGCCAGGTCTTTTATTCTCTCTCGATTACCATGTCGAGCGTCTTCGTTCCCAAGATTAACCGTATCGTAGCCGAGTCTGACGATAACGGAGTTCTTACGAGTCTTATGACGCGCGTTGGTCGCTATCAGATGTTCCTATTCTGCTGGGTGTACTGCGGGTTCGTGCTCGTAGGCCGCTTCTTTATTATCAAGTGGGCGGGCGAGGGGTTCGTCGACGCGTACTACCTCATCTGCGCGATGACGCTCCCCGTCGGCGTTCCCCTGTGCCAGAATACGGGAATCGAAATTCAGCGTGCAAAGAATAGGCATAAGACTCGTAGCATCGTCTATCTATTCATGGCGGTGCTGAACGTTGTCTTCACCTGGATTGCTTCTCCTTATCTAGGGTACTGGGCTCCCGCGATTGCCTACATTGTGAGCATCGTTTTGGGCAACGGACTCTTTATGAACTGGTACTACCAGAACCGCATCGGGCTCGACATGGCCTTCTTCTGGAAGCGTAACCTGCCCGTGGCGCTGGCGTCTGCGGCAGTCCTTGCCGTCTGCAAGGTATTGAGCGCTTTTCTTCCCGTTTCGAGTTGGCTGCTTTTCCTCGCCTGGGGTGCGGTTTACACCTTGCTTTTCGTAGTTGCTATGTGGCTATTTGTTCTTGATTCCGATGAGAAGGCAGGTATTACCGCCCGCCTTCCATTCCTCCGTTAGGGAGCTATTTATGCCTAATCCTGAGATTTGCAAAATCGGAGACGCCTGCTGCGGCTGCGGAGCCTGTTCCGCCGTCTGCCCCAAGGGATGTATTTCCATGGAGCGAGACGTTCTCGGCTTTTCCCGCCCTATGGTGGATACTGGGAGCTGCATCGGCTGCAGCGCTTGCGAGCGAGCCTGCCCCGCGGTAGGTAAGCGATCTTCCGACCAGCTACAATCCGTCTCATGGGCGAAGGCCGAATCTCCAGAGCTGCTCGACCGCTCCTCCTCGGGCGGCATGTTCGGGCTCCTTGCTCGGAAGGCGCTTTCCGATGGCGGCGTCGTCTGCGGTGCGGCCTTCGATGAGGGATGTCATACTGTCCGCCATGTGCTCGTCGACAACGAAGCCGACCTCGATGCCGTCATGCGTTCAAAATACGTGCAGAGCTCTGTCGGGAAAGAGGTGTATAGGGGCGTTCGTGATTCACTCCGGTCCGGTCGACGCGTCCTCTTCGCCGGTACCGCCTGCCAGGTCGCGGGTATGAGGGGATATCTCGGGAAGCTCGCCGACGGCGACCTTTTTCTGTCTGTCGACGTCATCTGCCACGGCGTCCCCTCTCCCGAACTCTGGTCGCGCTGGGTCGACTACCGCGGCGAGGCCTTCGGGTCGGACGTCTGCGACGTAAATATGCGGAGTAAGACAACCGGATGGTTGTCTTTCTCCGCTATGTACAAGCACATAGCGGAGAAAGACAACACCGGGGATACCGAATCCCAGGTGTTTGAGAAGGATTGGTATATGAAAGCGTTTCTTGCCAATGCGAGTCTTCGCTCATCTTGCCTAGAGTGCCCCGCAAAGCGCTCCAGCGGCGCCGATATCACGCTCGGTGACTTCTGGGGGTTCCAGAATATCCATCCCGAGGTCGACTACTCCAAGGGCGTCTCTGCTGTTATCTGCAACACGCAGAAGGGCGAGCAGGCATTCAAGGTTATCTCTGGGCTTACTGTAAACGGCCTGGCCACACTTGACGAGGTCATCGCCGGAAATCCCAGTCTCATTCGTTCCGTTGCACCGTATCCGAAACGTGAAGAGTTTTTGAAAGACGCGTCTGCTGGATTGTCTATCCTAGATCTCGTGGTCAAGTGGGATTTCCGTCCTACCCTCTGGCAACGCGTCCGTGGTAAGCTTCGCGGTATTAAACGCCGCCTTAAGAAACTTGTTCGCGGTGATTCACAATAGCTTTGTTTTGCATTTGGAGCTTATCTAATGGGCAATGCGTGCTCTTCGTAATTTCATTTTTCCGTAAGCAATTGTTCGATATCGAAGGCGGTTTGCATAAATCTCTAGGTTGAAAGGGGTCATTGATGACGGGGCGCGGACGTCGCCAGCGAGATGAGGAGTGGACTCGTAAGTTTTCCGAGCTTCTTCGTTTGGTTGTTGAGAGCAATAATATCAACCTTGACCATCTTGATAGCGATGCTCGCATATTAATGAGTGCTTTTCGGACCTAGGTGTCGGGGAGAAATCTGCCTGGTCCTTCATACTTTAATTTACTGCTGTCGTTCATTGCTCCTAGGGTCAGTGATTCGTCTGGCCCCATAATTATTGAGCGCGTGTGTTCGGACTGCGCCAATACGCAAGCATGGGATGCGGTTGAGTCGTATTTCGTGTTTGAGGGGGATATGCAGCGATATATTTCTGCGGTGTTAGAGATTTATTGGCGTATGGGTAGAAAGAAAGTCCCATTGCCTTTAACTAGCGAAAGCACCGCTGGTCCTTCTGGAAAAACTGTTGCAGTTGTGTTTGATTTCGTGGGCACTCTCTTGCCCAAGATCGATGCTGACAGTAGCCTTCGTTATATCTGGCTCGAATCTGGCCAAGATAAAGCCCGATTCCAGAATATCCTTGTGCGCTATTCTCACGATGCTGATGACAGGCGAAGCTATTTTCAGCAGGCTACGGAATTATTCAGGGAAGCTCGTATTACCAAAGATGACATCACGCTCATCGGAAAGGACGCTCGTCTAATTCCGGGTATTTGTGACGTGTTTAAGGTGCTTAACGATGCGGGCGTTCTGATCTGGATTGTCTCTCGCTCGGAGAGGCAGTTTATACGCGCGGCCCTTGGTGACCTTGCTTGCTACGTGGAGGAAATCAAGTCCAATCAGTTTCTGTTTGATTCCGAAGGCGTTGTTGATGGCATCCGCATTAGTCCTTTTGACTACGAGGGTAAGCGCAGATTTGTGAGCAGGGTCGCGGGCGATCTGAGCGTTTCGCCCCAAGACATTGTGTTTGTTGGAAACTCGAATAACGACGCATCTGTTAGGGGCAGCGGTGCAGTTACCGTTTGCGTGTCTTCCTCTAATACTACGGGGACAGATCGGTCGTCTTGGACCCACTGCTGCCAGTGCTGCGATGACCTGAGAGAGGTAGTGTCGAGAAAGTTGGTGTAGCGCCCGATCAGAAACGAGTCGGCCCGGCGTCCGGGAAGCTGGAACACGTTGATATCCTATGCCGCCCCGATCCTGTCCGCCAGCTCGAGGCCTGATTCGATCATCTTCCCGGACTTCGCCTCCAGCCGCGTCCAGTCGACCTTCCCGTCGATCCCGAGCGTGCGACCCTCGTCGTAGAGCTCGTCCATCTTAACTCCCAGAAGTACCTCGACTCCTGCCACATCTCGTTCTGCTCGCACATGACCGTGCCGGCCAGACGAACCAGCGATGCCGTTGAGGGGAATGCCTGTACCACCATCGACCTGCGCTTTATCTCGTTGTTTGTCCGCTCCTGGACATTGTTGGTGGCCCGTGGCCGCGTCGCGATCGAAGGAGAGGGCGCCGGGGCGGGCTGACAGCAGGCAGCCGGACGCGGAGGCCGACACGGCCATGCCGTGGTTGATCGCGGAGGCGAGGCGGTGCGTACCGTTGTCTAAGACCTTCTCTTATGCTGCTATTTTGTATTCAGCTTTCAGGCCGTACTTAGCGCACCATTTGCTGCTCAATTCTTTTGTGACGTTGGATGCTATCAAAAGCTTAACCTCTTAGTAGCTCGCCTTCCGCTCCCTCCGATTCATAGCATAAGCAACAATCCTATTCTGCATCCCCGAAATATTCGACGGAAAGGACTGGTTATTCGCATCAATGGAAAAGCTCTCTTCCTTGGTATCCAGGTGCTGCTGAATGCGGTCGGCATACTTTTCTGCTCATTCATCGGCCTTGCCGTTTCGCACAAAGTAGTTATTGGAAAGATCGGTTGAACGATAGGTGTAGCCATTCTTCTGATAATTGGCCGTGTGATCGGAGTGGGCGATTGCCATGAGCTCGTCGGTCAGGCCAAAGTACAGATGGCGCTGGTCCAGATCCCCGTACCAGTTGTCGCTGGTGTCGTCCCAGGTTAGGTCCATCTGGCACCATTTGCCGTCGATCTTTACGGCGTTCCAGGTGTGGCCGTTGCCGGTGATGCGGCCGTTGTCGATGCCCGCGGCGTCAAGGAGCTTGGAGTAGATGCGCTGGTAGCTCTCGCAGGTGCCCTGGTGGCGCGTGAGGCCGCTTTCGGCCGAGCGCCAGTTGAGGCTGTGGTCGTACTCCAGCTGGTCGAGCGTCCAGTCGTGGAGCCACAACGCCATGTCGTATTCCGAGCCGTTTGTCTGCTGCCTGCACAGGTCCGCGGCGTCGTTGACGATCTGCGTGACGCTTGGGCGGGCGGCGTCGTTTACGGTCACCTCCGCCGTGGTGCGCAGGTAGTAGATCCCCTTGTCGTTTTGGGGGTCGTTTCTGTCTTTGTCCATAAAGTAGAAATAGATGCGGTACGTGCCCGATGCCGTGAAGTCGAAGGTAAAGTCGTGGCCCGCGGTGCCCAGGCTGTAGTAGCTGGCCCATGCCGGGCGCGACGGGTCGCAGACGCTTTCATGGCTGCCGCCGTCGCAATAGGTGGGCACGTCCATGCGCGCCTTTGCCTGGGACGAGCCGTTGGCCTGGGTTACGTGGAAGGTCGTCGCGGCGCCCGCGGGGGCGTCGTTCCACGAGACGGTGAAGGTGACGCCGTTTTGGGTTGCGGTGGCGGAGTGGGCGTAGGTGGTTTGTGACGTGGCTGAGATCGCGGCAGGCGTGGGGGTGGTTTGGGTTCGGAGGGATGGGGTGGGGGTGGCGGTTGTGGCGGGGGTGCCGTCAGCGCTTTCCGTTTTGGCTGCGCTGGTGCCGGTGGATGTTGCGCTGCTGTCCCCTGCGGTGTCTGCTGTCGCATTTGTGTTGGCGCCGTCTTCGGCCTTGCCTGTGTTGCTGCTCGTGGCGTCGGCTTGCGCCTGCTGCTCGACGGTTTCCTGAGGCTGGATGGCTTCCGCGACGGCTGCCATGGGCATCGTCGAGCTGACCATGGACGCGCACGCGATCGCGCAGAGCAGGTAGTAAAGGGGTCGTTTCATAGCGGAGCCTCTCGGTGAGCAGCCAATAGGGTCCGAAGGCAGCTCCAGGCCAGTACTCCGCACATATTTTGTTGCGGTTTATTTTACGGGAACCCCAGTCAACATCAGCGAACTTTCTGGGGGATTGTTGGGGAGGGGAGGGGCGGCGGTCCGTCGTCGACGTTGTGATTTGCGCCGCGAGACTCGACACGGGCACCTTCTAGAAATAGTCTGTAAGGCTACGCTCTGGGTCTAGCTCTGTACGCTTGTGCTCTTCGATTATGCAGTCAGAGTTGTATTTGTCGGGCCTAAGACGCCATCCGGTCGATCGCTTACGTTGGTGCGCTGAATGTAGTTGCCAATTGGCGACTATACGAATATAGTTAGCATGATGCTAACTAAGGGGTGCTCATGAACCGAACCAAGTTTCGGCCGACATATTCTCTAGACGAGGCCAAATCCTTGGCCTGCTCGGGAGAGATGGTTGTAAACGGCAAGGTGCGCAGGCACCTGATCAACCACTATGGCTATTTGGATATTGATCGTTTTCTCGCCGATCTATTTGATTACCTAAAGCCCAGCGATTTCAGGAAATCCATCGCACTCGATATGGATGGGCCTTTGCACGATGTTTACGCAGACGTCTATGTTTGTCGGGATTTTGAATGTGAGGATTGGTACGTTAAGTTTTCAATCGATTCTGAAGGCAAGGCGCATTTAAACGTCTTGTCTGCGAACATCGATGGATATATTCATTAAAGGAGGAGTCATGCGTTGCATGGAATGTGGCAAGGAAATGCAATTTACCACGGCGCCAATGACTGAAATTTACCGTGGCGAGAAAATTACTGTTGAAGGAATTGGGCATTATATTTGTGAGTGCGGCAATGATGAAATGACCGCTGCGGAGGCGACTAAACTCGCCCATGCGCTTGCCGCGCAATACGCCAAGGCTCATGAGCTTCTATCTCCCTCGGAAATAAAGCATTTGCGCTCAGATCTAGGCTTAACTCAGCATGAATTTGAGTCACTTTTAGGAGTTTCAAAACCAACGTCATCTCGATGGGAGAACGGAGCGTCTCAGCAGACTGTTACTGCCAATATCCTTATGAGGCTCATTCGCGATGTTCCCGAGGCGCGCGAATACCTGGGCTTGGCTCTCCATGAGAGGACCGCAACTCTTAGCTCGCCGCTTTTGTCTGTAATACCAGGAGGAAAAGCCCCTGCTTATAGGGATTCTGATCCTTTGGTTGATGAGAATTCCTTCCGATTGGAGATGTAAATGGACTCGTTGAAGAAGCAGCGCATTGAGTCTTCGTCGATTACATGCGTGTCTAAAAAAGTCGATAGGTTTTCATTTGATGGCGGAATGGCCCCGAAGGAGGGAGTTAATAAGTCAGACGGTGAGTTTAACGTTAGAAATGACATAACGAGTGCCTTCTTTGATGAAAACGGAGTTAGATTTCGGCAGCTCAACCTTGTCATAGAGCTCATTCCCAGTGATGAGGGCCACTATTATCGTTCCGAAATATCCGTGTCCGGTATCTATCGTGCTCCGTCTGATTTAGACGATGAGGCATTTGATAGGGAGGCGCTTAGCTTCGGCATGCAAGACCTGTATTCCTTTGCAAAGGGCATCATTGAGAATGTTGCTGCCGGTGGGGTATGGGGGCCGCTTTATCTGCCACAGATCAGCTTTTCTATGTAGCTCGACCTTTGTCCCCAAACCTGAAAAATGATTGATCACAGCCCGACTCTTCCGTAAAGTAACCCTTGATGAGGCCTAGCGACGGTACGTCCGGCTTGGTCCGTGGGAACCGCCGAAAGGCGGTTTTTGCGTTTAGTGGGCTGTTTTCCGAGGAGCAATTGTCGTGTTTCCGCTTCAGACACTCGCTTTTACCGCGTTTTTCCGGAAGTGCGGGGAAAAATCGGAAACCGCCGAGCGCAACTCGATTTTCGGTAACAAAACCGCAGGTCGTCGAAGCTTAAAACAGGGGTCTGGTCGGCAGTTCTCGGTTTTTCACCGCACTTTCGGAATTGCCCGCCGGAAGTATGCGGCAAATTCTAGAATCCTCGAGCACACCGCCGTTTTTGCGTAAAGAAAACGCAGGTAGAAGCGTTGTGGCATTCCGGTGTGCTTGGCAGGTTTTGGATTTGCCGCTTACTTCCGAATTTGGCCCCTGCTGCAGGCTTCATTCCGCTATTGAATCAGTTAGATAATGGACAATATTGCCAAATCTTTCTCCCTGCTTAAATGCCGGCAGGGACGAAATCGTTCATGTCGGCAATTGGTTCGTCAGTTTGTGTTGTTTACGGCCTGCGCCTGCTGCTTCGCGGTTGCCTGAGGCTGGAAGGCCTCCGTGATGGCTGGCATAGGCATCGCGGAGCTGACCATGGACATGCACGCGATCGCGCAGAGCAGGTAGTAAAGGGGTCGTTTCATAGCGGAGACTCTCGGTAAGCAGCCAATGGGGTCCGGAGGCAGCTCCAGGCCAGCACTCCGCACATATTTTGTTGGGGTTTATTTTACGAGAACCCCAGTCAACATCAGCGAACTTTCTGGGGAATGTTGGGGAGGGGTACCGTCAAGATTCTTTTGCAAATTGATTTTGCTGTCCTCGGCCCCGTCCTCTTCTAGCCCTCCTACTTTCCTTTCAGTTCGTCCATCTCGTCCAGATTCGACATATCCAGGTGCCTCCTCTTGCCCCGCTCGTGCTCCACTATGTACTTCAGCCTCGCCGTCACCAGCATGAGGGCCGAGTTGCCGTCCGGGAAGGTCCCGACGACCCTCGTCTTCCTCCTGATCTCGCGGTTGATGCGCTCGATCCCGTCGCTCGTCCTAATCTGGCTCCAGCGCTCCGGCGGGAATTCCGTGTAGGCAAGCGTCTCGGCGAACCCGTCGCGCATCGTCCTAGCGGCTGCCCCGCGGAGCTTCGACACGCTGAGCTCGACTTCCCTGGCGCCCGTGACGAGCTTTCTCGCGTAGTGGCCGCCGCGGTAGGCCTCCCGGCCCGCCGTCCTCTCATAGCGCTCGGCCCCGACAAGCTTGGACGCCTCCTCGTCGAGCAGCGCGTCGAGCGACCCATCGTCGATCGATGCGATGTTTGCGGACTCGGCTCGCGCCCCTTTCGTCGATGATTTGTTGTTTACTCGCCTGAAATCATATGACGACGCGTGGACCGTGTTCCTCTATGTGTTTGTCAATTTGTGAAAGTAATTATGCGTTACCCGGCTTCGTCGTTTGGCTCGGAAGTGTTGTTTGGGTGCGGCTATCATTATTGATGGACATCGGATGGACATCTTAATTGATGTAAAGATTTCTTGGCCGTTAAGCCATATTGGGGGGTCGAAAATTACGATGGAGGAGCGAGGCTTATGAGAAACCCTCTTAAGGAGCTTTACAATGCAAACGACGCTGTAGAGCATTCAATTGATAGACTTGAATTCGAGGGCAGGTCAGCCGTTTCAAGAGACGTTGTGGGTTATCTGCGTCATCTTGTTGAGCACATTGCAATGTATGCAACTTATGGCAACAAGCCCATCGAAGGCGACTGCTTTAAATTATGTTCGGTTGCTATTAAAGATATGAGCAAGAACAGCGAGACTCGGTTTATTGCTAAGTTCCATCATTATTTACAAAAGGTCGTTTCGCACTATGTTCCAAGTGAAGATTCTGCAGAGCGCCTTTTGTTGAAGTATTACGAAAATTTGCTGTGCTTGAAACGTTATGCATTCGATAAACTCGGCCTTACAATTCTTGCCAATTTGAGTAAGATTCCTCTGGACACCGATCCCGGCTTGGCTAAATACCATGAAGAGATAGCTCATAAAATCAATGATTTCATGAGTGCCAATGCTGTTGAAATTGAGAAGGACCGTTTTTACGTTAGAGCTGCTAAGCCTTTCTTTGTTGGGGATTCTGTCTATTATGAGGCGACACTTGTCCCCGCATTCGATTCTTGTAGCAAATTTGATCGTATACTTGTTTATTCATCTTTCAGAATGCCCACTAATTATTCAGTGGTGGTTTCGACTAAGCGCACGAGTATCGACGGTCTTGGCTTTACTCTTCCTGTTACGATTGTTGATGCATATGCGGTTTCAGTACGCCCCTGTGAGTTGAATAATCTTATAAAGATACTTAGAGGCCCTGATGCAGTGTGGCTTACTGGCCAATACACTAGCTATAGATCACTTATGAACCTAATGACCCATACCGGGATGACGCTTTGCGACATTGCTCTACTCCCTGATGACGAGTTTATTTCTGTGATGGGGGAGATAGCATCTTCGGGAAATGCCTGTCCGGTACACACCTTGCTTAGCTCTGCGCATGAGTTTTTGAGTGCTGGCTCAAATGGATCTAATGTTCTAAAGTATCTTTTGTCTAAACCTCGTAACAGGGTTATAGAGGAACAATTGACTGTAAGTCCGAATAGCCGTCTCGGTGACCTTTATTTGAAAAACGGCTGTGCCCCCTTTGATCGGCAGCCGTATTGCACGAGTCTTATTGGGCATGTAGTCGCTGTCGAGGATTTGTATCAATGTATTGATCCAGATCCGTATGAAGATAACTTTCTTGCTCGTAGGGTGACCGCGGAGACAATCGATTCTAATGCTCTGTATCTTAGGGATACCGAAATTACAACCTTCTCGGATGTTGATGAACTGATTGCCTCATTTAATAGCGCTTTGTATTTTAGACATCATTCAAGGGATCTCGTGCATGAGAACGGGCATCTATTTGTTAAGGGAGTCGAAGACGAACTCACTTGTATTATACGCGGGCTTTTAAAACTGTCTGGTGCCGGGGTCAAAGGCTATACTGCTTTATGTGAATCATGGCTTAAAGATCCAAGCTGCAAGTTGGATGATTCAGAAAAAATAGATGCTCTAAAGTCCATGTTTGCCGAAACGAGCGTCGCGTTCATCTACGGTTCGGCTGGTACCGGAAAAACAACCATGGTCAACATCGTTTGCGCTTTTCTGCAAAATGAAAGCAAACTTGCTATCGCTAATACAAATCCTGCCGTAGATAGCCTTAGAAGAAAAATAAATGATAAGAATTGCGAATTTATGACCGTCGCGAAGTATTTGAATCGTGTGCCAGATTGCGACATCTTAATCGTTGACGAATGCAGCACTGTCTGCAATAGCGATATGAAATCTATTATTGATTCTAATCGGTTTAAACTGCTATTGCTTGTTGGCGATGTGAGACAGATTGAGTCCATTAAGTTTGGAAACTGGTTTTCATTGGCTCGAGACTTCTTGCCTGATAAGTGCATCCATGAATTTGATAAACCATGGCGCACGAAGAATGATGATTTGCTAAAACTATGGCATGCTGTCAGGAATGTGAGTCCTGATATCGCTGAAATTCTTATTTCTTGCGATTTTACGTCGAATCTTGATGACTCTGTAATTAGCAGAATGAATGATGATGAGATTGTCTTATGTCTCAACTATGATGGCCTCTATGGCATTAATAATATGAACAAAATCTTGCAGTCGGGAAATAAGAACGAGGCCGTTGTCTGGAATTATCATACGTATAAAGTCGGCGACCCAATTTTGTTCAATGAGTCTGAGCGGTTTTATCCGTTGTTATATAACAATCTAAAAGGGCGTCTTGTGGGAATGGAAGCAATTTCCAAAGACGAGATGCAATTTACGGTTGCTGTTCCCATTATCGCCTCCGAGCTTTCCGTTCTTCATTACGACGGGTTGGAGTATTTAGATTTTCGTGATGGAGAGACGTATCTGCGCTTTTCAGTTAAGAAAGCCAAGGATCGAGACGGTGAGGATGTTGGCGAGGACGATCGCGTCGAAAATGTTGGTGTAAGGGTGACGCCCTAGCGCCCGTTTAACGAAGAACGGCCTTCGTCCTAGAATCT